>JBDNIG010000517.1:0-2865 GCA_041688415.1 Rhodopirellula sp. | reverse complement strand
TAGTTATACTTGAAGTGTGCTGGGGAAGACGCCACGGCTATTGTAAAGCAAAAATGCACCCCCGGGCGGCGGGCTTAGAAATGGTCGTGAAATAAGTGTCTCCTTTCGGTCGGGACGTGAAATGTCTAATTGACGACTAATTCTTGCGGCGTGGGTGCTTCGCTCACTTCACACCCCTTTTCAAGGAGGGTCGAGCCTAAGCGAGGGGAGGATCTGTGGCACCGCAATTGCGCGGTCGCCCTCTCCTCGCTCGTATATTCAAAAAGCAGGCCAGTTAGAATGGTATGCGGTTGTTCGTGAGGAGCGATTTACCCTCGCTGTGGCTTTGACCACTTGCGTAAGATTTCTCCCTCCGAGTTTTGACCTGAGCCTTTGTTACATCTTAGCAGCCAGCCAGCGGTTGGACATGCTTTATCACGAGCGTTGCTGGTCAAACTATCCGCGGGGAGTCTCGCGACAGCCTTTTCTGTCCGTTCCTAAATTGGGAGTTTTCAGATGAACTCTGTGCTCGTTAAGCACTTTGGTATCGGCATCGATACCGCCCGATATGGACATCATGTTTCTTTCATGGATGAGAATAAGCGTACCGCAGCGAAAGCCATGCACTTCACTGAAAGTGCTGACGGTTACCAATCGTTGGCCAAGACGATCGAAGCCCTCCGCCAGAAGCATCCCGGCTGCGTGCTGCACATCCACGTCGACGCTGCTGGCCAGTACGCTGAGAACCTCCTGCAGTGGCTCAACGCCCAAGACTGGCAAGCCCTCGTTTCCGTCGGTCAGCCTGCTCGTAACAAAGCTTACCGCAAAGCTCATTACGACAAACGCAAAGCCGATCCAATCGAGAGTCTCGCTTGTGCAAGGTTCGCGATTGTCGAAAAGCCGTCAGCCACTGGGCAACCACCGCCTGAGTTCTCAGTGCTTCGTGATGCAGTGGCCCAGATGGAAGCATCCGCATCGGCGCGCACCGCACTGATCAACCAGCTTCATAACATGCTTGCTAGAGCGTTTCCTGAACTGGCAGTGATCGTGAAAGAGATCTCTTCGGTGGCGATTCTCAAATTACTTCACAAGTACCCCACTGCTGAGCGAGTTGCAGCCGCTCGAATCGCTTCGATCAAGGCAATCCCTTATCTAGATGACCAGCGGGCCACCACGATTCACGAGGCTGCTAAAACGTCAACGGCATCGAATCGAAGTCCCACTACCGAACTGCTCATCAAGCAAAAGGTGGAGTCGATTTTAAGGGAGCTGCAAACCCAACGTGATCTCGGGGAAATCGTGGGAAATGCAGTCAAAGAGCTGCCCGATGGTGGTCATCGCCGGATTCGTTCGATCCCTGGAATCGGGCCCCAGAGCGAAGCGGCTTTGATCGCGAAGATGGTCACGATTGACCGCTTTCGCAGCGCCAATGCTTTGATCGGTTACTTCGGAATCTTCCCCGAAGAGATTGATGTCTCGGGGACGGACAAGACGGGACACGCCAAACCAGGAAAGTCGACCAGAATGAGCCGCAAAGGCAACGACCTTGTGCGGCGTTTGCTTTACACGGCAGCTCAAAGCGCCGTCAAACATAACCCACCCGTGAAAGCTTTGTTCGCGCGCCTAATGGCCAATGGAAAGGACTACAACACTGCAATCGGACACTGCATGGCGAAACTGCTTCGGCAAGTTTTCGCTCTGTGGAGCAAAGACTGCGATTTCGACAAGGGCTTTGAGACTCAAAGCGAACTGCCTGCATCGGAAGTAGCGACATCGCAAGCTGAGAGAGTGGAAAAAGAGGAAAACGTCGCGGGCCACAGCCAGGCGCGTAGACCGAGTCGAAAAGTGGTCACCGCGACGACCAATAGTCTAGTCGCCAAACGTCCGCCGCTCAACTTCTCCGAGCTTCGCAGGCTTGTCTCGATGACAGCCGTCTTGGAGTTATTGAATTGGAGTGCCCAATCCAGCCATGCGATACTCCGTGGTCCGTGTCCGGTTCATGGCTCAACGTCACCGAAGTCAAAAAGCTTCGCGGTCAATCCGGCCAAGCAGGTCTATATCTGTCACCGCTGTGGCTCGCAAGGCAACGCACTGGATCTCTGTGCGTCAACACAAAACCTACCATTGTTTAATGCCGCCTGGGATCTCATCGAACGTCTGGGGATCGAGGCTCCACTGCTAAAAACAAAGGAGAACTGCTCCACCTGAACAAGTCAAACAAAACAGCCCTCCCAAGTTGAACCCGTAAAAAGCAGCCTGGTTCATCACTGTCCCTCATCGTACTGTCGGTGCCCAAAAATGCAAAAAAAAGATCGCGTCATCACGCTCGACGCCCTTGCTAATCCTCGTTACATCTTACGCGGCGGGTTGGGAAATTGACAGCCCGAAACGGAACTCTAGCCGCACTTTGTGACGCAGCGGCCAGCGATTCGGTCTGTGATTTTCCCTGTATCCCTTGCAAAAGGTCGTGTTTCTAGGGAATGGTACGAGGTTTGCTTCAACTAATTTGGGTGGGCGGGTGCTGCCTCGTGTGGGGCTGCTGCTTGTCAATTCTGTATAAAACAGGTAGCCTCACGCGTTCGTTTTTACCGTTTCAACCCGCAGGAAAGCCCCCTGTGTCACTGTCTGATTCTTCGCCGTCCCCGCTTGTTCATTCGTTGCCCGACAATCAGCGGATTGTCATTACGGGAGTCGGATTGACTGCTCCGAATGGGAATGATTGGCAATCGTATCGTGATGCGCTGTTGGAAGGCCGCAGCGGCGTCCAGCCTTACGAAATCCGCTATTTCGGAAAAACGCTCGCTGGCGTCTGTGACTTCGATGCCCAGAAACATCAGACTCGCAAAGAGATCCGCCGGGGGACTCGAGCGGGCAGCTTGGGGGTTT
>JBDNIG010000516.1:0-9185 GCA_041688415.1 Rhodopirellula sp. | reverse complement strand
CGGCTGGGCCTCGACACCGCGACGTGGTGTGAATTGGTGAACGATTTTGGGCGATTGTTCTGCAACGTGGCGGGTCGCCCGGAGTGCGTGGACGCGATGCGATGTCACCGGACGCATCGTCGCTACCATCTTCGCCGCCGCTCATGCCGATCGTGCACGCGACGCAAATCGTGCGCCCGTGTCACTGACCAAAAACCAAGTCGAATTGTTCAGTGATCGTCGCTATCTTCCTGTCACCCATCTTCCTGTCAAAATTCCGCGCAGGAAAAGGACAACAGGATGGATGACGTTATGTTTTGAGCATCGACTGCCGCCGCACCAGCCACAGCATCCAGCACAAGCCCACCGCTCCCAATGCCGCCGCGATGCCGAATGCCGCCATCGTGAAGCCCCACTGGAGCAACAGGCCGACGTACAGGCTCGATACCAAGTCGCCTACGGCATTGGCACATGCCAGAATCCCAAAACCGAGGCTCCGGCGCTCTCTGGGAAGTAAGTCCGCAGCAACGGCTTTTCCAGTGTGTCCTCGACGGCGATGTAGACACCCGATAGCACGATCGCGACGACCAGCCACGGCAATGACCCGCTCAAGAAGGCCAGCAGCAGATTGGTTCCCACGCCGATGCCGTAACCAGATAACCGCCCGCAGCCCAAGTACGTTTTCGTTTGACGCGATGCCCGACGAAACCACCGACCAGCTTTGACATGCTGACCAAAAAATCGGCAACGCCTTCGATCAGTCCCAATGCGGCAGGCCCGAGGCCGACCGTCGCCAAGCACATCGGCAGCACCGCCGTCGTCATCTCGTGGCTCATGTCCGAAAAGAACGTGGCGAGAACGATCGCAACGATGGTTCGTGTCACCCAGGGCCGACCCGTTGTGGCAGCAGGCGTTGGATCGGTGAGCGTCACATCTCGTTCCCTTCAAAACCATTCGAGTTACGACTTTTTTTCGTTTCACTATGTCGGGAGGTGATCACTCGCACTTTCTCCCGTGTCACGAGCCCCTCGTCCATGATCTCATCCAAAATAGGCAGGAACGCGGCAATCCGCTGCGGCTTATCCAAAATCTCGATCACCATAGGTAAGTCTTCCGATCGCCGCAGAACCTTGGCGGTATGGCGAAGAAATAGGGCCGTCCGAGTGCTCCAATTGGAAGAACTAACATCCCTTCCTCTTAGTAGCCACTCGAATGACCACAAGCTCAAAACGTGTGCCTTATGCAAGAGATGATGCAGCGTTAATGCCACCGTCGAACACCGTCGTCAAATATTGGCTAGCTCGCTGAAGAACTCGTGGTCCTCTGCGAAGCCACCTTCACCGTCGCCGATCGAGCGTACGTTTTCAACGAATTCGATTGACTCAATCCATTTGACCATTTTGAAACCGAGTTGATTCTCGACCCGCAGACGCAGCGGCGCCCCGTAGAGTTCACTGAGTGGTTGATCATTCATCTCGTAAGCCAATATCGTTTGCGCGGCCATCGCATGCTTGATCGGGAGACTATCGTAATAGGCAACGCCGGTGACGCCCGAATGAATCGCGACGCCCTCGCCGAAGGAGTGGAACACGATTGCTTTCGCCTCGGCCTGTGGACGGACCAGCTTGATCAACTCGCTCAACGACAACCCGCCCCATTGGGCAATTCCGGACCAGCCTTGGATGCAATGGTGCAGCGTGATCTGTGATTGCTTGTCCATCGCCCGTAGTTCAGCTAACGACAACTCGACTGGATTCTCCACGAGGCCACCTACTTTCAAGCGGTAGTCGTTGAAACCACTCGCGGCCAGCGCCGTCCACGCCTCGCTCGTCGGTACCTTGCCGTTGGCCCAGAAGTGCGGCGAGATATCCTCGCGACGGAACTGCGCCACCGGAATAGCACGGTTCAAAAACAGCGACATCAGGGGAGTGATGGCCATTTTGGCGACGCGCTGCACCGATCGCGGTCGCCGCCATGCCAACCAGTTGGCCAGAACATTGACCACCACGACAACACCGATCGCAAGCAAACCGAGGTACACGCCCGTCATGGTGGTGTCGTCTGTGCCGACGACGATGTGGTTCATGTTCCGCACGAACCCGGTCATCGCAACCAGCGTGACGTGGCCAATGGTGAACAGGACGAAAGCACACATGACCAGGAAATGCAGCGACCGCCCGATCTGTCGGTTGCCGGGCAACTTCGGATACCAGGTGAAGCGGTTCGTCATCGCAGGCGACATCGAAGGTCCCGACACAATCGCTAGCGGTGCCAAAATGAAGACGACTCCGAAGTACGTCAGTTGCTGCAAGGCGTTGTAATGATAAAAAGCGTTCGGCTCGGGCGGCATGTGAAACGTGGCGTAATGAACGAAGACGGCCCACGCGTCGGGAATAATCTGCCAGGAGGTCGGCACGAGGCGAAGCGAGTGCGACGAAAACAAAAGCAATGCGACGTAAATCGCGCCATTGACTACCCAGAACAACGCACTCAAAAAGTGCCAGTGCCGCGCGATGCCGATGGAATGTCGATAGCCGGGCAGACCAATCCACGGCGTGAGGTAACGGGCATCGTCTTTTGCCGTCCAGACACGATCCTGCGGCACCTCGATCGGCGTCAGCCGCAACCACTCCGTCCCCGGCGTGCAGTGGACGTCCCAATAAAGTCGCGGATGGTCCATCAGAATTTGCAAGCCACTACGGACGAGCAAAACCAAGAACAGAAAGTTCACGTAATGCGTGATCCGCAGCCAAGCCGGGAACCCAACCGGTTCGAACGCTTTGGCAGCGGTCGGCGTGAAGCTGGACGATATTTGCGGGAGCCCCACGACGCCCCACTGAATGTAAGCCGCCGCCACGACCACGATCAACGGCGAGGTCAGTAGCAGGAGCGTTTTGAAACGGATGTACATTGTGATTCCCATGCGCGGAGCGGATACAGCATGAACCTAGTGGTCCGTCAACGTCAAAGATGAGGGTTGGCTGGGTGAGCCGTTTGGACGTTAGCGGCCTGTTGATTTGGATATCGTGACCATCGCGCGCTCACAGACGTGGTCCACCGTGAATCCGTACTCCCGCATCACCACGGGCCCCGGCGCCGACGCTCCGAAGCGATCGACTCCGATCACGTCACCCTGGTCGCCAACGTATTTGGACCAACCTTGTGTCACGCCGGCTTCGACGGCCAGTCGCGAGCGAACCGTCGGTGGTAACACCGAGTCACGATACTCGCGAGATTGAGCTTCGAACAACTCCCAACTGGGCATCGACACGAGTCGCACGCGAACATTCTGCTGCCGTAGCTTTTCTCGTGCCGCGGCGATCAGACTGACTTCCGATCCGCTCGCGATCAGGATCAATTGTGGGTCCGCCTCAGGCGCATCGGCGAGAATATACGCTCCACGACGGAGACCTCTGGCGGGCGCAAATTGCGTGCGATCAAGCGTCGGCAGGCTTTGTCGTGTCAGTACGAGTGCCGTCGGATGATCACGCGACTCGATCGCGACTTGCCAGGCGACGGCGGTCTCATTGGCGTCGCCGGGACGAATGACCGTCAATCCCGGCATGGCCCGCAGACTCATTAGCTGCTCGACGGGTTGATGCGTCGGGCCGTCTTCCCCCAAGGCGATGCTGTCGTGCGTGAATATAAAGACCACCTGCACACCCATCAGCGCGGCCAGGCGAATCGAGGGACGCATGTAATCCGAGAACGTTAGGAACGTGGCGGTGAATGGCAGGATGCCGCCGTGCGCTGCCAAGCCGTTGGCGATCGCGCCCATGGCGTGCTCGCGGACACCAAAGTGCAGATTGCGACCGGCGTAACTCCAGCCACCTCCCGCCGAACCTTGCAAGTCGCCCGTCACCCGAGACGAGTTTTCAAAATCGCCGGCGTCTTTCAGTGCGGTGTGCGTCGACGGATCCAAGTCAGCCGAACCGCCGATCATGCCCGGCAGTTTTGGACTGATCGCTGCCATCACTTTTCCCGAGGCGACGCGGGTGGCCAGACCCTTGGCATCGGTCGGGAACAGCGGAATATCGGCAGCCCAGTCGGGTGGAAGTTCACCGTTGATGAGTCGCCGGAGCTGGCGAGCGAGCTGGGGATGTTGTCGTTCATAGCTGGTGAACCTCGCGTTCCACTTGGTTTCCGCATGCTGCCCACGGTCGACGGCGAGGCGGAAATGTTGCTCGACCTCATCAGGAATCAAGAAAGGGGGGGCGAGTGGCCAGTCGAGGTTTTTCTTCGTCAGCTTCACTTCTTCGTCACCCAACGGTGAGCCATGCGCAGCAAACTTGTCGTGCTTGTGCGGCGAACCGTAACCGAGATGCGTCCGCACCAGGATCAGCGAGGGACGACGCGTTTCCTCCCGCGCCGCTCGAATGGCGCAGTCGATGGCGTCCAAGTCGTTACCATCAGGCACCGATTGCGTATGCCAGCCATACGCCGCGAACCGGGTGGCGCGGTCTTCGGTGAATGTGAGTTGTGTCGAAGCGGAGAGCGTGACGAAGTTATCGTCATAGAGATAAATCAGCTTGCCGAGTTGCAATTGTCCGGCGAGCGATGCCGCCTCGGACGCCACGCCTTCCATGAGGTCACCGTCGCTGACCAATCCATAAGTGAAGTGGTTGATGACTTCGAACCCTGGCCGATTGTAACGGTCGGCAAGATTCGCTTCGGCGATTGCCAAACCCACGCCGTTGCCGAAACCCTGGCCCAGTGGGCCGGTGGTGGTTTCTACTCCCGGCGTCATACCGCGTTCTGGATGACCGGGTGTGATGCTGCCCCACTGACGAAACTGTTTAATCTGTTCGAGCGGCAGGTCGTATCCAGTCAGGTGCAACAGACTGTACAACAACATCGAACCGTGACCGGCCGACAGGACGAACCGATCGCGGTCAAACCAATGTGGATTGGCTGGATGATGGCGGAGGAATCGAGTCCACAAGACGTACGCCATCGGCGCCGCACCCATTGGCAAGCCCGGGTGACCGCTGTTGGCCTTCTGGATAGCATCGATGGACAGAAAACGGATCGTGTTGATCGACAGTTGATCCAACTGCGCAGGACTGAGAGTTGTCGTGATGGTCTTATTCATCTTTGTCGTTCCTTGTAGGCAGGTACTGGGAATTCATTCCGCATAACTCAGTGCCACGTTTTCATAACCCGACGCGTAAGCGAGGGATGGCAGCGTGAATCCCTCGCTTACGCATGTGGGTTGTGGGTTGTGTCCGACCAACGCCATGCTCGGCCGCTTTTGCCCATCAATTCGTCAGCGGCTCTGGGCCCCCAGGTACCAGCGGCGTAGTTGGGGAAAGTGCTCGCTGGCCCGTTGCTCCACACGTCGAGGATGGGCGCGATCGCGCGCCAGCCAGCCTCCACGAAATCGGCTCGCTTGAATAATGTCTGGTCCCCGGTCATGCAGTCGTACAACAGCGTCTCGTAGCCAACAAACGTGTTGGGCCCGAATCGCGCGGCATAGCTGAAGTCCATCTTTACCGAATCAGCATCGACCACGATGCCCGGTCGTTTGACCTCAAAGGCCAGCGAGATGCCCTCGTCCGGCTGGATCCGCAGCAACAGCATGTTTGGCCGCATATCTTTCACTGCCGTGTCGCGGAACGGCAAAAATGGTGCCCGCTTGAACCGGATTGCGACTTCCGTGACGCGTCTTGGCAGGCACTTGCCCGTGCGGATATAAAACGGCACGTCGGCCCAACGCCAGTTGTCGATCGACAACTTAAACGCGGCGTAGGTTTCGGTGCGCGAATCGGTCGCCACATTGGGCGATTCACGATAACCCGCTACTGGCTGACCTTCGACTTCCCCGGCGCCATACTGTCCGCGCACGGTGTCGGTCATCACGTCTTCTTCCCGCAGCGGGTGGATGGACCGCAGTAGTTTCACTTTTTCATCTCGCACCGCATCCGCCTCGAACGAACCGGGCGATTCCATGCCGACCAGCGCCAGCAATTGGAAAATGTGGTTGGGGATCATGTCGCGCATCGCGCCCGCCGTTTCGTAGTACGCACCGCGATGCTCGACGCCCACCGTTTCGGCCACCGTGATCTGCACGTCGTCGATGTAGCGGCGATTCCATATCGGCTCGAAGATGCCGTTGGCGAAACGGAACACCAGGATGTTCTGCACGGTCTCTTTGCCAAGGTAGTGGTCGATGCGATAGATCTGCTGCTCGTCGAGCACCGACGTGATCTCGCGATTCAGTGCGCGGGCCGATTCCAGATCATGGCCAAACGGTTTTTCGATCACGACTCGTCGCCAAACCGTTGAGGCTGTTTCTTCGCTCGTTTTCACGCTCGTCTCGCTATCACCTTGATGCGTCAGGCCGGCTGCCGCGAGTTGCGAAATGATCTTTCCAAAAAATGTGGGCGGGACGGCCAGGTAGAACAAATAATTGCCGCCCGTCTGCTGTTCGCGGTCAATCTCAGTCAACTGGTTCTTCAGCCGCTGGTAGGTTTCTGGACTCTCAAAGTCGCCGGTCAGATAGTACAGTCGCTGGCCAAACGCAGTCTCCCATACCCCAGCATCAATTTCGCGGGTCGCGGTTTCGCGAACATCCCGGGCAAGTTGTTCGCGGAACGTTGCGGTATCCATTTCATCAATTGCCACGCCGAGGATTGAAAACTTCTCCGGCAGCAATTCGTTGGTGGCGAGATTATATAATACGGGCATCAGCAGTCGTTTGGTCAAGTCACCGCTGGCACCAAAAATCACGATCGCACAAGGCTTCGGCGACGTAACTTGTGCTTCCGTGTTCGGACGGCTCATCGATTCATTCGCTTTATGATTGGCTGTGTTACTCATGCTTCTCCTCATGCCCGCCAAACTCAAAACGCATTGCTGAGAGAAGTTTATCCGCGAATTCATCTTCGTCGCGCGATGTAAAACGCTGAAACAGAGCCGCGCTGAGCACCGGTGCCGGAGAACCCTCTTCCACGGCCGCCTGCAACGTCCAGCGGCCTTCGCCGGAATCGGAAACCCGGCCAGCGAACTTGGCCAGCTTCGGATCCTCCGCCAGTGCGATCGCCATCAAGTCGAGCAGCCAGGATGCCACCACGCTACCGCGACGCCAAACCTCCGTGATGGCCGCCAAGTTCAAGTCGTACTGGTAGTGTTCGGGGTTGCGCAGCGGTGTCGTTTCGGCATCGGTGTCCTGACTCGATTTACCGACGTCGGCGTGCTTGAGCACATTCAACCCTTCGGCGTAGGCGGCCATGAGGCCATACTCGATGCCGTTGTGTACCATTTTTACGAAATGGCCCGCACCCGATTGTCCACAGTGCAAGTAGCCTTGCTCGGCGGTTGTGCCGACGCGATCGGCATTGGGCGTCCGCGGGATGTCACCCTTTCCCGGTGCCAGACTTTGGAAGATCGGATCGAGTCGTTGCACGGCGGCATCATCGCCACCGATCATCATGCAATAACCACGTTCACGTCCCCACACACCGCCACTGGTGCCGACGTCCAAATAGTGGATGTTCTTGGAACGTAGTTCCTTTGCCCGACGGATGTCGTCGATGTAATACGAATTGCCACCATCGATGACGATATCGTCTTGTTGCAGTTTTCCTGCGAGGTCAGAGGCCACCGCATCGACCACACCCGCGGGCACCATCAACCAAACGGCACGCGGCGGTTTGAGTTTGCTGATGAATTCATCCAACGAGGATGCGCCGCTAGCACCTTCTTTGACCAGCGTTTGAACCGCCTCGGCGTTGGGGTCATAGACGACGCACTCATGCCCGTCCCCCATCAGGCGATGAACCATATTCGCCCCCATCCGATCATTCCCAGTTGCATGACAGTCTCCTTTAGGAGTGGTAGTTTTCAAGAGACGTGCCGTCACCGTAGTGGATTCGTCAGTTCTCTGTTTCACAGACATTGCAATCCCTATACATTGCAATCGCTGTGCCAGCATCTCACGATCCGCGGAAGTTGCTCAGTTGAGTGGTTCATGTTTGGTTTCCTACAAGTATCGGCTCGGCAGTTGGATCGAGAATCCGATAAATCAGTAGCTTCACACGGTCGGTTACAATGAACCACGCCACCGCATAAGCCCAGACGAATAACGCCCATCCCCAGCCGAGCGGCGTCATGAATAAGCCATAGACCGCAATCAAAGTTGCCACCATTTGCGTGCTCAGTACCGCCATCCATAAAACCGGCGCGGGACGAATGGACCAGAACGGGCCTCGCGTGCGAGTGACAAAGATCGTCAGATGCCCGGCCACTGAGAGTTTTAAATACATCAGTGATTGGACCACGTCGCGGTCGAGATGAAAGACGCGATCACCGAGATAGAACATACCGAACGATGCCACCAATCCGATCACACCCAAGACCGTGGCGATTCCCAGTATCAGCCGCATGTCCCAGCTCTCGGGTCGGTTCTTGTAACGAACATTGTCATAGGCGATCGATAGGATCGCACCGTCATTGAGCAACGCCAGCATCACGATCATCACCGCCGTGACCGGGTAGAAGTTGAAGATCAGGATGGATAGTGTCATCAGTAGCAGGACGCGAATCGTCTCCGCGATGCGGTAGATCACGTAACTGGTCATCCGTTGAAAGATTTTGCGGCCTTCTTTGATCGCGTCGATAATCACCGATAATCCGGGTGTCATCAGCACGATGGACGCCGCCGCCCGGGCCGCGTCCGTCGCACCGGAAACGGCAATGCCACAGTCGGCTTTCTTGATCGCGGGGGCGTCGTTCACCCCGTCGCCCGTCATGCCGACGATGTGGCCCTGTTCCTGCAGAACGCTCACGATCCGAAACTTGTGTTCGGGGAACACTTGGGCGAAGCCATCCGCGTTCTCGACAAACTCTGCCATGGCTGCCGCCTCGAGATGCTTCGCATCACCGAATCCGCTGGCGTCGACGATGTCCTGGCCCAGTCCCAGTTTGCCCGCGATCTCCCGAGCGATATCCAGTGCGTCGCCAGTAACCATTTTGACCCGTAGACCCATTTGCTGGGCGGTTTCGATGGTTGCTTTGGCCTGCTCGCGGGGCGGATCGAACAGTGGCAACACGCCGAGGAACTGCCACTTGCCGGCCTGGTCGGTCCGGGCCACGCCGAGCGACCGATAACCACGCGCCGCAAATTCGTTGACCGCTTTTTCCACGTTCGATTTGATCTATTGGGCGTTGTCCGCCAGTTCCATGATCACCTGCGGCGCGCCCTTGGT
>JBDNIG010000072.1:0-2809 GCA_041688415.1 Rhodopirellula sp. | reverse complement strand
TTTCACCTGAGATCTTCCTTGTGTGTCGAGGCTTAGAGTTTGTTACTACTCACTTAACCCCGCAAAGCACGGAAGATTTCGGGTTTTCTTATTATCTTTTGAGAAAACTTCAACAAGCGTTCGCTTGTTTGAGGACTAGGCGTAGGTTTCGGACACAATTCGCATAGCGCCTGCGCTCACCTTCTGCAATCACTCGCCACTCCATTCGCCGATCAGCGGGAGCGGTACATCGGCCAATGGCAGCGGACGAGCTCGGAGGTCGATTGGAGCCCACACACCAAAGACGGCGGGTCTCTGATGTGCCGGAGTCAGTGTGTGTTGCTGGCGCATGAGGACAAGACGTTTCAAGGTGCGTTCGTGGCCTCGCTGAGCATTCCCTGGGGCGATACGAAGGATGACAGCGACCAGGGTGGATATCATCTGGTCTGGGCGCGTGATATGGTGCAGACTGCTACGGCGCTGCTGGCTTGTGGGCAAACCGAGTCGCCGCTACGCGCCCTGATCTGGCTGGCCTGTATTCAGTCAGCCGATGGCAGGTTGCCGCAAAACAGTTCCATTCGCGGTGTGCCTTACTGGAAAGGAATTCAACTCGATGAAGTGGCGGTGCCGATTCTGCTGGCTTGGCGATTACAGCAGGCCGATGCGCTGCGGCAGTTTGATCCGTGGACGCTCGTATCGCGGGCTGCGAGTTTCTTGATTCTGCACGGGCCGGTGACGGCGCAAGAACGCTGGGAGGAGAATTCCGGCTACTCGCCTTCGACCCTGGCGACGATCGTCGCAAGCATCGTGTGTGCTTCGGAGTTTGCTCGCGGCCGAAAAGACAAAGCCACTGCGGACTTTTTGCTTGATTACTCCGACTGGCTCTCGGCGCATCTGGAAGAATGGATGGTCACCACTTGCGGCGAACTGGTGGAGGGCAAGCCGCGACACTACGTTCGCATCACGCCCGCCAATCCCGAACAAACCGGGGCTGCGCCAAATCCTGACGAAGCCGAAATCTTTGTCGCCAACGGCGGTGGAAAACATCCGGCCCGTAATGTTGTCGGCGGCGATTTTCTCCAACTCGTTCGGCTGGGGGTCCGTGCCGCGGATGACCCGCTGATCGTCGATTCCCTAGCGGTGATCGATCAAGTGCTCAAGCGAGAGTTGCCCCAAGGACCGGGTTGGCGGCGCTACAATCACGATGGCTATGGTCAAAAAGCAGACGGCAGCGCCTACGACGGTACGGGGGAAGGCCGTTGCTGGCCCATTCTGACCGGCGAACGCGGTCACTACGAATTGGCTGCCGGGCGCGATCCGATGCCATTCGTCGAAACCATCGAGAAATTTGCCAACAAGGGGAGCATGTTGCCGGAACAGATTTGGGATGCGGATGATCTGCCGGACGAGAAGATGCAACGCGGTAGCCCAACCGGTTCCGCCATGCCGTTGTGTTGGTCGCACGCGGAGTACGTGTCGCTTGTGCGCAGCCACAAGGATGGTGTGTGTTTCGACCGCATCGAGCCGGTTTATGAGCGCTACGCCGAAGCCAAAACAAGCAGCCAGATTGAAATGTGGACGTTCGCCCATCAGCCCGAACAGATACCTCAAGGAAAAACGCTTCGGATCATCACCGACAAAGCGGCGACGGTCCACTGGAGCTTTGATGGATGGGCGACGACGGATGACCTGGAGATGCATGATACAGGACTCGGTTGCTGGTTCGCAGATTTGCCCTCTAACGAACTTCCGGCTGATGCCCACATCGTCTTCACCTTCCTGTGGCCAGAAGGAGGGGACGGGAATGATTTTCAGATGAGGATCGGTGCGCCAACTTCGATCCGACTGGAAAGTAAGAAATGAGAAAAAATCGGTGTCATCTAACTGACGATAGAGCTATAGTTCTATCCAACTGGAATGAATATCAGGCACAGTGCATCTCGTTTGTCATCGTCATCCAACGAGCAATTTGATTCGTTTCATGCACTCATGATCAATCACCCTCTACTAAACCGGAGCAATAATATGTGCCGAAAATGCGGATCAGATGATAAGTCGCAACCATCTCGCGCGAAGACCTGGATGGTAGCGATCCTAGTCATTGGAATGTTATCCATGGTCGCTGCTTCGATCGCGACATCCCAGGAGCCAACGCATGAAGATGACGCCGTCTCAGATATTGACGTTAGGTATTTTCGCAAGAAAATGGAACTTGCCGAGCATGACCTGCAAGCCGCGCTGGAGTCGAATCGGCGAATCCCCAACATCAACTCGAAGTTGACAATGCTGCGGCTTGAGAACCAAGCTGCTTACGCAGCGAAGTTGGTCGAGCAGTCGGGAAAACACACGGATCATGACCTGCACAAGAGTCATTTGCAATCGCTTAAGAACGACGTCATCCTCGCCGAGAAACAACTTGCGTGGACCACTAAAGCGAGTGCGTATTTTCGCAAAGATCAAGTCAAGCGGTTGGGACTTTCTGTCCAACTTGCGCGTTTGGCGTTGGAGCGAGCAGAACAGCCGGAGATCACGGCCGACCCGATGCAGCACTTGCAGTGGCAGATCGACCGATTGCGGTCTGAACTGCTGAATTTGCAGGTGGAGTTCGAGCGTACGCAGCGGGGCTAAAAGAAACCAGACAATTCAATGATTCCAAAGACAATTCAATCGGATTGTCGGCACAGGAGACACTCAAAGGCGAACCCCGCACATTTGAATGCGCCGGAGTGATGATTGAACTAGCAGACGGCGATCTGTATTGCGCACCGTTCTTCTTGTTTACCGACGAGGTTGTGGAAGTACTCAAACCGGGTTGGGAGCGTTGGCTGGC
>JBDNIG010000515.1:0-25375 GCA_041688415.1 Rhodopirellula sp. | reverse complement strand
CGAAGTGCTCGCGCATTGGGTCCGCAACGGAGCATATTGGCCGACTTCGAGATCGGTTTCCCAAGACGGCAATTCGCCCTTGGGTGGGGACTCTCCAGACGGGGCTGCATCCGTGAACGGCCCTGGGCAACCAACCAAAACTCATTGGGCGTTTCAGCCAATCGTTCCACCGAAAATGCCTCCACCGCCGAGTAGCTCGAACCGCTTCGCCCAAAAGTGGCCGCGAACTCCGATCGATGCGTTCGTGATCGACTCGCTCCAAACGCGACAATTGCTCCCCTCTCCCGAAGCGGATCGTCGCACGCTCATTCGCCGGGCAAGTTACGCGGCCACGGGATTGCCGGCGAGTGCCGACGCAATCGAACGTTTCGTCAACGATCCCGCACCGGACGCCTACTTCCGCTTGGTCGATCGGTTGCTCGCCTCGCCCCAACACGGCGAACACTGGGCGCGGAAGTGGTTGGATGTCGCCCGGTATTCGGACTCCAAAGGATATGTCTATGCGCGTGAAGAACGCTTTTGGACTCACGCTTGGAGTTATCGAGACTGGGTCGTCAACGCATTCAATCAAGATCGTCCCTACAATGAGTTTCTCCTCATGCAGTTAGCGGCCGATCAGGTCGCCCAATCGCCGCAAGATCTCGCCGCGATGGGATACCTCACGCTCGGCCGACGGTTCCTCGGGGTCAAACACGACATTATCGATGATCGCATTGACGTTCTCACGCGTGGGATGCTGGGCTTGACCGTCGCGTGCGCGCGATGTCACGATCACAAGTTCGATCCCATTCCCACGGCGGACTACTATTCCCTTTATGGTGTGTTTGATAGTTCCTTGGAACGGGAGCAATCAATTAGCGAGACCGATACGCTTGATCCAGCCTACGTCGCTGAATTGAAAAAACGACAACGAGCCTTCGACAGTCGCATGAGTCAAGTCCGCCAAGAGTGTGCGGATCGAGTTCGCGAGCGGATCACGGACTATTTAGCGGCTCAGTTTGAACTGGAAAAGTATCCAGATGAATCGTTTGGCCAGTTGTTTCAGAAATCTGATTTACTGCCCACGGTGGTTCATCGTTGGAAGGAATATCTGCGAGGCGCCAAGGAACAGAACGATCCGGTTTTTTACGCTTGGCATCGTTTCGCTACGTTGGCGGACCTTCCCGAGACGGAGTTTGTCGAGCAATCACGGTTGATCTGCGAACAATTGCGGAACGCGACCGCGGATCAAGTCCATCCATTGGTCGCCGAAGCGTTCCGCACCCCACCGCACAGCATCGGTGAAATGGTCGAAGTCCATGGCAAGCTATTCACCGAGGTCAACGTTCGCCTTCAAGAAACGCGGGAAAACAACGGTCCACGTGATCCCGTGACACCAACGACGACCACAACATCGACCACCGGTTCGGCGCCTGACTTGGACGCCGCCCTGGTTGAAGTGCTCCATGGCTTGGGTTCTCCCTGTGAAATCCCACCCGGGTCGATCGTGGAAAACGAACTGATGATGGACATCGACAGCACGCAACAATTGTGGAAGTTGCAGGGTCGAGTCGATCGCTGGATCATCCAATCGGACGAAAATGATCGCCGCGCGAGGATCTTGGTCGACCGCGACACTCCGGTGCAACCACGGGTGTTTCGACGAGGGAACCCGTTGCGGAAAGAGGACACCATCCCGCGTCACTTCCTCTCCTTGTTCTCGTCGGAACCACCGGAGCCCTTCTCGCACGGTAGCGGTCGTTTGGAGCTAGCCAAACGGATCATCGATCCACAAAACCCGCTCACCGCGCGGGTGATCGTCAACCGCGTATGGGGTCAGTATTTTGGACATCCCCTCGTCGCGACGCCCAGCGACTTTGGACTTCGTGCGCCGCCACCGTCGCACCCGGAGTTGTTGGACGATTTGGCCGCGACGTTGATCGAAAACGATTGGAGTTTGAAGGAGCTGCATCGTCACATTTTGTTGTCGTCGACGTTTCGTCAATCCGATCGCGGCCCCGAGGATTCGGTCGTCCGCCAGGCGGCCCGGCGGCTTGATCCTGAAAATCGATGGTTGTGGCATTGGCAGCCTCACCGCCTCACCCTGGAGGAGATGCGTGACTCGTTCCTGTCCGTTACCGACGATCTTGATTTTCGCGTCGGCGGCAAACCGGTCGACACGCTTTGGAAGCCTCCCTTCTCTCAGCGCCGCGCAATCTACGGTTTGGTCGATCGCCAATTTCTGCCGGGCTTGCTCCGCGTCTTTGACTTTGCCAATCCGGATCTCTCGATTGCCAAGCGATCTGAAACAACCGTCCCGCAACAATCGTTGTTTTTTCTCAACCACCCGCTTGTGTTGCGGCGGGCCAGGGCGATATCGGCAAGCGTCGGAGCGACCGCGTCTCCCCAAGACCGCGTCGATGCACTTTTTCAAACCGTCTTGCTTCGCCAACCGACGTCCAACGAACAAAGCGATGCGCTACGTTTCATTGATTCGGCGGACCCGCAAAACCAAGACATCTTACCGCCCACCGCGCCGGATTGGAGCTATGGGTACGGCGAATTGGACGAAGCATCCCACGTCGTCGAGCATTTTACCCTGTTGCCCTATTTCAGTGGCCAAGCATGGCAGGGCGGTCCGGGGTATCCAGATCGAACGCTGGGGTGGGTGAAACTCAATGGAGCAGGCGGGCACCCAGGGAACGATCGCGCCCACGCGGCGGTTCGTCGTTGGACCGCACCCCATGACATGCAGATCCAAATTCAGTCCGAGATCGTTCACGAGCCGCCCCAAGGAGATGGTGTTCGCGCGTTTATCCTGACATCGTCGGCCCCATCGTCCATCGTTGCTCAGGCCACGGTGCAGCAAAAATCTGCGGCGATGAACGTCGACAGGTTATCCGTGGCTGCCGGGGAAACGGTCGATTTCCTGGTCGATATCGGTGATAATCTGGGCTACGATCAGTTTTCATGGAAAATTGCCGTTACCGAGTTAAAAGGCAGCGATACTTCCTCGTTGAACGCGGCAGACGTTCGTTGGGATTCGGAGGCCGATTTTGATACGATGACGAACGATCCATTGTCACCTTGGGAACAATTGACGCAGATTTTGTTAGGCACGAACGAGTTTCTATTCGTTCATTAACGTCCTTTTGAAACACGAGTTTTCGGTATGTTTGAACTCAATCGACGCGAGCTACTGCAGCGAAGTGGCCTGGGGATGGGGGCGTTAGGTTTAATGCAAGTGTTGGAAAGCGATGGATGTCGGGTCATGGCGGAACCGACGCCGATCCGTGCTCCGTCTCGCGATGCTCAACCGCTCGCGGCGCGACCCACGCACTTCCCCGGGAAAGCAAAACGAGTCATTCACTTTTTCCTCAATGGTGGGCCGTCGCACGTTGACACCTTTGATCCCAAGCCAGCACTCGCCCGACATGCCGGCAAACCCCTGTCGCAAACACTGACGACCGAACGTAAAACGGGTGCCGCGTTCCCCTCACCGTTCCCATTCAAGCGATATGGTGAATCGGGGATTGAAGTCAGTGAACTGTTTGCACGCACCGCCGAGCATATCGATGACATTGCCGTGATTCGGTCGATGGTGGCTGAGGTTCCCAATCACGAGCCATCGTTGATGCTGATGAATTGTGGCGATTCGGCTCAGGCCCGCCCCAGCGCCGGTGCGTGGGTACTGTATGGAATGGGTACCGAAAACCAGAATCTGCCGGGATTCATCTCCATGTGTCCCGGTGGGCTACCGATCAAGGATACGGAAAACTGGCAATCCGCTTTTCTGCCGGGGGCCTATCAAGGAACTTACATAGATTCCCAGCATCAAGAACTGGGACGATTGTTGGAGAATATCGAGCATCCTCAAATCCGTCGTGGCGACCAAAGACGACAACTTGACTTGTTGGCCAAGTGGAATACCGAGCATCACGCCCTGCATCTCGATGAGCGGTTAAATTCACGCATCCACTCTTTCGAACTCGCCTTTCGAATGCAGCATGAAGCACGAGAAGCGTTTGACATCAGTGATGAGACTGCGGCGACTCAAGCGATGTATGGTGATGGCGTGCATGGACGGCAAACCCTGATCGCTCGGCGATTGCTCGAACGAGGTGTGCGCTACGTTCAGTTGTGGCATGGTGCGGGCCAGCCCTGGGATAACCACGAGAAGATTGAGAGCAATCATCGCCGGTTGGCAGGTGAATTGGATCCCGCGATCGCGGCGCTGCTGACCGATCTGAAGCAGCGTGGAATGCTCGAGGACACGTTGGTGCTGTGGGGCGGCGAGTTTGGACGCACGCCCACGGTTGAACTGGGCGGCAACGGCCAAGCTAAATTGGGCCGTGATCACAATCACTACGGGTTTACGGTCTGGATGGCCGGCGGAGGCATCAAGGGTGGCACCGTCCACGGCGCCACCGATGAATTTGGTTTCAAAGCCGTGGAAAATCCGACCAGCGTCCACGATCTACACGCTACCATGCTCCATTTGCTGGGGTTCGATCACGAACGACTAACCTATCGATACGCTGGCAGAGATTTTCGATTAACCGACGTTCATGGCAAAGTCATCCGGGACATCATCGCCTAAGAATTCTGCTGCCGCACGCGAATGGTTGACGGGGACGGTGTGGCGTTGCCCTCGACCGCGCTTACGGACGTCCGACTTGGCAGCCCGCTCTTCGAAGCAAGTTGGCCGTCATTTGCTGGACGCGTGGGTCCGGGCCGTGGGGCCGACTCCAGTGGCTCCAGGGCAGCGTGTGTCCCGGTGGCATGCTCATGCCTTGGGCCCAAAAAATGGTGGCGGCGTTGTACACGTAGTTCTCCTTCGGGCCGGGATAGATCGTGGCGGTCCACTGCGAAGGAGTCACGCCTCCGGACCAAGCCGTCCCCTGGCCGACGATCTCCAAGCCGGCCAGGTCCGCTGGCGGATCGCCGTGAAATTCCCAGCCGATCAGTCCAGGTATCGAGGCGCCTTGTTGCATCCCCGTGCCAGCGAACATCCAGTGGTCCGGCTTCGTGCAGATCCAGTCACCGCCGCCGTTGACCGGTCGCACGTTCCGAGCCCCCATGAGGTAGCCTTCATCGGGACCGCGGTCCGGGAAAGGCCCTTCCGTCTTGTTGCGGTCTTCCGCCCATCGATGGGTTCCACCGTAGGGCCCGCTGCGGTAAATCACCCGATTGTCGCGACCGTCGGTACTCGACTTGAAGGGGGTGACCCAGCAGACTGAATTGCCGGAGAGAAACAACACGTTCACACCCGCATCGCGGAGGGCCTCGACGCTCCGGTATTGGCGAATGTCCCAGTACTCGTCATGGCCAACGCTCATGAAGGTTTTGCACTTGCCCGCCCGGTCGGGAGTCAGCAGGTCGCTATTGGAGCAGTAGCTCACGTCGTAGCCCTGCTGTTCCAGCCAGTAGGCCAGGGGGAACTCGAACGTCAACCAGTCGCCGGAGCCGACCGAAAGCGGGTCGTTGACGATGCCAGTATACTGCGCCTCGCGACCGTAAGGCCGGTCGAAACTCACGTCCGCCCAGGGGCCGTTGCCTTTGGGATGCGTGTAGAGTGACGACTTGTACGGCCAGCCGTTGTAGGCTTGCCAAGTGTTGTCGCTGCACTGGAAGAGAATATCCGCTGGCCGATTGTCGCGGACAATGAAGACCACGTAACTTTGCCAGTAGGGGCGCTGGTCGGCGGGCACGAGCGTGGTCAGCCGGCCGAGATACACACCGCTTGGCCAGTCCTCAGGTATCGTCAGCTCGGTGGTGGGCTCCCAGTCGCACTCGTGCATCGTCCGCTCATCCGGCTTGGGCGTTGGCTGGAGATGGCCTTGAAACGGTCCAAGCGTGGTCATCAGCCGCGCCCCGTGTCCGCCATAGTAGCCGGTGCGGAAGATCTCAATTTGAAACTTTTCGGCCGGCTCGGTGGAGACCATTATTTGAAGCTTCTCGCCCGCAGCCACACTCTGTTTGGAGCAATAGCCCTCGATCGGTCGCGAGCGACAGCCATCTCGCCTATCGAGACGGACCCGGGTGAGTTGCCAGTCCGTTGCACCGGGGCGGGCGTTTTCCTGTTTGATGAGGTTCGGCTGGCGCGCAGGTTCACTCGCCGAAGCGGTTTGGGACAGCCCCGCCGCGCCGGACGACGCCAGCGCCGATACGGCCGCTGCGCTCTTGAGGACTTCACGCCGTGTGATCGGATCTCGTTTCGAATCACTCATCGTTTATCTCGCTTGTTCGTGGTGTCAATTCTCGCGTTCGACGAACACGAAGGATAGCTCCCAACCATTCTACCCGCACGGAAGACAGCCGCAACGACCTCCAAATATCGCGGGCTGCCATCTCAGCGGGGTTTGTCTTCGACCGGGAAATTTGCGAAGCGGTGAGGGAACCCAAGGAACATCATGTACAAGCCCGCAATCTCCGTTTCGCCTGAAGCTGCAATCGTGCGTTCACCGATGGATGAAGGTACGAATTACTGATCTGGCAAATCACGGCACTTCCCCGACCCTGCTTAGGTATACTGGTGAGGTCTTACCCCTCACCTCGGGAACAACTACATGAACATGACACCGTCGCGAATTATTTCCTGCTCGCTGGCCCTGACGCTGTTCGTCTTATGCGTAACAACGAGCTCGGCTGCGGATGATCTGGACGGTGTGACCATCGGCGAAGGGGTGACCATCGGCGAGCGGTCGTTCACGATTCAGACCAGTCGCCTGCGGGCTCGCTTTGAAGATGGCGTGATCGTGTCGATGCATAACCGCATCACCGGCGAGGATCACGCCTCCCCCGTTGCCGGTGAGAATGACCTTAGCATGCCGCGGGGAATGGGGCATTTGCGTGGTGGCGTCAAAGCGGTCGAGAAACTCCACGTTCCTTGGCATCTGTCCTCGATGGTGCTCGCCGAGGAGAGCGAGATCCACGAGACGCCGAGGCTGCGTGATTTCGCGCCATTCTTCCGTCCGCTTGCCGATGCCGACTTCTCGACTCGCCCGATTCCTCACGGTGTCGAAGCCACGTGGCGAGGTCTTGGAAACGGCCAGCAGTCGTTTCCTGACGACGTCCTCACTATTCGCGCTTGGGCGGATCCGAGCACCGATCAGTTACTCTTCAGTGCGTCGTCGACCAGCGTCGACCAGGGGGTGGTCAGTGTCCAAGTCCCGGTTGTCAATCTTGGCCCGCAGCATCGCTTTTTTGTCCCTAGTTTTGGTGGCGTGATGCTGGACCGTCAAATGACCACCGGGCTCAAGACATTTCGCGGGCTTTGTAACTTTCTGGAAGCTCGCGTGCTCGGCATCGAGGGCGACCGCGGCAGTATCGGTCTGTGGGCCGAAGACGAGAAATTTCACAACCATCATCTCTTCTTGAACTGGGGCGGCCGAAGTTTTTCCGCCGCTTTTGATCACCAGAACCTGATGCCGTTTGAGCAGCATGATCACATCGATTCGGTCGTCTATCATCTCGATGGTTTTGCCGGAGGTTGGGTCGATGCGATGACACCCTACCGGAAATGGTATCAAGAACAGTTCGCAAATGAAATCGCACGGCGTGGCGAGGTCGACTGGGCCGACCGGATCCGCGTGATCATCGACAGTTCGAGCGCCGCTGCGGACGTCGATGCGAAGATTGCCGAGATGTTCGCGCCCGACACGGTGATGTTTCACCAATGGAACGCCCGGCAGGCCTCTTTCGACCACGAGTTGCCCGACTGGAGTCCCCGTGAGGGGTACCCGGAGCGTGTTGCGGCCCTTCAGGCTCTCGGTTTCCGAACAATGGCGTACGTGAACACCTACTGCGTCAATTATCGTTCCCCGGTTTTTCAGCGTGATCACATCGCCGACTTCGGGCTGACGCGAAAAATGCAGATCAATAACTATGGCGAGCGACGTGTCGGGGAGGACCAACAATCGCAGTGGCTGGGTTTTGACGCGGGCAAGTTACTTTATCTCGATCCGCTCTCGGCCCGCTGGCGATCCTTTCACACCGACCAAATGATCGCCTGGCAGCAGCAAACCGGTACGGACGCCAACTATGAGGACGTGCTGGGGACCGCTGGCGATTTTGGCAATGGTGTCATCGACGGCCTGTTCGCTGGCCAAGGCGCAGCCGCTCAGGTGCAGGAACTGCTGGCGCGAAACGGCGGCGTTGCGATGGCGTCGGAGTACGCGCCCGAGAACGTAGCGTTTGGTGTCCGCTGGCCGCTGAGCTATCTGACTGTTTGGGGTTCGGACGCGACGCGGCGGTTTTGGACGCACCGCAGCCGCCCCGTCTCGGCTTACATTCACGGCCCCGATCTGCGTCCCTGGGTGCCGATCCTGCGTGCCGATGACGACCTGCGTCGATACCAGGTGATGGCCTGGTCGGATGCTCTGGGGGGGCTCGCACAACTTCGTGGTCACCCGGTGGCCTTGAACGCCAAGCGGGGTGCCTTGGCCATGCTGAACGAACGCGCCCGACTGTTCTCGTCGCTCCAGCTTGAACCTCACTTTGAAAAGGGGCGATACGATCGCGACCTTGCTTGTTTGTATCACGACCTGGACGGCGGCATCTATCGTTACGAGGCAACACCGACGCGGCAACAAATGATCGGCCCCGATGGCAAACCGCTCTACCAGCATATTCAAGGACTCAGTTCGTTCGAAAGTCCATTGATGCTGCCCGGCTGGCCCGCGCGGGTCGATCAGACATTCATCTGACTCAATCCCGACGTTGGCTATCCACTGCTGCCCGCGACCGACGATGATGCGATCACGACGGTCCAAGTTCTCGGTCTGCCTGGGGACGTGATGGTTCGTCGTTACTATGACACCGACGACGCGGTTGTCCTCGTACTGGAACCTTCGCGTGACGCACCCCAGACGAAGGGACGGGTTAAATTGCGAACGCATTCACCGATCGAAACACTGCTGGTCAATGACGCCTCGCAGGCGATTCCGGTTTGGGACGCATCGCAGGAGCGTTCCGCTGTTGCCACTTATGATGTCGATTTTCCTGCGCGGTTTGTATTCCTCAAAAACGACGTCCCGCCGAGTGAGCGTGGGTATGTTGGGGACAAGGATTCGAGCGGGCATTATATGATTCCCGACGCGGGCCTCGATGTCGGCGTCGACTTTCCCGTCACCGCCCATCGGTCGTGGCCGGTACCGGACGTCGGCGGCTCCGGCGAGTCTGGCAACGAGATCTTCCACCGAACTTCGGGTCTCGAGCAGGTTGCGTTCGATTACCTCATCGGCGTCCCCGATGCGTCGACTTCGCTGAAGCTCTATCTCAACAACGCTCACAACCAATACGGCAACGGAGTGATCGCGAGCATCTCGCTCAACGGCCGGCTCGTCCGCGGGTACGACTTCGGCCCCATCTCGAACCCCAACGGGGAACCGGGCACGTCACCTGAGCAGCGCAGTCGGTGGCCAGATCAAAACGTTCATCTATGGCAGATTCCGCTGGGTGAGTTCGCGGGACAGCCAGTGTTAATCTCGCTGGGGACGGATCCCAAGGGTAGCACGAATGCGGACAACTTCTGGTGGTCCCGACCGATCCTGGTGACCGACGATGCCCAGGAGACGCGGTTCATCACCCTCACCGAGGACGGTGAGGTTGCCGAGGAGCCGCTACGAGTTTCCAACACCAATGACTAAACGGCTAATAAGTGGATCCCACCGTCTGGCGACACTAGCTACCTTTGATTCGACGCGTTTTATTGTCTCGCTGTCGCTTACCATCCCCGCTTGAGTGATTTGTAATGATCCAATGTCTTTTATTAAGAGTGACCGGGAATCGAGGCCGAATGAAACGCCTCACGACGATCCTATTGTCGCTTGTTTCTGCAATCATGCTAACGAGTTTGTCCGCGTCCGAGCTCTCAGTTCGCCAGCGGCAAAGTGTCTCAGTCCCTGAAGCGCATCAGGCAGTCGCTGTCGATGACACATCGTTTTATGCAATTGCCAGTCGCACCATTGCCCGTTACGAAAAGGGAACAAACAGTCCTCTTGCCCATTGGGTGTCGCCGGCTGGGTCCGCGATCTTGCATCTCAACAGTGGCGTCGTCGTCGATGGGCGGCTGTACTGTGCCAATTCGAACTGGCCAAAGTCGCCGCTAAAAAACTCGATGGAGATCTTCGATGCGGAGACATTGCGGCACCTTGAATCAAAACCGTTTGCTGAGACAGCGGGAGCCATCAACTGGATTGACCGTCATCGCGAATCGTGGTGGATCGTCTTTGCCTTTTATGGCGATGCGGATGTTCGCCAAACCAAGCTGCTGCGTTATGACGACCAATGGAACCCGACGGGCCAATGGAGTTTCCCCGAATCCGTGATCGAGCGGTTCCTGCCCAATAGCAATTCCGGTGGCGCGTTCGGTCCCAACGGACGCTTGTTCGTGACTGGCCATGATCACGCGGAACTTTATGTCCTGGACGTACCGGCCGAGAGTGGCGAGCTGAACCACATCGACACGGTTGCCGCGCCGATCGCGGGACAGGGGATCGCCTGGGATCGCAGCGACATCGGCACGCTCTTTGGCATCGTTCGCCGCAGCCGCGAAGTGGTTTCCATGCGGCTGTCGCATGCCGATGAGTATACAACCCTGACGCGGCCCGTGGAGTGGATCCGGGACGAGGGGAATCCCGTCCTGGCACCACGCGAAGGCGAATTCGACGCCACGCGCTGCATGAATCCTTGGATCATTCGGGATCACGACAGGTATCGCTTGTTCTATTCCGGCGGTGGAAAAGACGGCAAACAAAAAATCGGTGTTGCGACCGCTGCGGTCAACGAGCTAACAAATTGGACTCGAACGGGGCCCTTGTTTTCCACGGGCGCAGCGGGTTCATTCGATGCTCAGTGGTGCGTGTTGCCCCACGTCGTGCGCGTCAATGACAATCGCTGGCATCTGTATTACACCGGCAATGCTGGGCGCGGGTCCGGGCTAAGTGCGTTTCCCGGAATCGGGCTGGCAACGAGTGACGACGGAATCACGTGGATGCGCCGTGGCGACCAACCGGTGCTCGCGCCAAGCGGTGAACACGGCGATCCCGATGCGATCGGCGTCGCCGGTGGCTCGGTGTTGCGGGTCCCGGGAGATGACGGATCATCGCATTGGCGATTCTATTACACAGGGTGCCCGACGACCGGCGAGCCGCACGCACTGAATCAACAGAAAACAATTTGCCTGGCGGTATCCGAAAATGGTATCGACTGGAAGAAACGAGGCGCCGTCATGCTTCGTGACCCTGATCGCGACTATGAAGACATCGGCGTCGCGGGGCCCGTTGTGCAACTGGAATCCGACGGCATGTTTCGAATGTGGTATTCAGCGATCGGAACGCGGCACGGATTCTATTCCATTTGCTATGCCGAATCCGACGACGGAGTCCACTGGCGCCGAGGTGCTCAGCCTGACGCCAATCTGCAGCTTTCGCCGACCGGCACGGGCTGGGAACAGCAGATGGTCGAATATCCAACCATTATTCGCGAAGGCGATCAGCTCCGCATGTTCTACTGCGGAAATGGTTACGGTCGCTCGGGGATTGGTACAGCCGTATCGAAATGACCTTGCGTTCCCGCAGTTTTCACCGAAAACAAGGGTGACCTTGACTAAGGATTCGTGCGACAGTCACTGGAGGGCTTCGAGGATTGTTCCATTTCCCAGGGACGAAACGGTTACTCTCCCGACGCACCCCGTCATTTTTTCTTAACGGAACGATAGAAATTTGGCTCAGAAGGGTTATCTTGTCGTGTTCCTACCGCGTGACTCTCGTCGGATTGGTCCCGTCGATTTCACCGCCCCACCTCGCCTCCCCACCTCGCCTCCCCACCAACATTAGGAATCGCCATGGCTATCACCGCTTCCAACGACACCCAACGGCCACTGATCGAGCGACGACGCGCACTCGTACTGCTTAGCTTGGGAGGTGTCGCGTTGAGCAAAGGTGCCGCCGTGGCGGCGAACGATAGCACGTCGGAGGGGGCATCCGCGGTCGACGTACAGATTTATGCGAACGTCGTGGCGATGCGGCAAGACGCCAACCAGCGTGCGGGAAGCTTTGCTCGCACGCTCGGATATCATATCGCCGGGGACGGTGGAGAGGCCACTTACGCGGTCAAAACGGCAGCGGCGGAAAAACCCGCTGGCGAAGGTGCCGCGATTTTGCTCGACAATAAGCTGCACGCCCATCTGCTGCCGGGAAGCTCGGTGAACTACCGCATGTTCGGTACCCTCAGCGACGGCAAAAACGACGATGGTGTGCAAATCAAACAAGCTCATGAATTCGCCCGCCAACATGGACTGCCCATTGTCCAGACGCAAGGAGAGTTTTGGATCACCCGGACCAACAGCATCCCCATTACCACCAATGTCCAGTGGGGAAACTCGGTCTTCCATCTCAATGAAAAATACAACCAGAAGAGAATACCGCGATTCCATGTAATTAGCCTGAAATCCCCGAAGGCGGTTCAGCTGGACGACGCGGCCAAGAAGTCCTTCCTTTCTCAGCTTCGCCCAGGCGTGCAGGTCATTCCGGAAATGGCCCCTTATAAAAATTGCTTAATCAGCATCGCCGATTCCGCTGACCAAATTGGTTTCCGAGCCGGCAAAAAGTACGTGGGCCAGTCATGGGACCGTGAGGAACTTTTTTACGTGGAGGAGGACGGGCGAATTCTCGGCGACATTGCGTGGACCTTCAAAGACTATACCACCCTCCGAGCCACACCTTGTGACGATAGTTTCTTAATCATCGACGGGGGCGGATTCCATCTTTCCGGAGACAACCCTGGCACCAAGTACACGGGATACTATCAAAACGGGTTTCGCATTGAACGCAGCCGAATCAAAATTCAGAATCAGTGGGTCGGTCTGGAAGATGGGAGTCGCGACACATCGATGGAACCACGATCGGGGTTCTACAATCTCAGCCGCGTCTATAACGCCACTCTTGAAAACATTCGGCTGATCCCATACGAGCAAAATCGAAGCGATCCGAAGCGGAAAGTCGGCGCGGGCACCTACGGCATCAGCGGCAACCGGTTGCTCAACTGCACGTTCCGCAACGTCACTGCCGAAGGAAGTCTACTGCACTGGGGTGTTTTCGGTACAAACCTCAACAAGAATTTTCGGATCGAAAACTGTCGACTCAACCGAGTCGACGTTCACTTTCATTGTTGGAACCTCACTATTCAGGATTCCGAGATCGGCCTGCGCGGCATCTCGGTCACCGGCGGTGGCGACTTGACGATTGAAAACACGGTCTTGCACAACAACGTGTTTGTCAATTTTCGTCGGGATTTCGGTGCCAAGTGGGATGGCGATATTCGCATTCGAAACTGCACGCTCGTTCCAGTCCGCGATCGATCTGTGACCATCCTCAGTAGCCACCCTGGTCAAGTCGATTTTGGCTATCCAATCGGCTGTGGCCGAACCATTGACATTGAAAACCTCCAAATCGACTTCAGCCGCTTCCCCGAATCGGTCGCACCGGTTTGGCTGCTCCGCGTCGCATCGTTTGCCAAGACGAAGGACGGGGCGCGTCATTTTTTTCCACGCCTCTTTACGGCACGCAACGTCACCGTGACCGGTCGCCAGCAAGGTGTCCGCTTGACAAAAATCATCGACCCCTATCACTACGACTTAGGGCGAGAAGGAGGTTACGATGGACAACTACTGAACCCGAACAGTCAAATGGTTTTCGAGAATATTCAGCTCGAGGAAATCCCGGCATCAAAACCAAATGATCGGGAACAGGTTCACTTTCGGATGGGCACGCAAGCCGGCACGGCCTATCAGGACACCCACGCGCTCTATCCTCAGATCCGGTTCACGAACTGTCCCAATTTGAGTGTTTACTTGGGTGGCAGCGCCGCCAACGTCTCAGTCACCGACAGCACGATCGATCGCTTCACGGCCGCCGCCGACGGACCACTACGAGGCGGCCTCAGCTTTCAGGATTGCAGGTTTGTGCCGCGGGTCACCGGCCCTGAAAAAGGCAGCGAGGCAGATAAGGATAGCGGGGCGAGCGTAGACGATGCCGCCGGTGAGCCAATCTACGCCCTGGACGCGGAGTGCGGGACGCACTTAACGAACTGCATCGCCCACGCCCCACGCGTCGCTGGCGAGCCGCGCCCCGAGCAAGCCGACCGCCTCCACTTTATCCAACCCAACAAGCGGGTGCGTTACTACCAGCTCAACACCGCGCTCGGCAATGATCTGATCCAGTACTTCAAAGCGAAGCCGATCGAACTGCGACCGGACTTCATTGCCATGCTCAAAAGCCATCATGGATTGGAACCGGATCAGGTGCCCGGCTCATAGGTGTGACAAGTCGATCATGATCAATGCATCCCGCAGACGTGTTTAGCTGGACAGCGTCACTTTGAATAACCGCTAGCCTCGATTTTTTCGCGAAGAAACCGAGAACCGTGGCGAGCAGCTCGTTGACTGAGTGTCAATTGGGTTCGCTAGTGTTTAACCGTTAAACGCAATACCGTTCAACGAAGGATCGTACTGGTAGTGGATCTTGCTAAAGATCCTATTCAAGGGAGGTTTCGCAACCTCCACTCCGCTTCATTGAACGGTATTGCGGTTAAACGACTAGTTGAGAAACGAGAACAACCAATGTGACTATCAGTAAGGCGGGAGGCGAATTCAGCTACCGCAATCGACGCGATCAAAAACTTGCGTTTTCAGAACAGGGCCCGAATGGTGTTTCGTTTGAAGCTGACGCAAAACGGTTTGATATCACGTACACGATTGGCAGCGAGCTACCTGATCGCGAACGTTGCCATCCAGGTCGACGACATACTTTTGTTCGTCATCGAGCCGAAAGATCGCGCGCTGTCTGAATTCCTTTGCGAGTTCAAGGACATCGGATTGTTCGATACCCGTCACCAGAAAACTATCCTCTTTCCAGTCCCCACACGCAGACTGTCCAGACACGGCCAGAACTTGATCGGTGCAGCTCTGCAAACATCGCAGCAAGTCTGCATTGCGGCGCCG
This sequence comes from Rhodopirellula sp., assembly GCA_041688415.1. Classification (GTDB taxonomy): domain Bacteria; phylum Planctomycetota; class Planctomycetia; order Pirellulales; family Pirellulaceae; genus Rhodopirellula. Next base: position 10,392 of record JBDNIG010000515.1, on the reverse strand, counting down.
ATTTTCGACTTCGCAGAGTTGCTCTGACAACGGATTCCAAGCCGTGATAACGAAACAGGGTGCGAAAAAAGGTAAATCGTCAGCATGAGGACCGGCATAAACTTTGCCAGCACACTCATCGACAATCAGCGATTCTCCATAGACTCGCCAAATTGGTTTGGGATTGTTCATCGAAAATTCTCTTCCTTCACGTGAAGATACTCCACAGCTAGTCCGTCAATCTTTCGTTCTAGGGTTAGCCGCTTTGGCGTTAGCGACGGTTTCGTCGCAACAACCCAGGCTAACGCTGGGCTGTTAAATTTCGCTATTGACTCAACATTTCCGTTACGTATTTTGTCGCCGATGGCGACGGGGTTCTGTACCTCTCCCGACGATCGTTGGGGGGAGGTCGCCGCGGGCGCCGTTCAAGCGTACGCGAGGGTGAGGGCCGGTCATCGATTCCAACGTTTTATGCACTATCTTCTATGCCCCCCTCACCCGAACGTCGCTGAAGGCTCCGTTCGACCTCCCCCAGCAAAGCTGGTGGAGAGGTGGGAGAAAAGCTGCGCAAGCGAATCACGTGTGGATTCCACCGTCTGGCGACGGTAGCTACTTTTGATTCGGCGCGTTTTAATGTATCGCCGTCGCTAACGCAGACGGGCGGAACCGGCGGTCGACTATCTCACCTCGGTCGCCAACATCAGTTCGTCGAGTTGGTGGGCTACGGAACCGGCGGCGGGGGACTGCAGCATGTGAGCGTGGTCCCCGGGGACGTCGCGCACGAACGTTTCTCGCGTAACTTCACGCCATCCTAGCAGTGGATCGTCAAACAAATTATTGGTTTTGCCTTGGTCACGAGGGCGGAACAGATAAACGTCGCCCGCAAACGATTCGGCTACGTATTCATGGACCGCTTTGACGTTGGCTTGGAACACGCCGAACACGTGGGCAGCATCGGGCGCGTTTTTGGTTGCGACAATGTCGTTCAATTCATCGGGCACAATCCCAGCTTGCGAGGCTCGATCGACGAAAAACTGCAGTTGATCGGCCGGACTCTTTTGTCGAATCTCCTCGAGATCGAGGTTCATCGCACCGGGAAATAACGCGGACAACAGCGGTAGGAAATCTTCTTCCCGGAACTCGGTGTCCGGGGATAGGAGCCCGGAATCCAGTAGCGCAACGACGCCCAGCGGTGTGCCTCGTGATGCGAGTTGACGAGCGACTTCAAAGGCAATGTTCCCACCCAGCGACCAGCCCGCCACATGCACCTTGCCTTCTGGATGAATTTCACGGATCACGCGTGCGTAGTGAGCCGCCATCTCTGATAGCGTTTCATGCGGTGGTTGATTGCCATCGATACCATTGGCCTGCACGCCATAGACCGGCCTGCCGTCGGCAAGGTGTTGGGCCATCTCCAGGTAACAGAATACGGTCCCGCCGGCCGGGTGAATGCAAAACAACGGCGGGAGCGATTCGCCGTTTTCGGACTGCGGCAGCGAACGCTCACTCTTTCGCAGTGGCACCAGCGTCGACCCTAAAGTTGCCAAGTCGTCTTGATCGATCAACGTTGACAGATGATCAATCGTGGCATTTTGGAATAGCGCCACCAGCGGCAGGCGTTTTCCCAGCAACCGTTCGACTTCGCTCGTCATCCGAACGGCGAGCATCGAGTGGCCACCGAGATCGAAAAAGTTGTCTTGGATACCGATGGGACGGGTGTCGAGTAGTTGTTCCCAAATGCTGACGAGTGCTTCCTGCGTCGGCGTTGCGGGCGATTCGAAGTGACCTGCCCAGGCCGGCCGACCGGCCGGACGTGGCAGGGCCGCCCGATCGATTTTTCCATTGATCGTTCGCGGTAGCTCATCGAGCACGACGAACGCGGACGGAATCATGTAGGCCGGCAGACGCGTGGTCAGCTCATCGCGAAGATGCTGCGTAAACCGACGCGACGACTCCGTACCGATCGGATCGTTCGCGAACGAGCGGAGATTCCCAGATCGTGGCATGGGCATCGTGCCGGTGTGTCGATCACTCGCAGGCAGGATGCCCGTATCACAACAGTCGCTCAATACAGGCAAGATGCCGATACCACGGTTGTCTTCCGTGCTACCAACGATCACATCGAACGCCGCCGGGTCAGCATCATTCCACGTTGCGAACGCATCGGTCGTGCCCGCGAGTACATCGCCCGGTTCATGCTGCGTTCGCGATTGAACGACTGTCTCGAGTCGTGCCTTGAGTTCGGCGACCGCCATGGTGGCTGGCAGTGATTCAATCAACTCCGACAGATGGCAATCCGCGGCCACTCTTCGATTGGCAATCCCCGTATAGCGAGTTGGCTCCGCGCAGTCAGCAACTTGTTGTGATAGCTCTGGCTCTGAATTTCTCCCTGGATCATGCACGACGCGTTGCATCGCCGGCGCGTGAGCGGTCGCATCGGTATGGAGGACGACGTCGTAGCGGAATCGACCGAGTTCATTCATCTCGGCGGCATCTTTGAGCAACACCGTGACCGCGGTGATTCGCGGATGCAGTTCGTGCAGATGATCGAATAAGCGCGGGTCCAGCAGCAGTTCTTCCTCGTGTTCGATTCTCGCAGCGATTCGATGTTCGAGTTCGACCAGCGACAGAGCATCGTCGGCCAGGAGGAGTTCGATCGAGGCGGCCATCGCGGGTTGCAAGCGTAAGTTTCGCAAGTCACCCAGGAAAATTTTACCGTCGGGGGCCAGATGTGCCATGGCACCGTCAAGCACCCGCAGCAGGTAATCGACACTGGGGAAATACTGAACGACCGAGTTCAACACGATGCAGTCAAATGTTTCGCCGGTGACGTGCTCGAAGTGGTCCGCGTCAGCGTGGTGTAAAGTGACTTTGTTGCTGAGTTCGGGCCGTCGAGCGAGTTCACCGCGAATATTCGCAAGCGAAGAATCTAATAGATCCGATCCCACGTAGTTTTCGCAATGTTCCGCAATCCTCAACAGCAGCAAACCGGTACCGCAGCCGATCTCCAGGACACGGCGTGGTTGTAGATCACGGATTCGCGATACCGTCGCGTCCGTCCACTGTCGCATCTCGACGGCGGGAATCGGTTTCCCCGTGTCGGTACTGACCCATCCGGCGATATTGAACGAAGCGTCGAGTACCGGCGGCGCGAGACGGTGAGTTTGCTCAAACAAATTCCGCCACTGCGTGACATGATCGGACTGCAGTGTTGCTGAGAGCGAGTGGTTCACCGCGTCGAGCTGCGGCACGATATAGGCGACGAGTTGCGAATTGTCGTTGTCGGTGCGTTCGATTACCGCGGCCTGGCGGACTTCGTCGAGGGTTTCGAGCGTCGCCGCAATTTCGCCGGGCTCGACCCGGAACCCGCGCAGGCTGACTTGGTCATCCGCCCGACCGACGAACTCCACCACGCCGCTGGGCAACCATCGTCCGAGATCACCGGTGCGATACATACGGGCATCGTTACCCCGGACAAAAGGATCGGCAAGAAATACCGCAGCGGTTTGTTCGGGCTGGTTCAGATATCCGCGTCCCACCCCGCGACCGCCGATATAAATTTCTCCCGTCGCACCAATCGGTAGCGGCTGGCGGTGTTCGTCGAGAATATACATTCTCATGTTGTGCATGGGGCTGCCGATTGGCGGTTTTTCACCTGTCCAGCCATCATGCAGTGGCATCATCGAGCAGCCGACGGAGACTTCCGTTGGCCCATAACCGTTAAACAGACGCCGGCCACCCGTAATCCAGCCACGCGCGAGTTCGCCGCTGAGTTTGTCACCCGCCGATGCGACGGTCCGCAGATCGGGCAGCTTTTTGGGATCGAGCATCGAGAGCAAAGCGGGCGGGAACTTGCCCACGCTCACCCGCTGCTGGCGAAGTAAGTCGGTCAGCGCATCGGGAACCAGCAACGTTGATTGATCGACCACCACGCTCGTTCCACCCGAACCGAGCGCATAAAACATTTCCGAGATCGCGCCGTCAAACGACGGCGAGAATCCGAAGCTGAATCTGTCAGCGGACGACACCCCCATTCGATCAATCTGGGCGCGAACAAAGTTGACGATGCCGCGGTGTTCGATCTCCACGCCCTTGGCGAGCCCGGTTGAACCGGACGTGAAGATAACGTACGCCCGGTCGTTTGGTTCGATGTTGGGAAAATCCACATCGACGGGCAACTCGCCACGCGTGGCAATCCACTCCGCATCGACAACAGCGACCGCCGAGGTGTCGGTAACCATGTGTTCGACGCGGGCGGATGGTAACGCGGGATCGACCGGCACGAACGAACCGCCGGCCTGCAGCGTGCCCAAGACGGCCGCGATCAAGTCAATCGATCGAGGCAGAACGAGCACAACCGCGGATTCACGCTGCACCCCCGCCGCGAGCAGGTGCTGGGCAAACCAATCGACACGCGTCATCAACTCGCGATAACTGACGGTTTGATCGCCGTGGATCACCGCAGCTTTCTCGGGGAGCCTCGCTGCTTGGGCCGCGACCAATTCATGCAGCAAACCCGGGGCGGGATAGTCTTTTTCCGTCGTGTTAAACGTATTGACGACTTCGTCGTATTGAACGCGTGACAGAATCGGCAAACGGTCGATCGACGTTTCCGGCGTCTTGGTCGCGGCGATCAGAAGCGTACGGAAGGAGTCAATCAATCGCTCGACCGTGGCGCGTTCGAACAGCGTCGAACGATACTCGATATGACCGATCAAACGGCGCGAATCTTCCCACAGGAAAAAAGTAAGATCATACTTGGCGGTTCCATTATCGACGAACATCGGTGAAACTTCGAGACTACCTTTTTCGTTGATGTCGCGGGGAAGGTTTTGCATCACCAGGGCCGACTGAAAGATCGGCGAAAAGCTACGGTCGCGTGTTGGGGCGAGCTCCTCGACGAGTCGTTCGAACGGCACATCAGCATGCTCGTGTGCTTCGACCGTTCGCTGATGGACTTGCCCGACGAGTTCGGCAAACGATGAGCCATCCTCCAAGCGAATTCGCAAGGCTAACGTGTTGACGAAGAAGCCGATCAGCGGCTCGGTTTCCGGGTGCACTCGGCCAGCCGAGGCGGTCCCCAACACCAGATCATCGCTGCGTGAAAAACGCCCGAGCAAAACCGCTTCAGCGGCCATCAAAATAGCAAAAGGCGTCGTTCCTAGTCGCATGGCGAGTTGGTTAATCGCGGTCGTCAGTTCAATCGACAGTTCAAAATCGACCGTCGCACCGACGAAATCTTGAATCGCCGGTCGCGGCCGGTCAGTGGGCAGATCGAGTACCGCGGGCGCGCCGGTGAGGGCCGATCGCCAGTAATCCATTTGGGATTCGATGCGCTCGCCCGACATACGCGTGTGCTGCCAATGAGCAAAGTCAGCGTACTGAATCGGCAGCGACGGCATCGCGGGCACGCTCATCGCGTCGTTCGCATCATCGGTCCGGGCGACCTCATAGACCAGCGTGAGCTCACGGAGCATCACGATCATCGACCATCCATCAGAAATAATGTGGTGCATCACGAGCAACACGACGTGTTCATCCTCACTGATTCGATAAACGCTGACTCGCAATAGCGGACCGTGCTGGAGATCGAAGGGCGATCGCCCCGCCACCCGCATGCGGCGCGTCAGTTCGGCGTCCATGTTGCGGCTGTTCGAGATGTCAAACCACGCGCAGCGGACAGGCATCTGGGCATGGACAGTGCGTTGCGGCTCGCCATCGACAAGGTGATAGGTGGTGCGCAGCGGTTCATGTCGCGCCACCAGTTGATCAATGGCTTCTTGCAACGCAGCATGATCGAGGGCCCCGCGAAGTCGCGCCGCCAGTGGCATGTTGTAGAACGGGTCATCCTTGGCAATTTGATCCACAAACCAAAGTCGGCGTTCGGCATCGGAGAGCTGGTCATCACAGCCCGCCGGTCGCGGCACGATGTGAGAGCCTCGAGAACCGGCCCGCTCCAGTAGCATTTTCTCGAGGAGTGCCCGTTTCGCTGGCGATAGCGAGGCTAATCGTTTTTGGATGTCGGACATGAATTTCCTGTCGATTGAGTGGACGTGGAAACCGCCGCCGCGTTCGTATTCACGGACGAGCATGACGCGGAGCCAGACGTCTCGTCGAGAGCATGGATGACTTCGTCGTCCGAAAGTGCGTCGAGTTGGCCGAGCAGGTTGCTGAGGTCATCAGCGTCCGTTTCGGCTTGGTGGTCAACAATCGCCTCGGCCAACGCGGCAATCGTGGGTCGTGAATAAACTTCTCGCAGTGGCAGTTGCATATCAAAGCGTTGTCGCAGCCTCGCAAACAACCGAGCCGCCATCAGGGAATTACCACCCAAATCGAAAAAGTGCTCGTGGCGTCCCACCGCTGCGCAGCCGAGAACTTCGCACCACATCTCCGCCAAGACGGCTTCCATCGGAGTTTGCGGTGGTGTGCTGGCTGGTTCAGGACGTGTCGGTGATTCGATTGGTAGCGACTTGTAATCGGTTTTGCCCGCGGGAGTTTGCGGGAGGATGTCCAACCACTCAATCGTCGTAGGGATCATGTAATCGGGTAGCGAGCGAGCCAAGTGCGTCAGCGTGCTGGCTGCATCGCCTACGCCGCTACAAAACGCGACCACTCGGGTGCCGCCGGGAATATCGACATCGCGCAGCACCACGGCGGCGCGATCGACGCCCTCGCACTGTTGCAGCATGGATTCAATTTCATCGAGTTCGATGCGGAAACCACGCAGTTTGATCTGACGGTCATTCCTGACGAGAAACTCTAGGTCACCGTTGGACAGTCGGCGGACCTGATCGCCCGTTTTATAAAAACGCGTACCCGCGTCGGTGAAGAAACGTTCTTTTGTTTGTCGCTCATCGTGCCAATATCCACTCGCCACACCAACGCCACCGATCTGCAGTTCGCCAGCGACGCCGATCGGAGCAAGGTGTCCGTGGCGGTCGACAACGCGGCAGATCGTGCCAGCAATCGGATGACCGATCGTGATGTCGTCGGCGGTTTCGATCCGCGTGATCGTCGACCACACCGTCGTTTCGGTGGGACCGTAGACGTTCCACAAGTCGCATTCTGTCGCGAGTAGGTCACTAGCCAGGTCGGGTAGCAAGGGCTCACCGCCGCACAGCAAACGGGTCGCCGGTGCGGGCCTCCAATTTGCAGACAACAACATCCGAAAGGCCGAAGGGGTTGACTGGATCACGGTGGGGTGCAACCGCTCGATCGCCTCGATTACCGATTCCGGATCGTTGCCGATGCGGTGCACCGACACGCAAACACAACCTCCGCACCACAGCGGCAGGAACATTTCGAGCACCGAAATGTCAAACGACATCGTTGTCACGGCAAGCATCGAATCGCACGGCGAGAAGCCAGGCTCATCTGCAAAAGATAGAAACAAATTGGATAGGCTGGCATGGGTGATCGCAACACCTTTCGGTTTGCCAGTTGAGCCAGACGTGTAAATCACGTACGCCACATCCGAAGCGTCGACGTGCGATGGTACCAATGAGGCACCGGTGGGCTGCACCGGCGTCTGCGTCCACGCATCGAAACGAGCTTGATCGATCACCATCGAAGGCGCAGCGTCAGCCATGATTTGATCGCGTCTTTGGACGGGTAGGTTCAGTTCGAGTGGCACGTAGGCAGCACCCGTTTTCCAAATCCCCAAGATCGCAACGAGGGGATCGACCGATCGCGGCATCTCGACCGCGACGATCGATCGGGGCTGCACGCCTTCGTTGATGAGCGCAGCGGCAATTCGGTCGCTCTGCACGTGGACGTCTCGGTAGCTGAGCACGTTTTGATCATCACGAATCGCGATTGCATCGGGTTGCTGTGCGGCATGCTTGCGCACCCGGTCAATCACACTGGCTTGGGAGTCGCGGTCAAGCGTCTTGCCGCATTCGGCGGACTCAATGCGGAGTCGTTCGGAGTCGGATATTGTATTGAGCGCCGCGACGGTAGGGTCGCCCGCAGCAGAATCGACGAACTGGTCCAGCACACCCAGTAGCGACGCGAGAAATCGCTCTGCCAAGTCGCGCGATATCTGTTCGCCGGCGACGAGGGTCAGTTCCGTGAGAGAACTGGGTTGGATGACCAGCGACAGGTCGTACGCGGTAACGGCCGAATAGTCTGGACGGACAGCGGTGACTTTCGCATCGCCGAGATGCTTGATAGGCGGTAGGGATGGTTGATACAGAAACATCACCTGCGACAACGGCATCCGCAGTGTGTCACGAGTCCCGCCGGTCGCCGCCACGACGTCTTGGAATGGGACATCGGCGTGTTCGAGATCAGACAGCAAAGTGGTCCGCGTCTGGGACAGGGCCGCCGTGATCGATTGCTCACGATCGACACGAGCACGGTAGATGATCGGATTGACGAAACAGCCGACGATGTTTTGCAGATCCGTGGCGGGCCGATTCGAAGTCGGGATCGTGATACCGAAATCATCGATTCCACTGTACCTCGCCAGCACACATTGAAACGCGGTCAAATACACCATCGACGGGGTCATATTCAGCGATTTGGCCAACCGTTCGATCTGCTTCGTCGTCGGGTTCGCAACGCTGGCCGAAATCGGTGCTGTGGCAGACGATGGCTGAGCGCAGGACACTCTTGGGTCGCCCTCACTGCGTTGGGGAAAATTCAGTTCCGTTGGCATACCGCCGAGTCGCTCGGTCCAGTATTGCACGCGATCCTGATTCAATTCGCTACGCTGCGAAGTGGTGTCCCAAGCGGCAAAGTCAACGTACCGCAGCGATTCCATAGCGTCGGCATCCCGCCCGCGTGCGAGCTTCTCCGTCACATCGATCGCAAATTCGCTCTGCAGATCAACCAAAAGAATTTGCAAACTGGCCGCGTCACAGATCAGGTGATGCAGCATGATATCAATTCGGCTGCCGCCCGCGGGCGTGTTCGTCAGCCCCACCCTCATCAGCGGCGCATCGTTCAGATCCAGCGGCGTGGTTACGAAATCCCGCCATGCCGATGAAAAACCACTTTCATCTTCCACGTCGCTGGCAACTGTTTGAATCTCGACCGTCGCGGTATCAGTGAACGTCTGCAACACTTCCGGGCCGCTTTGGATAAAGCGGGCACGCAGCATGGGATGCCGTTCAATCAGGCCGTTGCAAACCGCTTGCAGGCGAGATTGCGAGATCGGTCGATCGAGATGGATGCTCAGGGGGACATGCACAAAAGCGTTGGTTTGTCCGAGTTGATCGAGCAACCAAAATCGCTGTTGCGCGGAGGAAAGCGAATGATTTTCCGTCAGCGCGACTCCGGTAGAATTAATGGTTGACGGTGCCGGCACATCCGATCCAGACGAGTCCACGACCGCAGAAAAATCTTTCAGTTTGGGGCTGCGAAACAAATCCGTCAGCGGAATCGAAGTTGAAAATTGCTCACTGACTTCGACGAGCATGTTCGCGATCAAGAGCGATTCGCCACCGAGGTGAAAAAAATCATCTTCACGGCCGATGGATTCCACATCGAGAACCCGAGACCAAATGCTGGCAATCTGCTTTTCCGTCGCAGTGGCGGGTGGTTGAAAATCCGAAGTCGACGCCGTCCGCAACGCGCCCGATTCCCAACGCGCAATCTCGATCAATTCACCGTCAAGAAACAGCGTTTTCGTATCCGTGCGGCGGAGTTTGCCGCTGGACGTTTTCGGCAACGATCCGCTGCGGACCAGGACGACCGCGTGCGGGGTGACTTGGGCCTGCTCGGCGATCGCCGCGACGACCTCCTGCAGCAATTCACTGGCGGGAAATTTCTTGGGACGCCGTAGCTCTTGAATCACCACCATTTCTTCACTGTCACCGAAATCGATGCTCAGCGCCGTGCCAGTATCCGGTTTAAATGCTTCGCTGGTCGATTGCACGATCTGCTCGATGTCGTGCGGATAGAAATTTCGCCCGGCAACGATGATCAGTTCTTTGAGTCGCCCCGTGACGATCAACTCGCCATCAACCCGCGCCGCTAAATCACCGGTACGCAGGTATTTCGCGGAGGTTGCGACGCCAGTTCTATCGGAGTCATCCGTCGTCGTAGCGAGCTGAGCGTGGAAGGTATAGTCGGTCGCCTCCGGATTGTTCCAGTACCCCGATGCCACCGAACCACCTCGCACCCAAATTTCTCCAATCCGTCGATCCGGCAGGGCTTGGCGAGTATTTGGGTCAACGATCTCGTAGTGAATCCCCGCGACGGGGGTACCCGAACTGACCAGTTCCAAGGTCGACCGCGAACCACGCGATCCGGCAGTTCGGACCGACGGAGCGATCCGGCTACCATTGTCGACCGACGGCTCCGCCCGTCGTGAGTGATCATCGTCGACCGACGGCTCCGCCCGTCGTGAGTGATCATTGTCGACCGACGGCTCCGCCCGTCGTGAGCGATCATCGTCGACCGACGGCT
>JBDNIG010000071.1:0-13462 GCA_041688415.1 Rhodopirellula sp. | reverse complement strand
CGAGGTAGGAAAAGTCGTTCGCGTAAAAAACACCGGCGTAGGCGTTTCTCATCTTCGCCATCGCCGCTGCTTGTTTTTCCTTGATATCCTCACGGGACAAGTTTGAGCGAACCGGGGCCTCCATCGACGGCGACGCCATGGCTTGCTCAGTCCCTTGGTCCGCTGCGTTGATTCCATCGTCCGCCGAGGGTAGTTGCAACTCGGGCGGATCAGCGGACGAGTTGGGATTGGACGATTCAGCAGTACTTTCCGAGTCTGGCACGGTGGTCTGCACGTAGACGGTTTCCAAACCGTTCTCGCTGATCTCTTGCGCGTTGGTTTCGACACTCGAAAATCCGAGTATCGCAATCGAGGGGATCGTTGCAAGAATCAACTTGCGGTAGCGGTACAAAGCAACTGTCATGGATCAGCATCCTTGCTGGGAAGCGTGTCTTGGACTACGGATCTCGCTGCTCAGTATCAAACTCGTTCATCATTTCGCTGCCCGCAAGATGATCCGTTCGTTTTCGCTCGAGATAAAGTGTGATGTCGTTCCCCTGGCGCATGCGGGCCGTCGATTTAGTGAGCCGAGACGCGTAAGCGGCCGGGCACCGTGCGTTACCCGATGCCTTACGGCATTCGGCTCACCATTACTGCTCGGAATTCGATTAAATCGACAGGCCGCGTACCGCGATCTCAGCGGTATAGAGGTGGCCCCACGCAGTTGCTATCGGCGCAATCGAAGTGACGTGAGAGCGGATTTCTCACCGCTCACCCGTGTTTCGGGCAACAACTCAATTCGCAATCGATCGATTCTGCACAAGCGTTAAACTCATTCATCCGAGACGCCAGCGACGTTCAGATGACGGCGATACACGGCGTCGCCGTTGGTGACGTAAAAGAGAGATCCAATGGGTCAAACCTCATAGATGGATGATCCACACGATGCACCGGAGCGAAACGACACTGGCGAGATGATGCGATGGCTCGCAAGACCGGTCGGACGAGCAAGACGCCTGTTGGTGCCAAGCGTCGCAGTGTGATTGCGAGCATGCGCAGGCACGGCGAAAGCGTCAGCGTCCCGGCGAGATGAAAGCAGCCAGTTGTTCCTTCCAGGACGAGAATCTCGCTGCTACTACGCGATAGAATAGCGATCGTCGTCGCTGCTGCAGCACTCGGCACGCCGCCCGCAGTGTGGCGACAAAGTTCAACGCACGGTCTATCCGCACGTCAGGCGATCATCCCAACCGGCCAAGTTGGGCTTTTTCTACGCCTGACATGCGGATAGATCGCAATTCGATAAAAAGTTCTTTGGTGGTCTGATCCCAGGCCGCTAAAATGAATCATGTCCTCGCTGAGGGCAGAATGACACGGCCCCGGCAAAATCAAGGTTCGTCGTCAGCGTCGACGGGCAAAATACCGCTTGAGGTTCTCGAAATTGGAAGTTGTAACGTGAACCGACTACCCTTTCCGAGCGTGCTTTCGCAACGGAGGGTTCCGCCCAGAGCACTGGCGATACGTTTGGCAATCGCCAGCCCCAAGCCGTTTCCCGCAATTCCTTTTTTGCGAGCGTCGCTGGAACGAAAAAACGCATCGAAGAGGTGCTGTTGATCGTCGTCGCTGATACCATGGCCAGCATCGGTGACATGGACAAACGCGGATTCGTCACGGGTTTCCGACAACACCGTCACCGTTGTCCCGGGTTCGCTGTACTTCAGCGCATTGGAAATGAGGTTCTCGACAATCTGAGCGAGCAACGCAGTCGTGCATCGTACGGTGGTTTCTGGCGCGGCATGATTGGCGATCTTGAGGTCGTCTGCCCGCGGAGGATGCGACCAAGTTCGTTGGTGTTCTTCCACCCACGAATTCAGGTCGATGTTTTGCAATTCTGGCAGCGCCGCATCATCCTCACTCCGAGCGAGAAACAGCAACGACTCGACAATTTCCTGGAGCGTCTTGCTTTGTTTTCTCAGCACGCCCAACGTGGATTGGTATTCAGTTTGGGTGCGTGGTCGTCGCAGTGTGACGTCAATTTCGCCCATCAGGACGGTGATGGGTGATCTCAATTCATGGGCGGCATCACCTGCGAAACGACGTTGTTGCTCGAACGCGGCCTGCTGCCGATCGAGCAGGCGATTGAAGGTGGCCCCGAGTTCGGCGAGCTCGTCACCGGAATGATTGATTTTGAGCCGCGACTGGAAATCAGAACCGGCAATCGATCGTGCCTGCCGTGACATTGCCGAAACAGGTCGCAATGCATGACGGACGACCCAACGGCCCAGTACCGCCGCGATCAACCATGCCGCCAGCGGCAGTAGGATCACCATGAACGTGAGTCGCCTGAGGATCGCATCTCGCTTGACCGTGGACCGGCCGACGACGACCATGACTTCGTCAAACTCATCAAGTTCTCGACCCGACGCATCCGGTCGCGGGGCGCCTAAACGTTGGTACATGAGCATGGACGGCTCCGACTCCAAGACGCTATCACGAATCGTTCCGCTAGCAATATTCGTATTGGCCAGTGCTATCGCCTCGGCGCGAAACGCGGAGTCAGCGGTGCGGGATGCTTCCACAATGAGGCTCCGGTTGCCAACAACGATCCACTGCACTTCGCCGAATTCATCCAACGAGCCAAACGCGATGGAGTGCTCGAGCGGTTGCCATTTAACTTCCGTCTCTTCCACCTCCGCCGCCGCCACGAGTGAGTTCAGCACACCACTCATTTCGTGGTCAAACTGGAAATGGGTTTGGCGGCTCGTGACTGAATAAAAAACGAGCGAATAGATCGCCAGTGCCCCGGCGAGCGTGGCGAGAAAGAACGTCGAAACGCGTGCGGTGAGGGTCATGAGTCTGCGTCGAATGGAGCTTCGAGAATGTAGCCTTGTCCACGTCTGGTTTGGATAACTCGCGGGCCAAACCGCTCAAGTTTGCGACGCAGATCTTTGATATGCACTTCCAGGGTATTGGATAGACCATCGAAGTTCTCGTCCCACACTGTCTCATAGATCCGCGTCCGCGACAGCACGCGCTGTGGGTTTCGTATGAACATGACGAGCAGCGAGAATTCCTTGGCGGTCAAATCTAGCATCTCGCCGCCCCGCGTGGCGCGTTGCTGGGCTAAGTCAATGCGGATATCGCGGTAATCGAGATGGACGGAATCTGTTTGACTCGGCCGCCGCAGCAAAACGCGAACGCGCGCCAACAGTTCCTCAAACGCAAACGGCTTGGTCAGGTAATCATCGGCACCCGCGTCCAATCCCGTCACGCGTTCGGTCACCCCGTCGCGGGCGGTCAAAAACAGTACCGGTGTCGTGCGGTTCTTCTGACGAAAACGCTGCAAAATTTGAATGCCGTCTTCGCCAGGAAGCCACCAATCCAGGATCACGAGATCCCACGTCTCGGCCTGCAACCGTAACCACGCGTGACGCCCATCCGCTGCATGCTCGACGACATATCCCTCCTCCGTCAATCCGCGAACGAGAAAACTAGCAATGTCTGGATCGTCTTCGACCGCGAGGATGCGCACGCTCATGAGGAAGCACCTTGTAACATAAAGTTGATTTTAGATCGTTTTCATGAAGGGTTTCAGGTGGCCTGCAAGAATGCTTTCGTGGTTGGAAACAAGTCGTTTGTTCTTCCAACCGATTCCTTCACCAAACTTGAGAGAACCAAACCATGTCAACGATCACCACTTCCACCATCACCGCAGCACGCTCGCTTGCTCCGACCTTCAACAAGCAGTTTGCCACGACGCACGCCCCACGGCAAGTCGACATCCAGTCGCCCAAGGTATCGGTGAGAACCTTCTTTTCGATGCCAAACCTGTGCCAGATCATCAAGGCCCTGGACAGCCGGTTTGGCCGCAACCTGGGTGTCGCCATCGAGATGCCCGTTCACGGTGCCCCCGAGTGGCACGGACTCGGTCGGACCGAGAATTTCGGTGGACAGTTGGCGATCGTGGTTCCACCCCAGTCGCGGTTGACACTGCCGATGCTGACCGGCGACAGCGAAAAGCTGCAAATCGCCGGCTGGGCCGACGCACATCGAATCGCCACGATCGACCAAGCCATCGCTGGCTTGCTCAACCGGAACTTGGACCTGCAACACTGCTTCATCCTGCGCCCGGAGTGGCACAACCCAACCCCCATCCACGCCGCGATCGGACGTCACATCACGGTGTGATTTCAAGGAATTGGGCTCGATGAAGTCAACTTTATGTGGCTTTCATCGTCGCCTTCAGGTGTGCGGCGAGAATGCGATCACCTGGCAGCCCGGCCACTCACGCGTCTCGGCTCACTAAGTTAACTGTGGGGGCAATCAAATCAGCTTTGTTTCCATTCCATGTTTTTCAATTCTTCCATCTGGAGATCCCTACCGATGTCTATCCATGCCAAGACCAAGACCAAGACTAATTTCAATGCGCCTCGCCGACTCGCGCCTACGTTGGCGAACAGCGTCGCCATGATGGGAGCACCACGAGCGATTGAGGATGAATCACCCACCGTCGCAGTATCAACGTTTTACTCGTTTCGAAACCTGTGCGAGATCGTTGAAACGCTCGACAGTCGCTTTGATCGAACCTTGGCAGTGGCAATCGAATTGCCCGTTCATTGTGCACCCGAGTGGAGTCGGCTCAGCCGCACCGCGGGTGCAGGTGGACAGTTGTCCGTTGTGATCCCACCCCAGTCACGTATCACCTTGCCGATGTTAACGAGCGGTGGCGAGCGATTGCAGATCGCCGGGTGGGACCGAGCGCAACGATGTTTAGCGATCGAACAAGCCATCGAAGCGATGTTGTTCGGAAATGCATCGATCCAACGGTGTTTCATCTTGCATCCCGAGTGGTCTGATCCGACCCGCATCTATTCGGCGATCGGACGCTACATCACGTCGTGAGTTCAAAACTTCCCCGCCCAAGTTCGGCTGCCCACGATCGGATCGATTTGCGACAGCAGATTTTCAATCATTCGTTTAGCATCCTGAGTTTCGACGCTCAGGATGCGAATCAGAACACCGGGCACCTCGTTGGGGAGCGGCTGGGTGATTGATAGTATCTCGCCACCTCTTTGGAGCTGCTGTTCGCGTTCTTGCTCAAGCAACCGGGTTGCCAACTCGGCAAACTGATTGCCGAGCACCACCACGAGAGCAAAGCAATTGAAATGTCCCATGCGAAACTTCGACGTCAGCGGTCCATCGTCCGGACACAACCGCACCGCGTCCTCGATCAGGTGCTGACCCGCATAGTAGATGCTTTGCCGCGACTGGAAATGTTGGAACTGGAATCTCTCCCCCACCCGATATCGACCGCTGGTAACCCAGTCTACCAAAACCATGTTGCCACCATCGGCAATATCGAAGCGCTGGATTTGATCGTAGCGAGATTCCGCAAAACAACTGATCGGTTCGGGCGCCAGCGTGAATACTGACTCACTTCCGATTCGAACGTGCATCGTTTGGCTGCAGGGCAGTCCCCGCGGATTCTTATAGATCTTCGTCGATGCTTGCGAACTCAGGACGCAGCGGCTGCCATCGTCCAGATCGACTAGCAGATCAGTTTGATCGCCCGCCAACAGGCCGCCACCGTAGGAACTGGTGTAGCAATGCGGTAGAGGCGTTTTGCGTCGTGGTATAAAAAGCCGCAATGGACTGCGGGCCGCCGACCGAATGACCATTGATCCCTTACCCCGACGGGCAACACGCAGCAGCCCCTCACCCTCACGTAGGCCGCGGTGCATGCGTTCGTCGTCGAACGGTCCCAGTGGATCACAACTCAATCTCGCGGGAACGGGATCGATGTTCATCGGTGCCACGGGCACCGGGTTGATAGGAAGGTTCACGCCTTCGCCTCACGTAGCCGACGAAGGTTGTCTTCGGGATTCGTAGCCTCGGCAGGAGGAATTGCCACGAGACCGGTAAACGCGTCTTTGGAATACAGCATGATCCAAGTGACGACCACAAAGGGGGCCGTGTACGGTGCCAAATGCAGCGGCAGGAGGATCGCCGCGAGAGCGGCATACAGCCATGTTGTCAACACAATACCAAACAGCATGAAAATGAAACTCCGGACGGTTAGCAAATAAAACAAGCCACCGATTGCGATGGCGGTCAAGATCGCGCTGTACGAAAACATGCCCATGTGAATCGTGGCTTCACTTATATGCAACGCTTCAGCAACACCGATCGAAAGCAGGGCAGCAATTACCGCCATGGCCGCGGAGATGCGTGAACTGATGCCAACTCCTAGCAAGATCAGATACCCGGAAACCGCGTTGTCCTGAAAAAAGATCTCGCCGAACCCCTTGCCGACACCTTCCCACCAAGTGCCGATACCGTAGTGGTCGTCGTCGACCTCATGATCTCCGGTTTCCGCTACGGTCGGCCTCAGCGCATCGTGGTGGTGGCCTGGTTCGAGAGCGGGAGAAAAGTGGGTTCCCGCAACAAACAACCAACTCGCCACGATAAACGGTGCGGTCAACGCTGGCACCTCTCCCACCGACAGCATGGCTCCGATCGCGGCCGTCAACACCGTCGACAAAATGGCACCAAAGATGACGTAAGTCCCAATCAGCCACCAGGAAATATCGATCGTATCAAACGCGGTTTCACAGTAGAAAACGATTGCAATTGCAGTTAACACGCCATTGAAACCGTACAATCCCGCTGTCACCATCCCTTTGTCCGTTTTCAGGAACATCGCGGTGAGTATCGAGACGATCGAACCGATGACCGCTGCGATACCGAAGTCGATGGATTGGTAAAAAATCCCCGCGAGGATCACCGCCCCACTCAACGCATTGTTCTGCAACATCACCTGGCTGACATTGCGAAGCACGATCAGCAGAAATTCGATCACCGTATAGGATGAGTCGGTTGCCTCGTCAGGAGCATTACCGGTTGCACCGTCAGTTGCCTCGTCAGAAGCCCCATCAGGGTCAGCGACCTCGTTCGTCGGACCGCTCATTTGACGGTGACTCCCACCGCATCATGCAATGCTGACATAATATGGTCGGCGATCTCTGGGACCGCTTTGCCGTGTTTGACTTCAGCGAAGAACCACGGCCCGTCGCCACGCATCCTATTGGTGTCACGCTCCATCACATCCAAGTCCGCTCCGACTGCTTCGGCCAAATCTGTTTTGTTGATCACGAGCACGTCCGACTGAGTCGTTCCAGGCCCGCCCTTGCGTGGAACCTTGTCGCCGCCGGCCACATCGATCACGTAAATGGTGAAGTCCGCCAATTCTCGACTGAAGTCGGCTGCCAAGTTATCGCCTCCGGATTCGATCAGCAGCAGGTCTGGTTTGATCCGTTGACTGAGCTGCTCGAGTGCCCGCAGGTTCGCCGTGATGTCTTCACGAATCGCCGCATGCGGACAACCGCCCGTTTCAATCGCCATGATGCGGTCTTCGGACAATGCGCCATTGCGAATCAGGAACTCCGTGTCTTCGCGAGTAAAAATATCGTTCGTCACCACGGCCAATGACATGCGGTCTCGCAATAGTTCACACAGTGCCAGCGTCAACGCGGTCTTGCCACTTCCGACCGGTCCGCCGATGCCAACAGTGAAGGCTCGCTCGTCAAAATCACGGTTAGCCAGTCGCGTGGGGCGCTCGTGGTAAAAGCCCGCATTTTCGAGCTTTTCATGAGTGTGTCCGTGGTCATGATCGTGGCTATGGGAATGATCATGGTCATGGTCGTGATCGTGGTCGTGATCGTGATCGTGTGTGGGTGAGGTCATGGTGTTTACCTTGTTTGAAATCGGTACTGCGAACCTACCCGAAATCCCGGCAGAAACCCACGGCCAGCGCCGTCGTCTCCCGGTTTTCGAATAGGTTCTAACTGTGGAATAAACGAGAGTACAAGCGGTCGTGTGACGATTGCCACACGTCCAACACGGGCGCGGACTGAGTCACGCGGCGAAAATCGGTGATCGGGCTGCGTTGGAGCAGGCGTTCGGCGTCCGAGGCGAGCGATTGTTGCAACGCTTGGCTGCGCAGCGGGCCAACGATATTCAGCCGGATCGCAGCCGACAACACTGTTCGCAATGCGACGTAGAGAACACTCCGGCGAACGTCGACCAGCGGGATCTG
Organism: Rhodopirellula sp.; assembly: GCA_041688415.1. Lineage (GTDB taxonomy): Bacteria > Planctomycetota > Planctomycetia > Pirellulales > Pirellulaceae > Rhodopirellula. The sequence continues at coordinate 5,391 of JBDNIG010000071.1, read as the reverse complement.
CAGGCATTCAAACACCACGCCGTAGAGCGGCGCCGCGTGGGATGGCCAATCGTCCCGGCGTGCCAGACGCTTCAACTCGGCAATCGACTCCTCGTTGGGAAACGCCGACGTCGCAGCCACAATCAATCCATTGCCCTGAGCACGGCTGGCGCGATTGGCAACTGGATTGACCAGGAATGCGTCGCAGTGCTGATCGGCATCGGTAAGTGATTTTGGTGACCGATAGACGGCGTCGACGTACGGCAACACGGTCTCGCTGGTTTGCTGGAGCACGGTTTGTGAAAAATCAACTAAGTCATCTTCGCCACGTACCTGTCCCGCTTGCATCGCGGCCTCCAGACCGACTGAATGTGCGAAGCCGCCGGTTGGGAATGCGGTGTCGACGACTTGCCATAGTATCCAATCGCGATGCATGAAGGCCCTTGCCTGAAGTGTTCAATGGTGATGCGGTGACGAAACTTCGTAGTTTTGCAATCGATAGGCGGATCCGCCTACATGGCAAACCACATCGCAGCGGCGGCAACGACCAGGGTGCCACCAATGGCGCGCGTGAAACCAACGAGCGTTTCCTTGGACTTGAGCGATTGAATCGCGACGCCGGCACCGATTGTGATTGCCAGCAGCGCGGTGGTGCTCAGCATCAAGCCAGCACTGTAAGTAGCCAGCCCCGCGGCTCCGCCCAACTCATGGATGTGAGCGTAACCGTGAAACAGTCCAAAGAGCGGAACGCAGAACAGCGCAATCGTCGACGTCGACTGACGTCGAATCAGCAGAGCACCACAAACCAGCACCGAGGCAACAATCATCATTTCAACCCACGGCATCGCAGCGCTCGACGCACTGACCCCAGTCGCCACGCCTCCCGCGACCCCGCAGGCGATGAACGCGGCGGGCACTGCCCAGAGGGCGCGACCGCCAACGCGAACGGACAGCAATGCAACCGCGGCGATAACGAGCAAGTGATCCAGACCGGTGAGCGGATGCATCAGCCCCTCACCCCATCCACTTTCGAAACCGTGGCCGGGGTGCGCCATCGCCACCGCTGGCGAAGCTATTACTACCGCAGTTGCGATCCAAAATTGTTTTTTCGTTAGCATCATTCGACTCCATTAAAGGTGACAACCAGTCGTAGCGAACGCCGCCAGGACTGTTCAAGGGAAGGGAAAGCAATCAGAAGAAGTAATATCGTTGCGTCAAGGGAAGCCGATCGGCTGGATCACACATCATCAACTGACCGTCGGCGTGAACCAAGAATGTTTCCGGATCGACCTCAATTTTCGGCGTCGTGTCATTGAACTTCATGTCTTTCTTACCGATGTTGCGAGTGTTCCGGACCGGCGCCAGACGACTACTCAGTCCGTAGCCTTCGACTCCGCGGGAATGGATCGCCGCCATCGAAACGAACGCCAATGACACGCCCGCACTGGCGCGGCCCTTCGCCGCGAACATCGGGCGAAGCAACGCGGGCTGGGTTGTCGGGATGGACGCGTTGGCGTCGCCCATGTTCGCCCAGGCAACCACTCCGGCTTTGAAGATCATCTCGGGCTTGGCACCGAAGTTGTCGGGGCTCCAGAGCACCAAATCCGCCATTTTCCCCTTCTCGATCGAGCCCACATTTGTCGAAATTCCCTGCGCGATCGCGGGGTTAATCGTGTACTTTGAAAGGTAACGCTTAATCCGAAAGTTATCGTTTCGTTCCGAGTCTTGCGGGAGTGCACCACGCTGATCTTTCATCTTGCTCGCCGTTTGCCAACAGCGACTGATGACTTCGCCGATTCGCCCCATGGCCTGTGAATCAGAGGAGTAAATACTCAGTGCGCCGAGATCGTGAAGCACGTCTTCGGCGGCAATCGTTTCCTTTCGAATCCGACTTTCGGCGAACTGCACGTCTTCGGGCAGGTCCGGATTAAGGTGGTGGCAAACCATCAGCATATCCAAATGCTCGTCAATCGTATTCTTCGTGTAGGGACGAGTCGGATTGGTGGAGCTTGGAATTACATTGGGCTCGCCACACACCTTGATGATATCCGGGGCGTGGCCGCCACCAGCTCCCTCGGTGTGATAGGTGTGGATCGTGCGTCCCTTGAACGCCGCGATCGAGTCTTCCACATACCCCGATTCGTTGAGCGTGTCGGTGTGGATGCACACCTGCACGTCATAATCATCGGCCACGGTCAAGCACGAATCGATGGCGGCGGGGGTCGTCCCCCAGTCCTCGTGCAGCTTAAAGCCAGCGGCACCGCCAACGATCTGTTCGCTCAACCCATCCGGGTGCGACGAGTTGCCCTTGGCCCAAAAACCAAAGTTCATCGGCATATCGTCGACCGCCTGCAGCATCATCCGAATATGATGCGACCCAGGGGTGCAGGTCGTGGCATTGGTCCCCGAAGTTGGTCCGGTTCCGCCACCCATCAAGGTCGTCAAGCCCGCGGAGATCGCCTCCTCGTAAAGCTGGGGGCAGATAAAGTGGACGTGAACGTCAAGCCCACCGGCGGTCAAGATCATTCCTTCGCCAGCCATGGCTTCGGTGGTCGCCCCGCAGTTCATGCCCGGCGTTACATTTGCCATCACATCGGGGTTACCCGCTTTGCCGATACCGGCAATCAAACCGTCCTTGACCCCAATATCCGCCTTGTAGATACCGGTGTAATCGATCACCAGGCAGTTGGTGATGACGAGATCGAGCGATTCGGCTTGACTGCAATCGGACTGGACCCCCAAACCATCGCGAAGCACCTTCCCGCCTCCGAAACACGCTTCATCGCCGTACGTCGTGTAGTCCTTCTCGACTTCCAGAATCAGAGAAGTGTCGCCGAGCCGAACCCGGTCACCCGTGGTCGGTCCGTAGAGCGACGCATAACGGGCTCGATCAATTTTAAACGCCATTGTTTTGCCTCAGACTATGATATTGAAATGAATTGACTCGTTGACGACTACTTCTGCGGGACGTGCGCGAAGTGTTGCTTCTTGACATTCTCCATCGCTCGCTCGCGGTTGTAGTCGTTTACCAAACCGGTTCCCAGCGAGTTGCCACCGAAAATTCGTTGGTCGCCGCCGAGCATCACCAAATTGACGGTTTTCTTTTCACCCGGCTCGAATCGCACAGAAGTGCCCGCCGGAATATCGAGCCGATGGCCGTAGGCTTTCTCGCGGTCGAACTGCAGGTACCGGTTGGTCTCAATGAACGAATAGTGACTGCCGACTTGGATCGGGCGATCACCGGTGTTGACGACGTCCAAGACGACGGTATCGCGCCCTTCGTTGAGCACAATTTCGCCATCGTCGATCAAATATTCACCAGGCTGCGGCATTCCCTCGTCCGGATCTTTGGCGAAGTCGCTCGCCTTGGGAATTGGGAGGAAACTGCCATACAGGGCCAAACTCAAATCACCGCCTTCGCTCGCGATTGGATTGTGAATCGTCACCAACTTGGTGCCATCGCGAAAAGTGCCCTCCACCTGCACCGTATGCAGCATTTCGGGGACACCCGCGAGGACTTGGTTCGTGCCGAGTATTTGACGGCCGTGGTCCATCAGATCGGCCACGGACATTTCCCCGTCGCGAATTCGTTCGAGTACGACTGCGGCGATCAACATCGTCGCTTCGGGATAATTCAAACGAACACCCCGGGCGAGTCGTTTTTGGGCTATGTAGCCCGCTACATGAAGTTGAAGTTTGTCGACTTCGCGAGGGATCAAGTGCATCACCTAGCTCCTTAGCTTTCATGGCAAATGTTAGAAGACAAATCTGAGTCGAAACCAATCGACGAAAATGGGTGTCTGTGAACGCGTCAGACGGAAAACACGAGCAAGCTGTGACGCTATCTGGTGGACCTCATGGTGTTCAACACGTCAATGTTGTGCGTGGCGACACCAAGACAACAAAACTCGCCAAATCAAAGCAACCTACCGTCGCCAGAAGATGGACCCACGTGCCGGCGAACGTCGCGACTCGATTGATTCGTTCGCTGTTGCTTAACACGTACCAGCAGACTGCGAGTGGGTGGAAGCAATCGCTATGCCAAACTGATGAAAAATTGGTTGGGACGTTGATTGAATTGCTGACGAATCTGCCGGCCGTGGAAGCCAGCGCGTAATCGCTATCAGCTCGGGGGACGTCGATTCATTAACTGCAGCATTTCAAGTCGTGCGGAGTGAGCCGCTCCGCTAAGGAATTGTCACGAAATAAATTCCCGATTTGGGTTCGTTCGACTTTCGCAGTTCTAGGGCGCATCCCGCGGAAGCGCACCTAGACCCCGGTAAGCGACCTATTACTGACTCACGGTTATGGAGTGCATGTCTCAGTGTGGTGGATTTTCAAGGCATGACGGTGGCATCCAGGTGATTGCTTCTTGAGTGAGTGAATCGGAGGATCTTGTCGTGCTCAGTGAAACCGAAGCTGCCTCTACTCCCAAGGGACTCCGCCGCTGATTGGCGGTTTCACTTAAGTTCCTCGGAATCTTTTGGTCATCCGTGGCCTGCCATGGCTGGGAAGCAACATGCCTAGGGAGCTCTGGGTCGCTCTCACGCCACGGGTATTTCTCGCCTGGCGGTAGGCTCTCAGTCTACCACCACCGTTTACTTCAATCGGTGCTGCAACATTTTGGATGCCACCGCGATGCCTTGAAAATCCACCATCCACGACGCTTGCTGCTTTCCAGGCCATCTTCGCACGAATTTGCCCGGCTCAGCCCGGACGTGTTCGTGCCACAACACGATCAGTCCGTAAAGAGAAAGCATCGATGGCGTCGTTCAACGCACCGCGTTGGCAACGCGGTTCTCCGGTTGCCCCAGACCGCGATGACCTTTGCTATCTTGGAAGGTCCGCTGCGGCGGAGCTTCACACAGCCTTGCGTCTTTTCCAATGCGGCCAGTAACCTGCACAGGATCGGGGATCGCTTCGAGCATTCGTGCGCCGGTGTAGGCCGAATCGCCCAGGAAATGCAGTGTTTTTCCGCGTGCATGCTCGTTCAGTAAAGAGATCATCTCGAGCATCAACTCCGTCTTCTTGCGATGCTTGCGACGAAGTTTGTCGGGTTCATCCGACTGAAGCGTACTTCGTTCGCAAAGAGTAAGACAATCGCAGCCATACAATTTTTCAGTGCTTGCCCCCAGAGTGGTGGATTTTGAAGGCATGGTGGTGGTATCCAAATGTTTGCATCGTGTGGAGTGAACCGCTATTCTTGATGTGCCGGGAGAAACGGAAGTAGGCTCGAATGGCGTGGACTTAAACAATCCAAGTGAGCCATAGGCGCTAGCCTGGACCGCTAAATCTTCGGGGTTGACAGGTGGTTTTGTTGATGCTGGTTTTGTTCCTCTCTTCACCCTCCCGACGAAGTTGGGAGGGTCGAAAAACGAGCCTTCAGCGAGTTTTTCGGGGAGGGCACGTTCT
>JBDNIG010000514.1:0-4361 GCA_041688415.1 Rhodopirellula sp. | reverse complement strand
TCGGCGAAGGTTCTCCATCGCCATCAGATGGGCATCGTCGATCACCGCGGGCGAGCATCTTGCCACTGCGATTCAGGCTGAAGGCTTGCTGGATCAGCTTGCGTTCGCACTTGAACGCCGAGCTTTCGAACTCAATCCGAAACGCTTCACAGAGTATTTTTACCGTGTTGGTGAACGTGTTGTCCTTTTTGACACTGCGAGTCGCCTCGGCGTAGAACAACTCGTCGGTATCCTCCGACGGCGAAAGAAAACGGATCCGAGAAAGATCCACACCGAAGCGATCAATCGGCTTCATCCCGAGGGTCGTGTGCACGGTGGCGTTGTAGTCGTGTTCGACCCAGTGAGTGAACTGTTGGTTGAGCACGTCGATCGAGGAGAGGTCGAGATTGCGGATCAGGAACTGGTCGCGGACTCGGCGAAAGAAGCGTTCGATTTTCCCTTTCGCCGCAGCGTCACGGACGGCGGTATGACGAAGGATGCAGCCCACGCGGGCGCAGATCAGCGTGATCTCTTGACAGCAGTAGATCGAGCCGTTGTCAACGTATAACTGTTCAGGCAGGCCTCGTTTGTAAAACGCCGAGCGAAGAGCCTTGATCATCGAATCAGTGTTCTCCTCGAAGAAGAATTCGCCATGACAGAGCACCCGACTGGCGTCATCGATCAGCGCGATCAGCTTGGCTTGCCGGCCACCGATGTGCGGCCCGAACATCGTGTCGGCCTGCCAAAGCTGGTTGGCGTGCTGCATGCTGAAGGCGAGTCGGCGTCGGTTCTCGCCTGGATCGTCCTTGAGTAACTCGTACTCACGGACGAACCGGCAGAACGTGGTCAGAGCGATCTGATTGGCATGCAGGAGTCCCTTTTCAATGCAGAACCGATAGACGGCCGATTTGGTGGGCGTCTTCTTGTGCCCCGTTTTCACTGAGACAAAGTGCGGCAGCGCCGTGTTGATCGCTTCGAGGACCTCTTCGGGCGTGACCTTGCGTGGCTTGCCTTTGTCGGCTCGCGGCGAGGCGTCCATTCCGGTGATGCCGTGGTTTTTGTATCGGTAGTACCAGGTTTGGATGGTCCGCCAGGTGAATTGATGTTGGTCTCCTTGTTCGTCCAGGAACGTCATCGCGGCGACGTTGTGGATTCTCTCGTGACGTGTTTTTCCGGGGGCGACTTCGATCGCTCCGAGGACTCTCATTTTGACGTAGATCGATGGCCTTTTCATGGACCGCTCCGCTGGTTTTTTTGACGGGTGACTGGTGACTTAAGCGAAATCGATTCATGGATCGATTCGCTGGCGAGTCTAAGTGCTCTCGGCGGTGGATCTATCGTCGGGTTGTGTTGTCGAGCAAAAAGAAAGAATTCCTGAACGTGAGCTACGATGGCAAATCGATCCATCCGAGGTAGGCGTTGCTTGCCAGGAGCGACAGGTTGCCGTGTGATGACGGACCGAATCGGCCCGCTGAGGTGCGGCCGCGGCGTGTCAGATGAAGAAGGTCTGCAGCGTGAGTTGGAAGGCGGCGATGGGATTGAGCCTGTGGCCAGCGAAGGCTTGGGTTAGGTGAGCGAGTGTGCTGCCGGTGGGACCGCCTGCGCTAGGCTGTGTGCTATCGAGTTTTGGCGGCGGGCAAATGGTGGACAGTGCGGTCCGGATCGAGGATTGTTCTTTTTGGAATCGTTTCCAAATTCGATAGGGTGCCGAATCGCTCATGCTGCTATTGAGATTTCCCAATGCCTGGCGTTTGTTGTCCGTCGCGGCGGCTTCGTTGAGAAATGTCCAGAGTTGCTCGGCACTGAGAAAGAGCCGTTTGACTTTGTCAGCAATCCATACGCTGAAGGTGCGTCCACATCCGGCGGCTTGATTTCGGTTGCTACAGAAGACCCGTCGTGCCCGGATAGATTTGTGGCGGAAGTTGTTCTCGTCGTATCCGCGCAGGACGCCATGACGATTGAGTGTGCCGACTTTCTTACAGTGGGGGCACTGGGTGAGTTTGAGGTTCAGCAGGAACTCGTCGCGTTCTGTTTGAGAGCGGAAGATTCTGGCTCGTACGGGCGCTGGCTCCTGAACTTGAAGTGGAAAAGCCCAGCAGGATAGTTGGGCGAATCGCGGATTCGAACGATCGCGAACCGACTGCCTAAAAAGTGAGTCGGGGGGCGGGGGAGAGGCGAGGTACGATTTAGTCGAAGGAGGGGCGGGCTGCGAGGCGTGGGGGGGCAAGCTTCTCGCCTGCATGGGGGGGGCTGCTGCCTACCGAATTACCGGTGTAAGAACAGTCCGAGACTACGACAACAATTCGGCAGAAAAAGACCGGTAAATGCGATCAGAGCGGGGTTGGCAACAGTTAGCTCCGAGAGGTATTCCAAGTGACTGAGGTTCTCCCTCGCCGCTCGTGTCGCAGAAGGTTCGAACTGATCCCGAAAACTCGGCAGACGAAGCTCTCGGAATTGGTCGGTCAGCTGTGCGGTCAGGTTCGCTTTCTACGAAGACTTCGATTGCGTCTTCGCCGCCGGTTTCTTCTTGGGGGTCGTGCTTCTCGTCATCACAAGGGATCTCCATATCCGGGTAATTAAGTAAATCGTCATATTCAAAAAGTTGCGGCGTGTCCACTTGCACATCCGTGACAGCAGGAATCTCCGCAGCTTGTTCGACCAACCTGCGAATCTTCTCGACGTCGATCGCGTCACCTCGTTGGATGGTCAACCGCAGTGCATCTTGCACGGCGGTTTCGCTTTCACGCGCTGCCAAGGCCAGCAGCTGAATATAGTTTTTGTCTGCTTTTTGTTGGCGATGAGCCTCACTGAGTTGGTCGTAGGCCATACGGAAGTGGGCTGTGGGAAACAGGTCTTCGCGATATCGGTAGTTGGCGAACGCACCAGGCTTTCTCAGCAGTGAGTCGATAATATGACGATAATGGATATTCGTTCCTTTGACACCAAGGATGCGCTCCATTCGTTGCACTGGGGAGCCGTGGTGCGTGATGTCGATCCATTCGGCGCCGATCTTTGCGTCGACGATTTGACCTATCAAGCGACTCGGGACCGAGTAGGTGTTCTTGCGAACCTGGATCGTGCTGCTCTTGCTGACGCGAATGTCTCGCTGGATGTCGTCCGTATCCAGTCGAGTTTCTGGAAGGGTTGCCAGACGAGACTGTTCTTCGGCGAAGCGAACGGCGCGGCCGCGGTTGCGTTTGGCAATCAAGTTTTCAACGAAACAAAGGTACTGTTCGCGACTACTGAAATCCCGACTACCACGCAGCAACAACGCCTGGTCGATCGTGTTCTTGAGGTGTCCGTTGGAGGATTCAACGTCACCATTCTCGTTGGCGCACCGCGCGTTGGTGTGTTCGCTGCGGCAGTGGTAGTAGTCCATCAACGCTGCATAGCGATCAGTTAATTGCTTGCGACTGGAGTGGTTGTTAATCGCCGCGCTGAGACTGTCGGTTCGGTGCCGCTGTGGCACTCCGCCGAACTCCCAAAATGCCTTTTGAATACCGCTGCTGAGTGCTTCGAAAGATTCTGAAAAACATAGCGATACCGATTCGACATTGCTGTAAGTCAGTACGCAGTGAAACAACGTATGCTCGAAACGAACTCCGGCAATCGTCACCGCCAATTTGTTGAGGACCGTGAAGTCGCTCGCGGCGAGCCTGCCGGGATGGTGATCCTGAGGAAAGATGACCGGTTTGCCTGGACCATTGAGGCTTCGCCACTCCAGCACGCGTCGCTCGAAAGTGCGACGAACAGAATCCGGATATTCGCCGGGAAAGGTATCCTGCAGCCAGCCGAAGAGGGTGACAGCCTGGAGTTTGGGCTCGGTCTGAAGTCGCTGCTGTACTTGAGGCCAAACTTGCTCGAAGGGATCCATTCGGGTTCGGTAATTCCGAGGTTTATCTCGCTGCGACTGGAGTCGATCGTCATCGCGGTAGCTTCTTGCTGTCGTTCGGCTCATATTCGCAATCCTTGCAGAGGTGACGAGTGACCTGCCCATATCGAGCATTCGTCGCAGTTCCTTGACCTGTCCGTCCTTGATCATCGCAACTTCCTTGAGGTGAGGGAGTTACGACGATGATCGATGCTTCGGCAACTGACCAGTTCTAATTGTCGCTGAGACTCAAGTGAGCCGCTTGGGGGGACCAAAACTGACCAGCTCTAATTGTCGCGGGTGGCCAAAACTAATTGTCGCTAGACATGCCGCTTGGGATCTCTCGCAGTTGCGGTCATTTCAAGACAAAATTTGGTTTGCTTCCGCGTGCTTTTTATACCATTTGATTGTTGACTCAATTCCGCGACCTATCCCTATCGTCGGTGCCCACCCAGTCCGCTGATGAATTTTCTCGATATCCACTACCCGTCTCCTAATATTGTCAATATTT
>JBDNIG010000513.1:0-7935 GCA_041688415.1 Rhodopirellula sp. | reverse complement strand
GGGCGATCATGGCCAACGCACGCTCGATGTGGGATTGGTTCGACGGCAGTATCGCACCGAGTAATTCGGTATGAATCGCCTGACGTTCCGCATACCTCACGAGCGCGCGAACATCCTTGTGCAGTCACGAGCCTCCAAAGGCGAACCCCGGCCGCAAATAGGCTGGCGATATGTTCAACTGCGTGTCCTTGCAAGCAATCCGCATGACCTCGTGCCCGTCCGCACCGAACGCTTTGGCTAGCGTTCCGATCTCGTTAGCAAACGCTACCTTGACCGCATGGAATGCATTGCACGTGTACTTAATCATCGCTGCCGATCGGGTATCGGTGACAACGTGTTCCGCTGTCCCGGTCGGGTACAGCTCCAGCACCGAGCGGGCGACGTCGGGGCTGGTGGCGCCCACGATCACAAACGGAGGGTGGTCGTAATCCGAGATTGCGGTCGTCTCGCGGAGGAACTCCGGATGGTTACAGAGGGAAATACGCTTCCCCAACGGTTCGGCAGCGCTGCTCTCCAATGCGGGAGCCAAGCGTTCCTCCAGCATTCCGGGTAGTAGCGTGGATCGAACGACGAGTGTCAGTTCATGCTGGGTGCCGCGTAACGCCGCGCCAATTTCCTCGACCACTCGCTGCACGTGCCCGATGTCGACACCCCCATCGTTCTGCGACGGCGTGCCGACGGCAATCATCGCAAGACTTGCTTGTTGCACCGCCGAGGCAATATCCGTCGTTGCCGAAAGTCGTCCAGCATCCACCTGCTGTCGCAACAAATCGTCCAGTCCGGGTTCGCGCACCGGTGACTGGCCCGCGTTAATCGCTGCCACCTTGCCGGGGTCACGTTCAACACCAACGACCGTGTGCCCATCACGCGCCAGGCACGTCGCGGTGACGCAGCCAACGTATCCCATACCAATTACAGCAATCCGTTTCATCTTATTCCCCTTCTGCATTTAGCGGTACGGCGCAAGCGGGCAATTGATTTAATCGTTTTTACGAAATTAGCGTATAAATCATAACCCGACGCGTAAGCGAGGGATGCAACCTGGTCCCTCGCTTACGCGTCGGGTTACTAAATCGACAGCCCGCGAGTCGTGCGGTACGGCGGTATCGCGATGGACTGTCAAAAAGTTGGAGTTGATTGCGGTTTTTGAGACTAACATCTGACGCTTTTTTTGTTCCGATCTTCCAGCCCGCAGCTCCAAGGAACCAAACGGAGATGCGTCAATTCGCTTACAACCAAGAGTTTTCATCTCGACGTCTCGCCGTTCATCAGATCTTCCACGCGCTGTCCCTTTTCCCATTGCGGTGGCTGGCGATTCAGCATGCCGCGCATCAGTCCCACAGCGATCCCCCACTGGCTGATCCCAAAGTAAAAGAGCACACCCCCGATTCGCGATCGGCGCAAGCTGGGAATCCAGTAGACGGCAATGAGTGCGGCGTAACCGAATAATTGCAATGCTAGTGGAACGGCATACCACGCGTGTCGAGTCAGCAACGCGATGTTGGTAACGAAGAACACGACCAACAACACCGGTGAGAACCAACGCAATAATTTGTGCGAAAAAAACTGGAACCATAGCACGGGCTGGGTCCACCGTGGTACGTAGCCGCGTTTGAGCAACTGAACGGCACCGGCGGCAATTCGGACGCGACGAGAAAATTCTTGACGCGCCGTCGGCGTGCCGCTCTCGGTTGCTTTCGCCGCACTCTCGTAAACAATCCGCCGGCCGGATCGCAGCACGTTCATCGACGCCAAGAAGTCATCCAGAATGGTATCGACGGGAAGTGTTTCAAATAGTTTGGCCCGCATCACGTACATCCCACCATCGACACCCATCACGCTGCCGATCCGAGACTCCGCCCCCTGAATTCTCCGTTCCAACGAATAGTACAGTGCCTCGCCCGGACGAAACGCATCGTCACTGCCTTCCAAACGAACTTCTCCGGTGACGGCGCCGACATCCTCCGAATTGAAATGATCAACCATCCGTCGCACCGCGGTCGGATGAAGCATGACGTTGGCATCGGTGAAGAGCAAAACAGGATACCGCGCCGCGGCGACCAGGCTATTCATCGCGGCCGCTTTCCCGCCACGTCCGCTGCTACTGATCAAACGAATTCGTTCCTCGCACTGTGTCGCAACAAGGTCCGCCGTGCCATCCGTACTGCCATCGTCGGCCACCACCAATTCAATCAGCTCGGTCGGATAATCGAGTTGCCGGAAATTCTCGATTTTCGCGGAGATCACCGAGGCCTCGTTGTGTGCCGGAACGAGCACCGATACCGGCAATAGCTTTTCGGATCGCCTGAGCACTCGCGCTCCGGTGTTGAAAACGCTGGCCGCTGGATAGAGGGCATAGGCATAGACCAGCAAGAACCACGAGATAAAAAAGGTCGTATCGAGCATCATCGCTGGGGCTTCCACACTCCAATGGTTCGTCCGGACAACAACAGCCCAATCCCGACGGCGGCGGCGCAGTTAATTAGAAAAAAGTAGTAGGCGATGTAGACAACTCGCACCGATCGCAGCGGCGGTAGTAGATAGAGCGCCGCAGCGAGATAACCGCAAATCTGCAATGCAAAAATCAATCCAAAGATGCTTGGAGAACCATTCGTTATGCATTCGGAAGCCGCCAAATACCCGCTCGTCAGCAACATGATCAACATGAACAACGGGCTGAACCACCGCAAGACTTTGTGTGAAATGAGCTGAAACGAGAACCAGCCCACGCGGAATGGGTTGAATGCCTGCGGAACTTTCAGCACGGCCCGCAAACTGCGATTGACAATCCGGTATTTCCGCCGGAACTCGCCACGGAAATCCGGCGCGGTGTCTTCGTAACAGATCGCGGCCGGATCAAAGACGCCTCGGAATCCCTTGGCCACGACTTTCAACGGGATGAGAAAGTCATTGATGTCTTCCGGCGCGAGCGGTTCAAAGAGTTCCTTGCGGAGCGCGTAGATTGCCCCGTCCGCACCGACCACGCTGCTCAGTCGGCTCTCCCACTCCTTCAGTTTCAGCTCGATGTTCCAGTAGACGTTCTCTGATTCCGCTGACGCCCCCTGATTGGTGTCGTCATAGAGCTGACGTCCGACGGTATAACCAATCGCCGGATCATCGAAGTGGCAAACAAGGTGAGTGATTGCATCTTTTTGGAACATTGAGTTAGCATCGGTAAACACCAGAATGTCACCAAGAGCCTCGGGGCAGAAACGCGATAGCCCGGCGGATTTCCCTAACCGCTCTTCTTGACGACAAAGTTTGACATTGCGATCAGCGTACTTGCGGACGATATCGTCGGTGCTATCGTCCGATGCGTCGGAAATCACAACGACATCGAGCAAACCGGCGGGATAGTCGAGGGCAAGCGCATTTTCGATTTTTTCGCCGATAACGTCCGCTTCGTTATAGGCGCTAACGATCAAGGTGGCTCGAGGATGAGCGAAACCTGAACCGCGAGGCTGCTTCAAACGCGACAGCAGATAGACAGTGGGCGCATATCCAAAGTGCGGGAAAGCAAAAAGTCCCGCGGACAAGAAAAACAGCACCGATATCACTACGTACACAACTGCACTACTTGGCAACTTTAACGACGTGAGGAAGAGGAATATTCAACAATAGAATCCGGATTGTCCACCAACTAAAAAAGTGGGAACTAATCCAGAGGAACTGTAGAAATCACGAAACGACGTTTGTTGGACTTCTCAAGCGGAATCTTCTCAACAGCCTGAAAATCAATCCTGAGAGGAAATGTACAGTTGGACAAAATCTGCTCCCGAATGCTGTCGAGGATGGAATGCTCGAATCCAGGCCGTGGAATGTAACGGACGGATATTGACTCAGGAGATTGTTGTCGTACCTGAAACTGATCTATCTCGGGAACACATTCAAAGATTTGAGTGAAGAAATGAACGATAAGGCGATCGCCTGCGGGCGTTGTCACGATGTCGGTTTCGCGCCCCTGGATTCTAGATATTCGTCGTAGTTGCCGACCACACTTACATTCACCGTCGACGAAGTACGCAACGTCTCCAGTGTCGTAACGCAATAGCGGCATAGCACCAGGGACGAACCGAGTAACGACGACCTTTCCAAGCTGTCCTGTGGGCACAGATTGCCCGTTAGCATCGACGATTTCGACGACTACACCATGCATTGCTTCGTGCAGCGCATCGTGTTGCTCACATTGCGCGGCACACTGAAGTCCTTCACCCAATCCATAGCAGTCATTAACGGGACAGGAAAAGGCGTTTTCTATTAATTCTCGATAGTGTGGAAAAAGACTGTCTCCCCATGTGAAAATCGAATCCATTTGCAATCGAAAATCATTCTTCTCCACATATCTTGCGATGACATAAATACTAGACGCGTAACCAAAGATTGACCGAATTCTCTTTCGTTTGATTAAATCTACGATCCGCTGAAGATCTGCATCGGACAGCCCGAACGCGCTAACATAACTACACCGGAACAGATTGTCCTTGAGTGTGCGCAGTGCTCCTCGCTCGAGAGACATCCCGGTCTGCAAATGCGGCTTCCCCATGAAAAAGCCACCCCAGCTCCAAAACAACAACTGCGTCGCATAAACTTCCGTGAAACAGGATTTGTCGCTCAGCGTAACGGTTTGTAGGCCTGTTGAGCCACTGGATTTCATTTCGGTCACTGACCCGCGAAATCCTTGCACCTTGAGGTCTTCAAAACGCGTCAAGAGATGCTGCTTGGTTAGAATTGGCAATTGCGGAAGCTGGTCAGTATCGAAGCTTTCTAAGTCCCTACGTGCCAGTCCAAGTTCCAAGAATGCTTCCTTGTAAAACGGCACACGTTCGGCGCAGAAAGTAAGCAAATCCCTGATTCGCGATTGTCGATAGGCATGAATTTCATCACGACTCTGCCACTGCAGACTCTGCAACTCCCGAAATCGAGAGGCGACCGAGTGGCCGAAAACGAGATCTCCAGCGGGGATTAGCAATGAGCGACAAAAACGTTCATAGCCAGTCAAACGTCGTGCCGCGATGTCGCTGTCGCTCATTGAGATGCCACTTCAGCAGCTGGCATCTGTTCGATCGAGTGTGCCCAGCCGAAATGCGGGCGAAATCGCGGACAGTGTTGATCTGACAAGTCTTCCAGCTTGTCCTCCAGTTCTGTCAATGAATCACTCTTTAGGACGATATTTTCGTAGTCATCATCAATCAATTTGTAATGGACAATCTCAAATGCATGCTTTAGGGCCGGGATTCGCTGATAGTCAAATCCCATCAATCCTGCACAGGTGCAATCGATCGCAACCGGATTATCGCCACCAACTATCAACTGGGCGTCAATCGGATCAGGGCATTCGGGGCCGTTACCTTCGCCGGCGATTATCGCATCGACAAACGAGAGATAACGTTTCTTGTTGGCTAGACTACCTTCCCGCATCGTTGAGTCCGGATTCCCATAAAGAAGTGTTTTATTTAGATCCAAGATAGTTCGCCACAGAGTATCGTTACCATACCAGGCTCCATTGCGGACCGTTTCGGTTGTTTCACCAAATACCCATTTCCCCACTCGTTTTACGGGGACAGCGGCGCGCCCTAGAAAGGGTATCTGCAATAAAATCGCTTTAAAGACTCGCAGTAATTTTACTTCTGCTGAATTTGCCAATCCACTATCAGGAAATTGGTCTCCGCCCATGCAGGGAGTTCCCTCCGTATGATGCGGAAGAAAATTTCTGTAAGTATTAATTCCCACAAGATTCTTGAGCGAGCACGTAATTCCGGCTTTTTTATGAGTCTTCAGCTTTGGCAAGTTAATAAAAACATCGACATTCACCATGCTACCTGAAATTCGATATCGATTGTGACCGTTCGTATGTGCAAGCGTTGTTTCCGAAATGTCGTAGTCCGCGCCATAGTAGCCACGCGTCGAAGGTTGGTGCCCATTAAATTCCGATGCCGAACCGAGGCCATATTCGACAGATCCTAGCGGATCGCCAGGCAAGTCTTTGCGATTTATCAATACGTCGTTTCGAACTTCCCATTCATGATCACGAAGGTCAATTATCTCAAGGGCAACGCCGCCCTGTTCACATATCCGCGTCCACTCCGGGATGTTCATGCGAGTTTGCAGTTTCTCGAAACTCTGATCTGTTTGTGGACCGTCCGCAATGATGACCTTTCCGTCACCGCCCAGTCTTGAAACTACGCGAGTTAGAACCTCTGTGATAAAGTTTGGGTGCGTAATGACTGATTGCCACTCGTTCGGGTTGTGCTTGTGGTGTGGCGCGATCCAATTCGGTTTGAGCGCAACGATGTCCCCCGGATGTACGTTGTCTCGAAACAACGGATCAAAGGGTGCAAATGCGGATCTGAGTTCGTTTGGGTCGTAAGTCTTACACCGCTCGACACGTACGGTCGTCATTATATTTTGCTTTCGACTAGCAGGGAGTTAGGAATCGTTGAACGCGTGATGTTCGTGTGCGTCTAGCGCAAACTCATAGACTGGTTTGTAACACTGGATGACCCGTTTCCAGTCTCGTGTTTCCTGAACATGCGTTTGGCCTTGCATGCCCAGCCTGCGACGGGCATCTGGCGTAAGAGCAATGAACTCGAGACACTTCACCGCGATATCGCTTTCGTCTTCGGATCGGAACTGTAATGCTCCGTAGCCCGAGGATAACTCCGCCAAACCGCCAACATCGCTGTTTAGAATCGGCTTTCCCATCGCTTGGGCCTCCAGAGGCTTTAACGGCGTCACTAATTCGGTCGTTCGACTGCGTTTTCGAGGGTATATCAACGCATCCATGACGGAATAATATTTCGACACCTCCTGATGAGGGACTCTGCCAAGCACCAATACGTTGTCCTGCAAACCAAGGGTATCCACGAGACGTGAAAGCATTGCTTGCTGTTCACCTCCACCTACAATGACCAACTTGCATTGCGGAGCCTGCGCAACAATCTGCCGCATGGCTCGCACCAATGTGTCTACGCCTTCCCAACGATAAAGCGAGCCAATGTACCCAAAGACGGTCTTACCCGTCAAACCCAAACGATTTTGCATTTCCGTGTCGGCAGGTTCTTCGGAAAAACGATCACACTCCACCCCGTTAGGAGTCACGAAGAGCCTTCGCTTATCAAAACCCCTAGAAATAAGATCATCTTGCATGTTCTTTGAAATTGTGGCGATCGCATCAGCACTACGAATTACCTTTTCCTCAAGTCGGCGGCTAACTTTATAACGAAGTGACCAGCGAGGGTCTTTTCCACGATCAAAAATCTCATCCTCCCAGAACGCACGGAGTTCATAAACAAATGGAATCTTATGTTTCTTAGCTACTGAAAGGGCGGCGATTCCGCATAGGCTTGGAGAGTGAGCATGAATGACGTTGGGCGACTCAAGGGACACCACCTCATGCAGTCGGTCACGCAACTGTTTGATTGTTCGGACCTGCCGAATATAAGGGATTTGGATGGAGTTAGGATTAACGACTCGGTAATACGGAACACCGTTGATAATCTCCTTGGGAAGCGTGGGTCGCGGTTCCTGGCAAGGAGACGTTATGACCACCGGACGCCAGCCCAT
The DNA here is from genome assembly GCA_041688415.1 of Rhodopirellula sp. Lineage (GTDB taxonomy): Bacteria > Planctomycetota > Planctomycetia > Pirellulales > Pirellulaceae > Rhodopirellula. The sequence continues at coordinate 372 of JBDNIG010000513.1, read as the reverse complement.
GTCCTTTTGGAAACGAACGATATTCTCGCTGCGAATACAATATCCATCCGTGTGCGGAATGGAGTGATTTAAAACATGTAGAATTTTCATGAGTTAGTTGCAATCTGCAATTGCCCTTCGGGGACTTTGATTTATCTACAGCAGCATTTGGAAACGTAGGATCGGCTTCCAACCTGTGTAAGCCTTCTTCAGCCCGTACGCCAATGGCGTCTTCCCTCAACCCACGCAGTCTCCCCTCTCCCCCGAAGAGATCGTGCGGCTTTTAAGTACTGTCGCAGCAATGGTTTACTTCACCCTCCCGAGCGAAGCTTGGGAGGGTCGGAATTCGAGCTTTCAGCGAGAATTCCGGGGAGGGCCGAGCGCGCAAGTTGG
>JBDNIG010000512.1:0-12499 GCA_041688415.1 Rhodopirellula sp. | reverse complement strand
GTGCTGCGCCTGAAGCGGTGACTCGGATCAAAATTTCAATTTTTTGATCGAACTCGCTTGCGAGGTTAGCGTACGGTCGCTCTCCCCCAGCAAAGCTGGGGGAGAGGTGAAGAAAAATTGCGCAAGCCAAAAAAGTCCCAATACCAAAGATTCAGTGGTCCATCGCTAGCTTCGGTTGTTAGCGTTCAATAATATCGGAGAGATACCCGCAGTCCAGCGCCGTCGGCTCAGGGTTTTCGGATAGGTTCAAAAAAACACCGCGGCGAGAACGCCGCAGTGTTTCGATAGTGCCTGTTTGGAGGACTGCTCAGCTTAGTTGTTAACACTCGTGACCAGGAGCGAGTCGCCGGTGAAGTAATTCAGGAACGTGTTGAAGAACGCGGCCCCTGGTTTCTGATGCAACATCACGACGTCGTCAGGCATAATGCGAATGCGCTGTTTGTTGTCCGTGATCGCGCGGTCCAAATCGACCCGAATGTTGATCTGGCGTCCGTCGGGAAGCGTTCGCAGGATCATCACCTGGGTGGCTTCGCGAACATAACCAGGCGTTCCGCCGGCCAGTACGGCACCGCTCAGACCCAGTGGACCGCCGGGAGATCCCGTGGCCAACGCGATCGCTTCGAGCACATCGACGTCCTTGTCTCGGGGCAATGGAATCCTTGCTCCCGGCAGCAAACCGCCGGTGATGAAGTATTCGTCGCGACGGGGAATGTAGATGGTGTCGCCCTCGTTGAGGATCACGTCCGCGGGTTGAAATGAAATGCCGTCGGTGGGGCAACCGACCAAGGGAATCCGAATCACGCCGGGGTTGAAATCGCCGCCTCCGCCACCGCTGACCAGGTCTTGCAGGGATTCGTCATTGAGGAACTGCGTGTTGATCCCCGCTCCGCTGCGAATCACGTACAGCTCACGCGACGCATCGGTACCGGGCAGTCCGCCCGTGGCTCCGAGAGCATGCAGCACATCGTTTTCGTAGATCGGCAAATCGATGACTTGCCCACTGCCGCGGTGAACCTGATCGACGACTCCCGGCGGGGTCAGTGCGACCGCCGGATTGGGTGTATCTTGTCGCAGCACGACAATCCGGCGGATCCGCGGAATCAGCAGATCGACGGTGACCCGTTCCTTGCCTTCCTGCAGAACATTCTCATCCAAGTACGTTTGTTTGATCTTGTCAACCGCCTCCGGCAGGGTCAAACCGACGACCGAAATTGCGCCGATCAACGGCATGTCGATCATCCCATTGCCCTCGACGCGGGTGGGCAGGCCCGTCAACGGGCCGACCACGCTTCCGCGAGGCGGGTAGTACCGTTGGCTGATTGACTGGGTGCGTTGCTGCACGGGCGTTTCTTCCTCGTTGGCGGGGAAGACCCCGTACACGTAAACCGACAGCGTATCGCCGCCGCCGATGATGTGCTGTCGCGGCTTGACCTGCCCCAGCGACGAGTACGGCAGCGGCGCCAACGCTTCGCGGGAGCAACCGAACAGGTTCGGATCAAGCCGGTTGGCCGGAATCGAATTGCGTGCCGATGCTACCGAGTGAATGTGGCAACCAGTGCTGGCCAGCGTCGTGATCGTGATCAAAGCCGTGACGGCGATCGATGCTGTGAGGTGATGGGTTTGATTCGTGCGAATCATTGCTGAATCCCTTCGCAATGCAGGATTGAATGAATTGAGATGTGATATAAAAGGGGACTCGCGAATCATTCCACGAGTTGGATAACAGGTTTGGTTTTGGCTTCGATATCACTCATTTGAAATTGCTGATACGGAGCTTCGACGATCACGATGGGTTCGGCACCTTCGCTGGTGACACGCGTTTCTTGAGCGTCTTGGATCGGCTCAATCATGCGGATGAATCCGACCGGCTTCGCAGCCGTCGTGGGTTTCGCTGGCCGAGACCACTCCGTTGTCGCCCGATATCCCGGAATCGAGACCAGGGGCGTGTCTTCGGCTTCAGCAACCGGCTTGGCGGCAGCAGATTTCGCAGACGCAGTCTCCGCAGGAGCAAGCGAGGCGGATTCCGGTGCGGGTGGGGGCGGGATCATCGGCAGCGTCGGGATATCCGTTAGCGTACTGATCGTTGGTTCGGGCAGCGGCAGCGAGGTCGCTTGGTTCGTCGTCTCGATGCTAGCCCCAGGCAACTCGTTGCCCTCGGGAGTCGTCAAATTGACTGCGGTACCTTGGTCCGCTTCGACGCCTTGATTCGCACTCGAGTGCAAACTCGCATTCTCGACGTCGTTGGTCGGGACTGAATCGCTAGGCGTGGGCATCGCCTCGATCAGTTCCTTCGTGGCCGACATGCCAACGAAGGCCTCACCACAGGGGCCACCTTCGTCGTTGCTGCAGGGCTTTTCGCAGCGTGGGAACGGGCACTCATTCGTTTCGTAGATCCGCAAATAATGAGTGTCTGGGAACTGCGATGCTCGGGCCGCACCGTCTTGCCAGCCGCTGTAATAGTTGTGACGCTTTTTGTCGCCGTATTTGAGAATTGCCTTCGGCTTATAATAACGTGCTGGGGCGACCGACGGTGGGCAATCGCTGCCGCCCGTGGCGACCTCAAAGAAGCCGTCAATCCAACCTTTTCTGTAGTCGCGCGGATATTCCGAACATTCAGGCCGCCCGCAATGGACGTACTCCTTGAAAGCACGCACCCTCTGCGTTTTTTCGTAGTAGCAATCGTTGAATGACGCACAGCCCCCCAGCGTCATCAACGCTAGCAAGCCCAACGACACTCGGTGGATTTTGATCTTCATATCCGCAACTCGTCCGAGCATGAGTGAAATGGGTATTCAACTACTGTGTTCGGTTAGTCCGGTAATGCGAGTGCTGCTATTCGTACGAATTATTCCATGTTCGAGGCGTAACGAGCGGACCAGCCGCTCTATTCTACCCATTGTGAAAGGTGCTCCGGCTGAAGGGCTGTCAGTTATACGCAACGATCCCGAATGGGATTTCAGTGGTGTTCGCTTCGCTCGAACACCGGCTAATTGCTGGAACGCCTTCGGCGTAAGCGACCGCGAATGAATCAAGCGAGTAGCTACGTTCGCCAGAACGTGGATTCCACCGTCTGGCGGCGGTAGCTACTTTGATTCAACGCGTTTTATTGTCTCGCTGTCGCTAAAAACATGTGTGTATAACTGACAGGGGCATTCCTCGCTCCGATTCGGGTTGGTTTTTGCTCACCAAACCGCCTGCCTGTTTGCGAATTTCGCCGAAAAATCCGCGAGACCGGAATAATCGGCGTTCCCTTTATTGCCAAGTCGAAATCGGCCGCAGGATTTGCCTTAGCTTACCAGCCCGGTGATTATGATAAACGGTCTCATCTTGCCTCATCCTCTCATCCTCCGCGAAAAGTCAATCTCATGCTGATGAGGAAAATCCATTTTCCCCCCGCTACTCGTGCGTCCCACGGGGCCATTGCGTGAGTGGAATATTGAGTAGAGACGATCGATCCCGCCGCGGCGAAACCTTGCTCCTGACCGGAGCCACGGGGATGTTGGGTTCGTACGCGATGGCGGAGTGGTTGCGCCGTGGGCGACCGCTCGCCGTGCTTGCCCGCGGCAAAGGCCCCCAGAGTGCGGCCGAACGGATTGAACAACTCCTCCGCCGATTCGAAGCGGCTTGGAACCTCACGCTGCCACGTCCGCGCGTCTTCCAAGGCGATTTGAACCAACCCGGATTGGGGGTGCTTGCGGTCAACGCCCAGTGGATTGCGGCGAACTGTGATCAAATTTTGCACAGTGCCGCGAGTTTGAGCTTCGCACCGGCGAGCGAATCGGTCGACAACGAACCCTATCGAACGAATGTCGACGGTACCTCGCACGTCTTGGATTTCTGCCGTGAGGCCAAGATTTCGCGGTTTCATCACGTCTCAACAGCTTACGTTTGTGGCCAACGCAGCGGCGCGGTCAGGGAAACCGAAGGCGACGTCGGACAGACATTTGCCAACGATTATGAACGCAGCAAGATCCAGGCTGAAACGCTGCTCGATGATGCCCGGCGCTCGGGAACAATCGATTCGCTGACGATCTTTCGTCCGTCGATCGTGATCGACCGTACCGGCCTATCGCCGATTTCGGGTGACCGGACCATCTATGGTGCCTTCTCAATGTACCAAATGCTGGCGTCGCGGTTCGGCCTGCCCGCTCGTGGAGAATGGTTTCGCAACCTTGGTTTTGATGGAAATGAACAAAAGAACATTGTCGACGTCGATTGGATTGCCAACGCGATCCTCACCATCATTGCGGATTCGCAGTATCACAATCGGACCTATCATTTGACGTCGGCAGCGGGCACGACCGTGCGTGATCTGGACGCTGCCTTTCGAACCGCGACGCAGGCGTGGCTGGATCGCCCCACCCGTGTGACACGTCGCCAAGCGACTCGCCAAGCCCAAGCCAAACTGACCGCTGACGAACAATCCGAGCTCGACCGGATGGCGGCCCCGTTCGTCAAGACTTTTCTGCCTTATTTCCGAGACGACCCTCAATTTGGTCGAGATCAGATCGACCGCGTGATTACAGAGACCAGCTTGCCGTCGACACCGGAGATTCGCACCGACGAGTTGTTGGAAATGGTACGGCACTGGTCCGCCTTCGCGCCCGCTACTGCCGCATCACGCGTGGCCCCAGCCGCATCACGCGAGAACACTACCGCGGGTGACCCGGACGAGGTCGTGGTCTGCGGTTACGAAGTTCGCTTGCCCGGTGATGTGAACAACGCACAGGATTTCGCGGATTTGTTGTGGGCGGGCCGCTCGGGTATCGCGCCGATGCCCGAGGATCGGCTGGACCGCGCGTTGTACTTTGATACCGAACGCAACGTGCCTGGCAAAACCTACACCCAGCTCGGTGGCTGCGTCTCCCCCAGTCCGCTCGACGCCGAGCGAGAACGAAAAATCAACGCGCTCGGCGAATTCGATCTGACGCATCGACAATTCGCTCAAGTCGCCATGGCGGCGGTCGCGTCAACGTTTGGCGTCGAGCGAATTGACGATATCCAGGATCTCGATCCGCAGCGGGCCGGCGTGCTGGTCGGCCACAGTGGCGGAACGCAGGCGGGTGGCCCGCTCGCGATGAGCACGTTGGCATCGGCCGCCTCCGAATTGCTCGGACAAACGGACCTGCCCGGACACGTCGATGCGAAGAAGCTCGATCGGCTGAAGGCTGAGCTGACCGCCGCGATTCGCCAGGGTCGCCCACGTTGGCAAGACGATGGCTCGCCCAGTTTCAATGCCTACAGCGCCGCTTCCTTAACAGCGGGATTGATCGGGTTTCGCGGTCGCCGCGAGGTCATAGATGCCGCGTGCTCCTCGTCGCTCTTGGCGTTGCACCATGCGGTCGCCGCCATTCACGCCGATCATTTGGATGTGGCCGTCGTCGGTGGCGCCACTTTCAATAATGTCGATAATCTCGCGTTGTTCTCGCAATCGGGCGCCTGCAGCGATGACGGTTGCTACCCATTTGATCGTCGCGCCAGCGGTTTGATCAGCAGCGAAGGATACGTTGCCGTCGTGTTGGCGCGGCGCAGCGTCGCGGAGCGATTGGGACTACCGATTCATGCCGCCGTCGCTGGCGTCGGTGTCGCATCGGACGGCAAAGGCAAAGGCTTGTGGGCACCCCGCAGTGAAGGCCAACAACTCGCCATCAGCCGTGCCTCAACCGACCCGGCCGCCTGTTTGGACGTGGATTATTTGGAGTGCCACGCGACGAGCACCCAGGTGGGCGACGCCACCGAACTGGCAACCCTGACGGCCCTCTTGCGCCCCGAACCCAACACACGCTCCGGATCGAAGGGAGTTTCCAACCCCCATCAAGTTGCCGGACCACTCGCGATCGGCAGCGTCAAGAGTAACCTCGGACACCTTCTCGAAGCGGCCGGCTTGGTCGGGATGGTGAAATGTTTGATCGCGATGCGGAAGGGCGAACTGCCACCCTCGATCCATTTTCAACAGCCCAACGAGACCTACGACTGGGCCGATGCTCCCGTCCGCGTCGTCGATAAGATTGAGCCCTGGCCCCAACGGAATCGATCCGGACGAAACACGTCGCCAGGGAATCCGTCCGGCGACCGCGTCGCTGGGATCAACGCTTTCGGCATTGGCGGTTTGAACGCCCACGTTGTGATCCGGCAATCGGACCGTTCTGGCCAACTGTCGCGCCCCCACGGTTCAAAAAAACAATCACCCGAACCCATCGCCATTGTCGGTCGCGGCGTGGTCCTGCCCGGCGCAAATAATGTCGCCGAATTTGCGGAATTTTTGCAATCAAGTGCGAGTTGCATTTCCGATCCACCGCCGGGACGGTGGCCGCTGCGATCGGGCAATCGCGGTTGGGTCGGTGTCGATCATGCGGCGGCGAACGGGGCGGACGTTGACGGCCGAATCCCGCACTGCCGGGGTGGCTACATCCACGATTTCCAGTTCGACGCCCAAGGGTACCGGATTCCGCCGAAAACAGTGCGTTACGCGAATCCCGCTCAATTAATGTTGATTCAAGCTGCCGCCCAGGCGATCGAGGAATTCGATGGCGGGACGTGGTCGATCGATCGCACCCGCGTGGGCGTCGTCGTCGGGACCATCTTTGGCGGTGAGTTCAGCAACGCGCTGCAGATTGGTTTACGCCTGCCAGAAATACGCGAGCATTTCCGGCGGATCGCAAGCCACGAAGGTCTATCACGCGACGCGATCGAGACGTTCGTCGAGCAGTTGCACGCCGCCGTGATGCAGCGTTATCCCGCGTTGCTGGACGAGACCGGAGGTTTCACCGCCAGCACGTTGGCATCGCGGATCTGCCGCACATTCGATTTAATGGGCGGTGCCTGCGCCGTCGACGCCGACGAGGCATCCAGTGGATTGGCGATTTTAACGGCGACGGAGCAACTCCGCGAACAGCAAGTCGACGCGGTGCTGTGCGGCATGACTCATCGATCGATGGACCTCGTGGCATTCGAGCAGTTGTATCGAAGAAACCAGTTGGTTCGCTCGGGTCGACACGAAGACGTGCCAAACGATGGCTCTCGGATCTTCCCAGGCGAAGGAGTTGCCATCATGATGTTACAGCGTTACTCCGACGCTGTCGCACAAAACAAGCCGATTTTCGGTGTGCTTGAGCACGCTGAGGAGAGTTGGACGGATGACGTCGCCCGAGCCCGCGCCGATGATGCGCGGCTGTCGGCGACCCATCCGGAAACCTCCGCACCGCGATTGATCGCAAAACTGGGGCATCTCGGCGGCGGACAGGGAATCGTCCGGACCCTTGCCGCGACAGTCGCGTTTGAACAATCCGCGACGCAGCCGCTGGTCCAGCAAATTTGCGAAACGGCACAGGACGGTTACCAAATTCAATATCAAATTGCCAAACAGCCCACACCCACTCCCATGATTCGAGCGTCCGCCGCACTGACGACACGCCCATCCGAACAACGCACCGCCAATGCGTCTGACGGACGATCGCGTATTGCGGACTTGGAGCCGGCGAACACGATGACGGGTGAGAACGCGCCGAACCGCTCGGCACTGCGGGTCCGCTTGCGAGCGACGGATCCTGGTTGTCTCGAGCGAGACCTGAGGCTGCTGGCCGAGCACACCGATTCGAATCTTCCTCCTCGAAACGCAATGGAATCAGCGGTCGATTCGTTCGATGACACGCGCACGCCAGACAGATCGTTGAACTCGCGCGAGATCATTGAAATCGCAATTGTGGGACACGATACCCAGGAGATCGCGGCTGCCGCGAAAGCGATCCTTGATGGACCGTTACCCGAACGGCGGACGACGGCGCTACCCAAACATCTCGCCTGGATTCGGTGCCGAAAATCGTCGGGCAACCGCGTGGGTTGGTTATTCCCCGGACAAGGGTCGCAGTATCCCGCCGTGCCACGTTTGTTCTCCCCCGACGACTCCGGCGCATCGGCGGCCGAGACCGCTTGGTCGTTCATGCACGATGTGGACGCGCGGCTGCAGCAGCGGGCAATCGAACCCGTCGGTGATCGCTTGACCGATCCCAAGGGTCAACTCGGGTGCGACGTGTGGTGGACGCAGTTATGGGTGTTGGCCGTCGGTGCCGCGATGACCGATTCGCTGTTCCAACGCGGTCACCGGCCCGACGTCGTGCTCGGCCACAGTTTCGGTGAGTGTACCGCCGCCTGGGCTGCCGGTGTGATAGACATGGACCAAGCGATTGAGTTCGCCAAGTGCCGCAGCGACGCCGTGATCATGACCCGCCAAGCCGGAGGCGAACTGCTATCGGTGCGCGGCGAACCGTCGGCGGTGCAAGCCGTGATCGACCGTCATCAATTGGCGACCGTGATCTCGCATCACAATTCGCCCGTGAGCACCGTCATCGCGGGCATGAAACAAGACATCATCGCCGCCAAAGAACACCTTGCGGAGGCCGGGATGGCGTCGGTCGTGATCAACGTCCCCGCCGCGTTCCACACACCCGCAATGAAACCGGCACAGGCCCTACTGCGTGCCCGCTTCGGCGGACAACAATTGCTACCGCCCCGATTGGGTTTTCTCTCAGCCGTCTCGAACCGGTATCTCGCCGAGCCGACGGAGATGATGGACAACCTGATCAACCAACTCACCCAGCCGGTGTGTTTTAACGGTGCCCTCCAGCGAATTGTGACCGAAGGTTGCGGGCTGCTGCTTGAAGTCGGCCCCGACAATGTGTTGACTCGGCTGGCGTGCGCCGCCGTCGATGGTCGCGCAATCTGCCTGAGTGCCGATGATCGCCGCCGTGAGTATCCAATGCAACAATTGTTGATCGAGATGGCGTGCGAAGCGTTTCATGGAACCGGCGCGCATGATGCACGACAACGCGGGATGTCCGGACAACCGATCGACCCGCTGGCGCGTTCGATCCGCCACATCGATCCGTCGCCAAGCATTGCCGACGAGCCTCCGACGAAGTCGGATGAAAAGCGTTTCGAAGTAGTCGACGTTACCCGTAATCGTCGTCGCTCTCCTCAATCTGAGCCGACGGCGCTAGCCGCGGGTGTCTCGCACCCTGAGCCGACGGCGCTAGCCGCGGGCAGCCCCCACCCTGAGCCGACCGCGCCAGTTGTGGGCACCACATCTTTGCCAACCAATCCCGATCCGGTGCCCCCGCTCACCGCCAATTCCCCCCACACCGATGCCGCACCAACCGCCGACCGACGGGGTGCCCGCGCGTTCCTGTTTGACTTGGCGGTCGACCTGACCGGTTACGATCCAGAAATCATCGATTTTGAGGCCGACCTGGAAGCCGAACTTGGTGTCGACAGCATCAAGAAGGCGCAATTGATCGGTGAGATCGTGCAGTGGGCCGATACCCCGATCGATGTTCAATCGATGCAGCTCTCCCAATTCGAAACGCTCAATGACATCCTCGGAATCCTGGACAACGACGATAGCGTGCCCGAGTCAACCGCTCCACCCCACCCTGAGCCGACGGCGCTAGCCGCGGGCATCGCTCCACCCCAAACTGATCCGACGGCGCTAGCCGCGGGCATCGCTCCACCCCAAACTGAGCCGACGGCGCTAGCCGCGGGTATCACTCCGTCCCAACCTGAGCCGACGGCGCTAGCCGCGGGTACCTCACAAGCCGCCCTCAACCGAACCGCGCCCACCGAAACCCCCCTTCCAGCTCACCCGAATGCCGTCGACGAATGCGACAACGACTCTTGTGACTCGGACGAGTCACTGCGCCGTTTGATGATTGATTTGGTTGTTGACCAAACGGGATACGATGAGTCGATCATTGACATGGACGCGGACATGGAAGGCGAACTCGGTATCGACAGCATCAAAAAAGCGCAATTGCTCGGCGAGTTAGCTCAGCAGTACCAGCTTCAATCGCTGCGAGACTCCGGCTTGACGCTGGCCGATTTCGCGACCCTCGAGTCCATCCTCGCCTTCGTGTGGCAGCAGATCTCATCCACGCCCGAGACGCCAAACAACGCGAGTTCGGCCGCGGCATTATCGCCAGAAAAAAAAAACGAAACTGAACCTGCGATAGAACGGATTCCTAAAAAGGGGTCTGACCCTTTGGAGGCACGGAGAGGGACGGAGGCACGGAGAGGGACGGAGGCACGGAGAGGGACGGAGGCACGGAGAGGAATAGACCCCTTTTTAGAGATCCCGCCCGTCCCCGCGACGCGAACGCATCGGTTTGTTCTCGGCATGCGACCGGCGCCGCGACTCGCGAACATGCCCACGTGTCCGAATTGGAATGGCCCCGCGTTGGTGCTCGGCAACAACGCCATGTCCGATGCGATCATCGCTCGCTGGCGATCCTGTGCGCAAGCCTCCCAGTACCCGATCGAATCGATTGACTCATCGATACCGTGTGAGGAGCTCGATGCACGATTGGACGAACTATGGGCAGACTCCGTCTCGCCGCACTTGTTCATCACGACGCCGCACGATAACGATGCGGTGTGGCCGACGACGGATTCGTCAGCGTGGCAATCCCGCCGTGAAGCCGCGCTGAGCAATCCGTTTCGTCTCTGCCAACGTTGGATGCAAGGCTTGATCGATGAGGAACGCATGTCCAGCGCCACGCTCACCACGCTCGTGCAATCGGGCGGCGACTTCCATTTCGGTCAATCCTCCCTCGTCTGCTCGGAATCCGGTGGCTTGTCCGGTTTGACCAAAGCGATGTTGATCGAGGCGTGGGTGCGAGGGTACCGCGACACACCAATGCTGATCATCGACACTCTCCCAGGCGCCACCGCCGAAGGCATCTGGCGAGAACTCGCCGTCCCCTCCTACGACGAAGAAATCGCCGTCTCCGGTGAACAACGCTTCGCCACCTCCGCCCGCTACACTCCCCTCCCAACCTCCCCCCCCACTCCCCCTCTCCCCCTCTCCCCCGCTAATCTCGCCCCCGGCGGCAACTGGATCATCGCCGGTGGCGGACGTGGCATCACCGCGATGACCGCGATGGAATTGGCATCGCGTCACGACTTGAAGCTGCATCTGTTGGGTACGGCGCCCGTACCACAGATCGACGACTCCACACGTCGTCGAGCGACCGTGGATCGGCCGGCACTGCGCCGCCAGGTCATGAACCACACCCAGTCCCAGGGCGGCAATCCCGTAACGACCTGGCAAAAGCTCGAAAAAGCAATCGAAATTGACCAAACCTTGCAAGCCTGCCGGGCGCGATCCATCGACGCGGTTTACCACAGCGTGGACGTGTCCGACGTCAATGCGGTCAACCAACTACTCGAGCAAATTCGCCAGACCGATGGTCCGATCCGTGGTGTGATCCAAGGTGCCGGCGCTGGCCAGGATGCCCGCTTTGACCGGAAGCGTCCCGATAAAGTCGAGAAATGCTTTCGCGCGAAAATTGATGGCTGCGTTGCCCTAGCGAACGCGACGCGCCACGATCCGCTCGAATGGTTCGTCGGTTTCGGCAGCATCAGTGGCCGCTTTGGCGCCAACGGGCACACCGATTACTCCGCCGCCAACGACATGCTCGCCAAACTGATCGACAACCTGCAGCAGGAACGCCCGGAAACTCACTGCGTCACGTTCCACTGGCATGCCTGGGGCGACGTCGGAATGGCGACGAAACCCGAAGCGAAACTGGCGCTCGACATGATCGGCATGGAATTCATGCCTGCCCACGAAGGCCTGCAACACTTCATCAACGAAATCGAATGTGGCGGCGACGCAACGGAAGTCTTGATTACGGATCGACGATACATCCGAAAATTTTTCCCCCAAGGCGAAGCCACTCGTGGCACAGGCTTCCAGCCCGTGAGTAAATCCGAACGTGGCATAGGCTTCCAGCCCGTGGATACTGGAAACACGGGCAAGATGCCTATGCCACGACCGATGCTCGATCCGGAGTCCGATCTTGCGGAGCCAGCTGACTCGTCAGCGCCCGATGCTTATACGGTCGAGTTCGATCCAACCCACGACCTGTTTCTCAGCGAACATTTGGTCCAGGGTCGGTCAACGCTACCGTTCGTGATTGCGATCGAAATGCTCGCTGAGGCGGCCCGCGCACCAAGCGATGCTCAGGTGATTGCGTTGCATGACGTGCAGGCCCACAATCCGCTGAAATGCCTCACGACGGATCCAATCACGGTGGAGCTAGTCCGATCAGAAGATCAAGATTGTGCACCGGAGAAACCAGTTCACACGTGCCAGCATTGGTCTTTGGTCAGCGACCTGCGGCGGCGCGATGGACGTCTCGTCGAAGCGGCCCGGCCCCGCTTCAGTGCCACGATTGAGATTGTCGACCGACGGCTCCGCCCGTCGGAAATTCAGGCGGACGACCAGCTCAGACGGGCGGAGCCGTCTGGCGACATTGTCGACCGACGGCTCCGCCCGTCGGGAGAAACCCACGCGGAGGACCAGCCCAGACGGACGGAGCCGTCTGGCGACATTGTCGACCGACGGCTCCGCCCGTCGGGAGAAACCCACGCGGAGGACCAACTCAGACGGACGGAGCCGTCTGGCGACATTGTCGACCGACGGCTCCGCCCGTCGGGAGAAACC
>JBDNIG010000511.1:0-8237 GCA_041688415.1 Rhodopirellula sp. | reverse complement strand
GATCTGTGGGAATGAGGGGCGTGTTTCAGCGTCGAGCTGCGTCGTTGCGTTAGCCGAGGCCGCCGGCTGCTCCAGTGCCCTTCGCACCGCAGCCAGAAGTTCATCGAATTTGACTGGTTTGAGCAGGTAGTCGGCGATACCTAAACGCACGCTCTCAATTGCCGACGGGATCGATGGTACGCCGGTAATGACAATCATGGGAACATGCGAGTACTTGGTTCGCCCTTCCTTCAACAATTCCAGTTTCAGATTGCCGGGCATATTCAGGTCCGAAAGAATCAAATCGAATGAGTGTTCTTTCAGCACTTCGATCGCGTCATTGGCATTTTCGACACAGAGGCATTCGTAGCCCTCATCGCGTAACAGCTCCGAGGTCGTTTCGCGATAAAGTGGCTCGTCGTCCGCAACCAGAATGCGTGATGTGGTATTCATGCGGCCTATCTTAGCGGAACTCTTCCGCTGTGGAACGACCGTTAGGGTTGCTCGAGTGTTCGCGGAAGACGCACTACAAAAGTGGTCCCGGTCCCCAATTCGCTCGTGATCTCGATGGCACCTTTCATCGCTTCGATGATGCCTTTGGAGACTGATAGTCCCATCCCCTGCCCGATCGCTTCTGTCTTGGTGCTGAAAAAGGGATCGAAGACTTTGGTAATCACGGATTTCGCGATGCCGTGTCCCTGATCGGTCACGGAAACGGTCACGTTTTTAAGATCCGTCATCATCGAAACGGTGACGTGCTGGCCTGGCGGGGACGCCTGGATCGCGTTTCGAACGAGGTTCAGCAGGACTTGTTTTAATTCGCCGATGCGTAGGCACACGTCGTCCGGTCCGAGCGTGTCCAGCGATTGCATTTGTTCACAATGAGTAACGACCTCAACTCTCGACTTGCAAGAAAGCGGCAGGGTGAGGGTGACAACCTCGGCGACGATCATGGCAATGGAGAATCGCGACGCCTGCTGCTGGCTGGGCCGATATAGCTGAAACATTTGGTGCGTGATGCCGCTGATGCGTTCGATCTCGTCATCGATCAACTCGAGCTTGTCGTAATGTTTGACGTCCTTGGGTAGATGGCGTTTGAACAGCGTGAATGCGTTGCGAATCCCGGCCAGCGGGTTGTTGATTTCATGTGCGACACCGGCTGCGAGTTCGCCGAGTGCTGCGAGTTTCTCCATTTTCAGTCGATGGGTTTCCAGCTTTGCGATTTGGATGGTGCGTTCTTGAACGAGTTGCTCGAGATGCTCGTTATGCAATCGCAATTGTTGCTGCATTTGTCGTTTTTCGGATATGTCACGGACGCTCGCGCGGAAGCCGAGTGAACGACCGGTCGCGTCGATCATTGGTTGCCACGACACGGCAACCCAGTACTTCGATCCGTTTCGGTGCAGCGATTGAAATTCGACGTTGTTCGCGGTGCTTCCTGAACTTCCTTCCGCAAAACACTGTGAGATACGATCGCGATGGTTCGGCACCACCAAAGGCAGTGGATAGTCATCCATGTCCAAGCACTCCGCGGGCGTGTATCCCGTAAATCGCTCGACGGCTGGGTTAACCCACAGGACTTCACCCTCACACGACAACCAACTCTCCCAATCGTAGGTGAAGTCGGCGATTAAGCGAAAAAACTGTTCAGGGATCGGTTCGCCACGGTGAGGCGTTGGATTGGGGACACGTTTCATTCGTACATCTTAGCCGAGTTTCTTCCGCCGTGGACGTAGCCCGACGTGCGAACATCGGTGCGTCACAGGGCAGTTGGTCGCACGGTCGTCAGGCGACTGACGCCGCTGGTGAATCGGGGAGAGAAGCATTATCATGCGGGGCGGCGATGTGATCGTTTCGCTCAAACGTGAATCTGGCGGGGCTGACAATTCACAATTTTAAGCTGAAACGAGGCGTTATGACGGATGGCTCACACGTGAAATCGTTCCCATGACGCCGACCCGACGAGCCGCGCTGATCCGCACGTACCGCGACGGTTTGCTTGGCGACACGTTGCCATTTTGGATCAATCACTGCGTGGATCGGCAACGTGGTGGCTTCATGATGTCGCTCGATCGCGATGGCACGGTTATCGATAGCGACAAGGGTGTCTGGCAACAGGGACGGTTCACGTGGCTGCTGGGGAAACTGTACAACACCGTCGAGCAGCGCGACGAATGGTTGGAGCTTGCGATACACGGTGGACGGTTCCTCGACGAGCATTGCTTTGATCGGACCGACGGACGGATGTGGTTTCATCTCACCCGTGAGGGCCAACCGATCCGCAAGCGTCGCTACGCTTTCTCAGAGAGCTTTGCGGCAATCGCCTATGGTGAGCTAGCCAAAGCGACGGGCGACTCTCAGTACATCGAAAAAGCGATCCGTAGTTTCGATCGCTTCATCGACCACAATATTCATCCGCAGAGCGTCGAAGCGAAATTCACCAACACGCGGCCGATGCGTGGAATCGGGTTCCCTATGATCGCGATTGCCACCGCCCAAGAGCTTCGCGATTCGATTGGACTGGAATCAGCGAACGAATGGATTGATCGCAGTATCGAAAAGATTCGCCGTTTCCATCTTAAAGACGACATTGAGTGCGTGATGGAAACGGTCGGGACCAACGGCGAAATACTCGATCATTTTGATGGTCGGACATTGAATCCGGGGCACGCGATCGAAGGTGCCTGGTTCATCATGCTCGAAGGCAGAATCCGCGGCGATCAGGAGTTGATTCGCACAGGATTAAAAATGCTCGATTGGATGTGGGAGCGGGGATGGGATCAAGAGTTCGGTGGGATGTTATATTTTGTCGATGTCTACGGACGACCGGTTTCCGAGTATTGGCACGACATGAAGTTTTGGTGGCCGCAGAACGAAACGATCATCGCGACGTTGTTGGCGTACGAGTTGACTGGAGAGGCAAAATACGCAGACTGGCACGCGCTGGCTCACGATTGGGCCTACAACCACTTTCCCGATCACGACCATGGCGAGTGGTATGGCTACTTACATCGTGACGGCAGTGTCAGTTCCAGGCTGAAAGGCAATCTATGGAAAGGGCCGTTCCATCTGCCGCGGATGCAACTGGTATGCTGGAAGCTGCTGACTTAGATCGAATCTGAAACCCTGAGACGAGCGTAGCTGCCGACGCCAGAGATCGGATAAATCACAATTCGTCGCAAAGCACGCAGCGCCAAGTCGGTGATTTTGCAACCGTCACGGAACTCGGTATTCTCGAGAACTATGATGGTTCAGGTGCCGTTGACTTAAAAAACGACGCGTCAATCAACAGCCCGGTAAGGACCGCCGGAACCATGACTGTCGGGTTTAAAGTGGCGTAAGCTTCCAGCTTGCGGTTTCAATGGATCGCAAGCTGGAAGCTTACGCCACTTAATGTTCCGGCGGTCCTACGCGGCCGGGCTGGCGGTGCCGTCCGGTGCCGTTATGGCAATTCGCGGATACGCAGCTTGCGGAACTGAATCGGCGAACCTTCGCTTTCCAAACACAGATAGCCTTGTGCCGGTTCAACTCCCGTTCCGCCGGAGACTTCTTCGCCGTTGACCCACAATCGGACTTCACCATTGATGGCCCGAACGTAGTACTGGTTCCAGTTTCCGTGTCCTTTGGCGAGGTGTTTGCGGGGGAAACTACGACTGCCGTCGGGTGACAGCGGTGGAAACGGAGTCATCTGGACTCGCACGGCAAAGACGTCTCCGTTGGTTCCGAACCAATCCGTCTTTTTACCACGCGCCTTAATCATGTCCGTGTAGCCATGGTCCAAGATCTGGACTTCAACGCCAGCGGGCAGTCCCGGTTTTCCATTGTCGGTCAGTTCTTTGATCGACTCGGGGGTGGCCCAAACGAAGACTCCCGAGTTGCCAGCGGCGCGCTCGTGCATCCACTCGACGACGAGTTCGAAGTTCTTCACGGTTTTCTTAGTGCGAAGGACACTGACGGGGCTGCCGGTGCAGTGCAGCGTGCCATCGGACCACGACCATGTATCCTCGGCGCTATTGACATGTGCAAAATCCGCCTCGGTGAGCGAACGCCAGCCCGGGGCAGAGTCATCAACCGCTGCCCGAACGACTGTTTCCGATGTCGCCGCCTGCGAGGAATCCGCATCCTCAGCGGTACTGATTTGAGTGAAGCTCGCTAGGAAAACGAGTGAGATGGACAAGCATAGAGATTTTCGCATTGTGTAGTGCTTCCAATTAAAAGGTGGGAAATGGAACGTCGAGGGAAATTTGAGACCGGTGTCTAGTCAGTTTGTCGCAGTGGAATTCCTACATGCACACAACCAACCGATCACGAATAGGAGCGCTGCCGCTACCATCGCGTAACCCGCCAATGCGTGGATGGTGATCAACTGCTTGAGATGATCCGTTCCCGCGATGGGCAACATGGACAGAAACATTGTCGCGGTCGTGGCAAAACCGGTTAGCAGGAGCAACCAATAACCTACCCGTACCAACGTCTCTTTCTTCATGATGTCAAACACTCGCCACAACCATGTGATGGCAAAAATCGGAAGTACGAATGCCATTGCGCCGCTGGCAAACATATGGGCCATCAGGATTTTACCGTGCAGCGGGTGCGAGCCGAGCGAGGTCAGCACCAGCACCGTGACGACTAGAAGCAGTGCAATCGCTGTGAGAATTTGAATGAGACGTTTCATGATTTCTGTGCTCCCGACTTCGATGGCTGGCGGGTCAAACTCGCGGCGACCGCTCCGAGACCGATCAGCAGTACCACGAAAACGATCACCAATGACAACGCAACGAGTACCTTGAACGTCGTACGCCCCGCAAAGAGTTGATTCCAACGCTCCCGTTCGGCCGCGCCGATGCCTTGCAGACTCGCCATGGTAACTGGTTCGGCGACATACGGCCCCGGTCCCAGCGGCGTCACGACGGAAGCAAAAATCTTGCCGCCTTCGGAGTGGCATTCCGTACAACCGTCCACACCAAGCGCCCATCCGGATGGACGCACATTGTGTGCGATCGGCCACGTCACCATTTGAGCTTCGTCGAAATCGCGAGACAACACTTCAAGTGATCGCTCTCCCGCTTCATCCTCGACACGCCCGTAGACTTTCCCGGTAGACACGTAGACGGCTTGCGGGGCACCCGTCTCCTGTTCAATCACGGCGAGGGCGGCGCTCACTTTCTCGTCGAATTTCTCGGGATCACTCGCGAGTTCGTCGATGAAACTCTTGCGCACTCGCAGCGGCCTGCGTGTCCATCCATAAACGTCGTCGGGATCGAGCGGCGTGATGGAGTCACCATCCAAGATGCCCCAAAACGCGGGCCACATCGCTCGCTGAGGGTGGATTTTGCCGTCGGCAAGTTTGCCGTAGATTGGTCCTTGAATCTGCGGTGGCTCATCACCGGCCCGGCGTACTTTCTCGCCAAGCGAATGCGCCAACGAGGTCATGATACGGATGGCTTCATCGCGTGGGGCGGGCCCCGCGTGACACGCCGTGCATGAGAGTTTCTCAAAATGGATCGGAGGCAAGCCCGCGTGCAACGGTTGGGGTGAGCCAAGCCGTCCGGCCTGGGATGCGAGCTCGTCAGACAATGAATCCGGCGCTACCGAATCGCTGCCGAGATGACACCCGCTACACGACAGCGTTCCGATCGACGGACCATCGGGACGCGTTTCTCCGACGTATCCGCGAACGATGTGATGCTCGATCCCATTGCGATGACAATCGACGCACTGCATTCCCGCTCGCAAGTGTACATCATCATCGTGAATCCAGCGTGGTTCGATCCCATCGTCGTTGACTTGCAGCGTACTGTGGCATTGATAGCAGGCGTTATTTTCGGGCTTGCGAACGAGGTCAAAGAAGACCTGATCGTCTTGCGAAAAGCGATCCGCGTTATAGCTCACCTTGGGAAGAGCCGCCTTCGTTTTTTCGTCGTTGGGGTCCGCGTCGTCTTTAATCCGAGAAACCCTGCCATCGATCTTGGCGAGATGCATCGCCGCGGTGGGAGCCCAGGCAAAATTTTCATCTTCGATATGGTGACGTCGAGTCTCGAAATCATATTGACCCGATGTCGCATGACAGATCATGCAATCAATCTCCAACTCGCCGGCAACGTCCCAGCGATGTGAAAGTGATTCAGTTGATTCTGCGTTGTCTTTTTTCCCCGCCGCTCCCGCCGGTTCGTTCGCACCGGTGGTCTCTGCAGGTGTGCCGAAACCGCCACCGGGAAAGCGAGCGCCAAACTTTTGGGTTACCTGCCATGGAGAGAGCCCGACGGCGCGAGGGTCAAACGTGCTGGTCTGCGTCGCCGGTTGACGCCGATAGGACATCGGCAGTTGGGTGCCGATGCGCGGGTCGGTCCATATCCACGGTTCGCTGGGGCGACCTTGTTCACTGCCGATCGAAAACGCATTGAAGTGCCAACCGTGTGCGATTGTTTGCTCGTCGTGACATCGCCCACAGGTGTTTTGCGGTGAGTATGGCAGCGTGGAAGCGGCCGTGATTTTCCGGTTGGACGTATCGTAGAGATCGATCCAATGCACGTATCCGGAGTCAGAATCACTGCTGGCATATCGCCGAGCCTCCGCGGACCAAGCATATCCCGACATCAATATCGCAGCGGCACAGGCACAAGGGAGGAGACAGACTAGCGAAAGACTCATCGGGTTTCCTGCAACTTGCGAAGATGGCGTGAAGGTTTCTTTGAAATTCGCTAATCAAAAACGCTCGCGATTGACCGCGTATCATAGCACAACGAGTACTGGTATGGGCGCGCATCGCTAGACTTGACAGGGCTAGCACTGGAACGTCAAGCTTGTCGCTCTTGACCAGACCCGCCAGTCGAAGATTGTATGAGTCACTCGGAAAATCCACTACCAGCCCAGCCGATCGACAAGTGGTTGCGACCTTTCGCGCGGTTTTTGCATATCGAAGCGACCAGCGGAATTGTGCTGATCGTGTGTGCGGCGATCGCACTTCTTGCCGCCAATTCTACTTGGTCGGAGACGTACCTGGAGTTCTGGGAGACGAATGTTACGATTGGATTTGGTGATTTTCAGTTTCAACACTCCTTGCACCATGTCATCAACGACGGGGTCATGGCGATCTTTTTCTTCGTCATTGGCCTGGAAGTCAAACGCGAACTGGCACATGGTTCGCTATCGGACCTGAAACAAGCCTCACTTCCCATCGCCGCGGCGCTCGGAGGCATGCTCGTTCCGGCGGGATTGTACCTGTCGATGCAGTACGGCGAACCCGGCATGCGGGGCTGGGGGATTCCCATGGCCACCGACATTGCCTTCGTCGTCGGCTGTTTAGCAATTCTTGGACCGCGAGTGCCTCATGGTTTGAGGGTCTTGCTGCTATCGCTAGCGATCGTCGACGACATCGGAGCCATTTTAGTCATTGCGATTGGCTACACCGAGTCACTTGACACCAGATTCATCCTGTTGGCAGCGATCGCGATTGCGGTCGTGCATTTGTTCTCGCGAATTGGTGTACGTCGGTTTCCACCTTACATCGTCGTCGGGGCCGTTGCCTGGATTGCACTCCACGAATCCGGCGTTCACGCCACGCTGACCGGCGTGATCCTGGGGTTAATGACCCCGGCAAAATCCGTGCTGGTCCCGGAACGATTTCGCGAATACCTACACGATAAAGGAGCGGAGTTTCAAACACGAAACTGGGGCAATCGCAACCATCGCGCCCAAGTCGTCCAGGAGGTTCAGCGTTTGACGCGTGAGACCGTGTCGCCGTTGGAGTACTTGGAAATGACGCTGCATCCGTGGTCGGCATACGTGATCATGCCCATCTTCGCACTGGCAAATGCCGGTGTTGTCATCGAGCTGGAGAACCTGGGTGACCCCGTCGCGATGGCCGTCATGGTGGGTTTGATCGTTGGCAAGCCCGTCGGGATCGTCTTGTTCAGTTGGCTCGTGGTCCGTGCCGGGGTGGCAAAACTGCCCGAGGGAGTCAGTTGGCCGGTGCTAATGTCGGGCAGTTGCTTGGCGGGTATCGGTTTTACGATGGCATTATTTATCGACGGTCTCGCCTTCGGACCCGAGGGACCTGGTAACGCTAAAATCGGCGTGATGGTGGGATCCGCCGTCAGCGCGGTGCTGGGAATGACATTGCTAATTTGGACGCTTCCCAAACGCGTGCCGAACAAAGCATGATCCGGTCCGTCGACGTTCGTTAGCGACAGCGAAACATTAAAACGCGTCAAATCAAAGGTAGCTACCGTCGCCAGACGGTGGAATCCACGTTCTGG
>JBDNIG010000510.1:0-35501 GCA_041688415.1 Rhodopirellula sp. | reverse complement strand
CAACGAGATCACGCAAGATACGCAAATCCAGTCGCATGACGTGGTGAGTGATTGATGTCCATAAGAACTTTCAAAGCAGCAAATCTGCAAGCCGCACTGGCCGATATCCGGGAACAAATGGGTCCGGATGCCTCGGTGCTGCACACCCGCCAGGTCCGAGACGGTTGGCTCGGTTGGCTTGGCCGCACCCAAGTCGAAGTGATTGCGGCACTGCGCGGCGCGGACACTTTTGCGTCAAATCCGGATATCCATGGCACCGGCGCGCAGTGTCCCGATAGTCTGCGGTCTCCCAGTCGATACCCGGACGGGATCTTCTCGAGCGGCCCCGCGTCGAGCGATCGCCCCGCGTCGAGCGATCGAGCATGGCAAAACGAGACGATCCCCATGAATCTCGGCACCTCCGGCGATGCGCTCGAGGTCGATCCACTCACAATCGATCCGTTGGTCGGCCCACTACGCCAAGCCGGTGTCCCGGAGGCTGTGATCCGCCGTTGGCTCGCATCGGCATCGAGCTTCGCGGGCAACCTTGGCATGAATGACCGGATGGCGTACGACGCGCGGGGCCGACTCGAACACTTGCAGCGCGCAATCGCTCGCGAACTGAACCTGTGTGGTCCGATCCGAACCCAGCCCGGCGAGCGACACGTGGTCGCATTGGTCGGCCCCACCGGCGTTGGCAAGACCACAACGGTTGCCAAACTCGCCGCTGGGTTTCGTATCGAAGCCAGACGCCGGGTTGGTTTGCTAACGATCGACACGTACCGCATCGCTGCCGTCCAACAACTCCAGGCCTACGCTGAGATAATGGATCTGCCGATGCAGGTGGTGGAAAAACCCGATCAAATGCAACCTGCCATGGACCGCCTCGGTGACGTCGACTTGGTGCTCATCGACACGGCCGGTCGCAGTCCCCGCAGCGACGCGAGGATCGATCAATTAGCCGAGTTTCTGCGTGCCGCCCATCCTGATGAGACGCACCTCGTACTCAGTGCGACGAGTTCGGGAGAGAACATCTTAGCAACGCTGAGCGGCTTCACGCCGGTCCGTGCGACCTCCGTGATCTTGACCAAACTCGATGAAACCCCGCACACCGCGGGTGTACTATCGGCCCTGACGGCGAGTGAAAGATACCTGTCGACGCCACTGAGTTACGTCACCCATGGCCAGCAGGTACCCGATGACATCGCCGTCGCCGATGCACCACACCTCGTTGACTCACTGTTACCGATGACGCCGCTGACGGTCCCATTCGGAGAAGTTGCTTAAGAAGCCACTAGCTGCTAGCTATTAGCTGCTAGCTTTTGGTGGATAGGTACCAACTGATGCGTCCGTGAGGACACCATACTAAAAACCACAACCATTCTGCTCGCAGTGCGACGTCGAGCATGAGCACGTCTGGCTGAAACGGCGAAGTCCACCAGCTAGAAGCTTTTTCGAGCATTTTCCCTCAAGAATTCAACGCTCCCGAGCCGATAACGTGTACTGACGCGGAACGTGAAAAACAAAACTCACTTGAGACTATTTTTCACAATGCCGATTAATCAATTTTGGGAACGCGATCTAGCCGAGTCATCAAGCACTCACAAACGGTGAACTGATTAACCGGAGTTGACTCTCGACACGGATGCTCGTCATTTCGCAGATACCGCTCGCTTGGGGACTCAGTGTCCTTGGTGGCGTGATCGACGAAACTCCCAAATGCGAAGTAGGAAATGCAACCGAGGCATGGATGCCTGGCTTCATTTCCACTGACTTCGAACTAAACCTATACTTAGAAACATTCCATCGTCAGGTGTATCAAATTGTCCAAACAGACATTTTGATGCTCTGGCGATCAGTGATCATCATGGAGGATTCGATGCCCGCCGCTGCCCCCGTCGACGAAGAAATCGCCCAAGTTTGGGACTCGTTCAAAGCCGTCACCAAAGACCATCCCGACTACGAGAGTCTGCGTAACCAGCTCCTCGAACGTTTCATGCCGTTGGTGCGATACAACGGCGAACGAATCTGGCAGCGACTTCCCGATGGTGTCGAACTCGATGATTTGATCAGTGCCGGCATCTTTGGCCTGATGGATGCCATCGATGCCTACGATCGCGACCGCGGCGTGAAGTTCGAAACCTACTGTGTGCCACGAATTCGCGGAGCCATGCTCGACGAACTGCGCACGATGGACTGGGTACCACGACTCGTCCGCAGCAAGGCGAGCAAACTCGGGGCGGCGACCAAGCATCTCGAAACGCGACTGGGACGCGCTCCCACCGTCGCTGAAATCTCGGAACACATGGAACTCAACGTTCTCGAAGTCGAGAAGATGCAAACGGAAGCCAATGCGGTCGGCGTCGTTTCGCTGAACAAGAAGTGGTACGAGACGGACAGCTACAAAGACGTTCGTGAAATCGACATTCTCGAGGACAAGAAGGGCGAAGATCCCACTCGCCGGGTGCAGAAGACCGATCTGATGCGATTGGTCACCAAGGGACTCAATCGCAACGAACGGTTGATCATCATCCTCTATTACTACGAAGAGTTGACGATGAAAGAGATCGGCGCCACGCTCGATCTTTCGGAATCCCGCGTCAGCCAAATGCACACCTCGATCGTGACGCGTCTGCAGCAGCAACTCGGCGTCCGGCGACTCGAATTCGGTGCCTGAGCATGCGGATCGCCCATGTGATCACGCGGATGATCATCGGCGGAGCGCAAGAAAACACGTTGTTGAATTGCCAAGACCTGATCACCGATTACGGTGACGAGGTCTTGCTCATTTGCGGTCCCGAAACCGGACCCGAAGGCGACCTGCTCGGTCGCACGGTGACGCCGGGCCTGGCCGGGCCCAGGCAGGCGGAATCGCCACGCGTGCCCGTTCAGATTATCGATCCGCTGCGTCGTCCCATTCAACCGAAACGCGACTGGCAGGCTGCTCGCGAACTCGACGATGTGCTGGGCGACTTCCATCCCGATGTCGTCCACACGCACAGTGCCAAAGCCGGATTGCTGGGCAGACACGTGGCCTGGAAACAGTTCAAGGCTGCGTCAAACCATCGCCCCGTGGTTATTCACACCGTTCACGGTGCGCCGTTCCACGATTACCAATCCGCCGCTGCAAAGCAGTTCTTTATCGCTTGTGAACGCTGGGCCGCCCGGCGTTGCCATCATATGATCAGCGTTGCCGACGCGATGACCGATTCGATGGTCGCGGCGCGTGTCGCCCCACGCGAAAAATTCACGACGATTAGCAGCGGCATGGATGTCGAACCGTTTCTCGCTGCTGATGAGCACCGATCGCGAATTCGCCAGCAGTACGGGATTCGTGACGAGCATGTTGTCGTCGGGAAAATCGCGCGGCTGTTTCACCTGAAAGGGCACGAGGATCTGATCCGCGCCGCGCGACTCGTCGCGGACGAATGTCCCCACGTTCGCTTCCTGCTCGTCGGTGACGGCGTGCTGCGAGCGGAATTGCAAACCCAAATCGCAGAAGTTGGACTCACTGATCATTTTATCTTCACTGGCCTCGTCCCACCGAGCGAAGTCCCGGCGATGATTGGGGCGATGGATCTACTCGTCCACACGTCGTACCGCGAAGGGCTCGCCCGGGCTCTCCCCCAAGCTTTGATCGCCGGCAAACCCGTCATCAGCTATGACATCGACGGGGCCCGCGAAGTCGTGATCAATGACGAAACCGGTTACCTCGTGCCGCCGGGCGATGAACGCAACCTAGCCAACCGGATAATCCATCTCGTCAACCATCCCGATCTGCGACTCCAGCAGGGCAGGGCAGGGCGGTTGCGATTTACGGATCAATTTCGCCATCAGACGATGACACGAAATATCCGACAACTGTACTGTCAAATTCTCGCCCACAATCAAGCAACTCCATCCAGCTAAATCATGGCCAAACCTACTAACGCGAAACAATCCAAGCAGCCCAACGAGTCAGCGCAGGCTGATACGACGGAACCAACGGGAAAGGCCAAGGAAAAACCGGACGACTCCGTGAGCAGCAAGCGACCCGTTAATAATCCGGTGAAAGACACCGCTGCGACAAACCGCTCCAAGAAAGGGAAGGCGCCATCGAGCAAACAGGGATCGCTGATGCCAAGCGAGCACAAGCTCGAAAACCTTGCCGCCGCGATCGCCGCGGCGGGTGATGCCGACAACCTGCTGCTGATCCTCAACCACGTCGACGCGGCCGGTGGCCCCGCGGACGTGATCGAAAGCATCGAAGCCTACCGGGCATTGAAAACCGCCGTCGAACAACCCGCCGATGAGAGCGAAGCTGCCTCGTGATCCATCCCTACTTTTTCCGAGAATTGAGTGATCGACAACGCTGCGATAGGAGTACATTACCGTCGGATATACGTTTTCTCGATCCCCTGGACGTCTGTACCAGCTGATGGACAACCGTTTGAAATTTGGTACACTGGTATAGAGCGAACTCGATGCGACGACCTTGAGAAATGTGGGTTCGAACCCAGCGACACGGAATGCCCGTCGGTCAACACTATCACGTTTTGGCACAGGATGCGATGAAATGACCAGGCCCTATAAGATGATCGATTTGTTCGCCGGAGCGGGCGGCATGACACAAGGTTTTGTTAACGCTGGCTTTGTTCCCGTCTTGGCCGTCGAGAAGGAAGTCGACTTCGCCGCAACATACGCCGCAAATTTTGGCAAGCATATCATCGCCGATGACATTGTCGAGGTTTGCAAGCACGAAATTGGTTTCAAGGCGGATGTGGTCATCGGCGGTCCTCCGTGTCAAGGCTTCTCGAATTTGACAGGTAACCAAACGTCAGACCCACGTCGCGAGATGTGGCAGTACTACATGGATATTGTTGAGAAGACGGATTGCAAAGTTTTTGTGGTTGAAAATGTTCCGAACTTGTTAAAGAGTTCAGAGTTTGAGGGAATAATTCGCAAAGCTCGCAAACTTGGGTTCTATGTCGGTGACTATAGCACCGGAATACTTTGCGCGGCTGACTACGGCGTACCTCAGAATCGTCGTCGAGCGATCATCATCGGTTCAAAGCTCGGGCGTATTTGCCTACCGCCGTCAACTGGTGTGCGTCGTACCGTCCGTGATGCGTTTAAAGGTATTCCATTGGCTCCATCGTTCACTGAGCTGAGTTCGGATTCACCTGTCCAGACACCGCAGCTTCACATTTCACGAAACCCTACTGAGAAATCTCGAAAGCGTTATCGTCTCATTCCGCCGGGTGGCAATCGATTTGACCTTCAGACGCTCGCGCCGGAACTGACGCCAGATTGTTGGATTCGCAAGACAAAAGGTGGTACCGATCTTTTCGGGCGCCTTGAATGGGATGGTCCTGCGCGATGCACGGTCCGTACGGAGTTCTACAAGCCAGAAAAGGGACGCTATTTGCACCCCTCAGAGCATCGACCAATCACGCACTGGGAAGCAGCTCGCTTGCAGACTTTCCCTGACGAGTTTCTATGGCATGGTACGAAAATTCGAATTGCAATTCAGATCGGAAATGCTGTGCCTCCTATGTTCGCTAAGGCGATCGGTGAGCACGTGATGAAGCACTTAAAGGGCGAGAAGGCAACCGTCTCAAGAAAGCCAAGTCAAATGCAACTTGCATTTGCGGAGGCATAACAGCCATGCCGCGACGAACTCAAGTTGCTGATATCCGAGAGTTATTGATTCACATCGATAAACAGCTAGATGTATTCAGCGTCACTTACAATGACTTAAGTCTGCAGCAACGAGTAGAAAAACTTGTCGAAATTCGCCATAGTTCAGATGATCTGGGAGTCAGTGTTCTACACGATACGATCGAATGTGAACAGAACGCACGTGCGCGAATCGAAGCCTATCTAATCGAAAACGTCGGGCGTGTGATTAATAGCGATGAGCTTGCTGTCGTTTCTGGAATCTCGGAATACGGCAGGCGAATTCGTGAACTGCGGGTTGAACTGGGCTATCATATTTTCACCGGTGCATCATCGGACAAATTTACTGGGTTGGAAATCAAAGCCGACGAGTACCTACTTACAACCTCTGTGCCGGACACCGACTCCGCGCGTCGATGGCACGTTGCGAATCGAATCCGAAAGATGCCTGGTGGCGCGAAAAGCCGCATTCTGGCATACTTCCAAGCGAACGTACTACGAGTCGTCACAACAGAGGAGATTCGATACGTTGCGAAGTCGAATGAATTCCCACGACGTATCCGTGAACTGAGAACTGAGGAAGGTTTTGCGATAGCAACGTTCTACACGGGCAGGCCTGACCTTGGGCAGGGAGAGTACATACTGTTGGATGCAAATCGTGTTATGGAGCCTCACGACCGTCGGATTCCCGTTGAGGTGCAACAGAAAATTTACGAACGTGACCACAACACTTGCAGACATTGCGAATGGAATTCAGGTAATTGATCGAGTGACGATCCTCGTATTCTTGAGCTTCATCATTTTGTTGGACACGCGGAGGGTGGCAAAAATACAGTTGATAACTTGCTGGTTCTCTGTAGTCGATGTCACGACGACGTACATGCAGGTCGTATCGAACTGTAGTCGCTTTGAACCCCGGCATCCTGGAGTTCAACAGGCCGTCGAGTAACTCCACGATTGCGTGATTGCACTTCGCTTCTTCACTAATTCGTTTAGCTAGCGCGTACCATAGGTCGGCGGTGTCCAATCCGCAGGGAGCTTGGCTTGCGGACGGACCAAATGTGCATCATCCGAAATGGGGTTCTCGCTACTAGTCACGAGCGGGATGTCGTCGGGGAGATGCTTGATCTTAAAATCCTTGTATTGAATCTTCATCGCCGGGCCGACGTGAACTTGGACGGCCAGGACGCCCTCGAGCGAACGGCCGCTGGCGTCGAGATCAATTAAGTCAGTGGTCAGATGTCCATCGATCCAATGTTGATGATGATTGCCACGGACGAGCACGCGGTAATCGTGCCACCGTTGGGTATCGAAATTCTTCAAGTCCGCCGGCATGCTAGCGTCCGTTCCCGAGTCGGTTTCAAACGTGTTGCCGACTACCCAGGAGCGTCCCTCGGGATCAACGATCACTTTTTCGCCGGTGTGCGACAGAATTCGGCGGCCCCGTTCCTCGTAGAGCATGCCGTTGTAGTTGGGATTGTCGGCGACAACATCGCACTGATACCCCGTGACCACATCGAGACCGAGATCAGGGCGTGACAGACCGCGATATTGAATCCCGCTATTCCCACCCTCGCTAACTTTCACTTTCACCCGCAGGTCGATGTTGCGGATGGTGGAATCTTCCCAAGTGATGAAGTGATTCTGTTGGAGGGATCCATCCGTCACACCGGTCAAAGCACCGTCTTGAACGGACCAGTACTTGGGATCGCCTGACCAATGATGCAAAGTTTTGCCATCGAACACCGATACAAAACCGTCTTGACCAACGTTGGCGCCGACGTTTGCTGAGGCGACCGGATGAGGCACGGTTGATTTGTTAAACGGCTTATTGAGTTTAACGAGCGGACCACCGAGTTCCTCGACTCGCTCGGCTAATCGCTGCCGCATCACAGAGACCGTTGAAGCGTATTCCGGGTCATCAGCGACGTTCACGAGTTCATTGGGATCGTTTTTCAGATCGTGGAGAAACTCGTAATTGTCATCGTCGAAGTACACAACATATTTGAAGCGTTCGTTGCGCAGTCCTTCAAACGCGGGAATCCGGTTGCGGACGGCATAGTGTTCATGGAACGTTTCGGTCCGCCAGTCCTCCGGTTGGTTGCCCGCAACAATTGGTGCGAGACTGAATCCTTGATACCGCTGCGGGATTTCAGCTCCAGCCCAATCCAAGAAGGTAGCGGGTAGATCGAGGTTCATTCCAATCGCATCCGTCGTGGTCCCACGTTGGCTCGCGTCGACACGCGGGTCCATGATGATCAATGGCACGCGCAGCGACTCCTCATAGTGCGACCACTTGCCCGCCATCCCACGGTTGGCCATGTAGTAACCGTTGTCGGCGGAGTAGACGATGATGGTATTGTCGGCCAATCCCTGCTCGCCGAGGACGCTCAAAAAACGTCCGATCGCGTCGTCGATGCCGCTGACCATGCGGTAGTACGCGCGCATGTTGGCTTGATATTTGTGGTCGGTATTCCAACGCCAAAAAAAACGTTCTCGATTGATAGTTGTTTTCAGGAAGTCTGGCAGCGCGTCAAACACTTCCGTCGCGTTGAGTGGTGGCTGTGCAATCTCGACGTCCTCATACATCCCATTGGCCGATTCGGGCCAAGGATAATGCCCGATGCCAGGCCGACGGTCACTGTCTTCGGCATGGCAAGCGTTGAAGTACAGGTTCAGGGAAAACGGTTTTCCCTGCGGCTGGTTTCGGACGAACTCGATGCCTCGGTCAACGACGAGGTCGGTTTCGTGGCGGAGAGTTCCGTCAGGTTGTTTCTTGTAATACGGATTGCGACCGATCGCCTCGATTTCGTCGAAGTGGTCCTGACGTTGAAAATCTTTGGGCATTCTGGCGTTCCATTTGCCAAAAAAACCCGTCCGATAGCCGCGCCCATGAAGGATATCGGTATAGAGTTCGGCGACTGCTTCTGGCCGCGCCAATTCCGGGTTGCCGGGAGTGCCGTAGGTGCGCCCGGTCAATCCCGACAGGATGGTGGTTCGGCTCATCCAGCAAATGGATTGGCTGACAAATGCATTGCGAAAGAGAACGCCGTTGGCGGCCAGGGCATCAATGTTGGGTGTTTGAATGACATCATTACCGTAGCACCCCAGCGTGCTGGTGGTTTGATCGTCGGTAAAAAAGAACACGATGTTCGGCGGCGGCGCGTTTGCCGCCGTCGGGTCCGCCTGAGCATCGGTGCTGGTGGTACTTTGTGCCGCGGTGGGAGGCACTTTCGTAGCGTGGTCGTCAGCACGAGCCGGACCCAGGAACAAAGTGCAGACGGTGACAATCAGTGAAGCAAATTTCAAGGGAGCCTCGGGAGGATGAGGAGCAGGGCAGATTGTCTCTCATCTTAACAGAGATCCAAATTTCCAAAGGCATTGGTGGACATCATTGATCCGCTGGAGTGGTTGATTGTCAGGCGAGGCGGAACCATGAACATTCTCGTGGGTTTACACGGAATGCAACATCCACGGACGTGTCCCGGACGAAAGACTGCGTGCCCGCCCCGGAGATCTCCTCCAATTGGTACAATCGAAACGTCCCGCTTCCTGCGAAACGCCGTTCCGGCAAACCAAAACTTGCTCTCCGAACCGGTTCGACTTACTATGCAACGTTAGCGGCGGGGGCCAAACTTGCTAAAAACGGCTGGATTCCCATCTACACTCGATGGGACCTCCATTGACCGCCCCTTTTGTTCCCTTCCTCGCGAGTCACCCACGTGAGCCTTTCCGACGTCGATCGACTCCTGCTGCAGCGTTGTTTAGACCGTGAACCACGGGCATGGCAAAATTTTGTGGATCGATTCGTAGGACTGGTCGTCCACGTCGTGCACCGCACGACGGGTGGTCGGGGGATCTCGATCGACGAGTCCACGCGAGACGATTATGTCGCCGAAGTGTTCTTGGTGTTGATCCGGCACGATTTTGCTGTGCTGCGGCGATTCCGCCGTCACTGTTCACTAGCCACCTATCTCACCGTGATCGCGCGGCGGGTCGTCGTCCGGCGACTCCACCAGAATCAGCGTGATACCGTTGTTGACGAGCCACGCGGACCGGCTCAGGCGGTCGCGGTCAATCAGGTCGCCGATAACTCGCCCACGGAGATCCAGCGGATTGACAACGCCGAAGAGGTCGAGCATCTCTTGACACGATTGGATTCACGCGATGCCAACGTGGTGAGAATGTATCATCTCGAAGGCAAGTCGTACCAAGAGATCAGCCAAGCGGTCGGTGTCAATGAAAACACGATCGGCTCGCTACTACACCGGGCCCGCCAAAAGATGAACGGGCAATCCTAAGAAGCGTGCCGTTCTAAGCACGGTTGCATCCGTTGTCCCAAAAAAGAATGATCCTCAGTTCGCCGAGTCGCCACCGCGGTATCCGTCGATCCACCCCAAAATCTGGTTGCCACTCAAGTAGCCCACCTCCTCGTCGAGAATGTCACCGTCACGGACGAGCATCATTCTTGGAATGCTGAAGACGTCGTATCGCTCCACCAGTTCCGGATTCTCATCGACGTCGATCTTGAGCACCTCGACATCGGCAGGCAGTTGCCCCTCGAGCCCCTCGAGTTCGCGGTCCACGTCGCGGCAGGGCGGACACCATTTCGCGCCGAATTTCACCAGGATCAGTTTGTCGTTATCGATATTTGTGTCAAAATGGGCTGAACTTTCCGTCGCGGAGGTACGAGATCTCTGGGGCGGCTCGCAGCCGACACTGGCCAACGCAAGTAACCCCAGCACCGTGACGACGGACAGCAAGGGATAGAGGGGGGGAAGGTTGGATTTCATGTTAAACCGTCCGAACTAAATTCGAAACTGGGGAGGCAGGTGCAGGTCGGATCGACCAATCATACATCATGAGAATGGACGTCGGCCGATCACTCCCGCCGAATTTCCACCGTCCCGCGGTCAGCGTTGGGTGACGGGACGGTATGCCCAACGACCATTTCCACAGATGATGAGTGATGCTCGGCTCTCCGAGTCGAGCGCCATCTAGATATTCGCTATCGGCTCGGAAAGCTAAGCGACAATGACCTAATCGCCGTTTTTCTTATTAATGAAAGTCTCCATGTCTGATTCCGTTCGCAGTGATGACGCTCCCACAGATGATTTCTCTCGCGACGGTGCGAGTTCCTGGCTCGTCGCCCTGCCGGTCTACAACGAAGTTGACTACGTCGACGACGTGCTCGATCAAGTCTTGCGGCACAGCGATCGGATTCTGGTCGTCGATGACGGCAGCACGGATGGGACGGCGGACAAGCTCGACGCCCGGCGCGCGGCGTCGCCCGGTCGCATCGACGTGATCCATCACCCGCAAAACCGCGGTTACGGAGCGGGACTGCAGAGTGCGTTCGCGTACACACTCGAACATGGCTACGCCGGCATCGTGACCCTCGACTGCGACGGCCAGCACCAGCCGCACCGCATTCCGAGTTTCATCGCGGCGGCGGAGTCGGCGGATATCGTTTCGGGCAGCCGCTATCTAGAAAAATTTGCCGGCGACGACGAGCCGCCCGCGGAGCGAATGCAGATCAACCGTCGGATCACAGCCGAGATCAACGAACGGCTGGGGTTCAAACTCACTGACGCGTTCTGCGGTTTCAAGGCCTACCGGGCCGAAGCACTGCGGGCGATGACGATCACCAACAACGGATATGCGATGCCGCTCGAGCTATGGGTGCAAGCCGCAGCGGCAAAGCTGCGCGTGATCGAACTGCCCGTGCCACTGATCTACCTCGATCTCGAGCGTTCCTTCGGCGGCTCGCTCGACCAATCCGAAATTCGGCTGAAGTATTACAACGAGGTTTTGGAGGATGCGATTGAAGTTGTTCGCAAAGGAGGGCGCACGGTTGGGTCGGGCTGTTGAGAACGTTCGCAAAAGGTGTTTTGCAAAAGTCGCGGAGCGACGGCAGCATGTAGCCTGGGGCGTCAGCCCCAGGAGAAATGACAGGAAGAGATCGAAAGCCCCGAAGGGGCGGCAGCAACCTTATTCTCCACCCGCCCGGCGAAGAGGCCGTGCGGCTTTTAAGTCGTGGCAGTGCCGCGATTTACTTCTCCCGGCGAAGCTGGGGGAGGTCGAGCGACGCCGTTTAGGCGTTCGCGAGGGAGGGGGCCTACACAGCGACGCTTGCCAATGTGGTTTGTCGTACACAAAGCTCAGCACCGAGCCCCCTCCCGAACGGCGGCGAAAGGCCGCGTTCGACCTCCCCCACAGCAAAGCTGCGGTGGAGGTAAGTCAGTGCGAAGCCTTCACTTAAAAAGCCGCACGACCTCCGAAGCGGGGAGGGTCGGGAATCGAGCCTTCAGCGAGATTTCCGGGGAGGGCCATGTGCGCAATATCGAGTGTCAAGTTTGGTGGCGATGCTCTCCCCGGCCACGCGAAACGCGAGCCGCCCCTCCCCAAACTGCCTTTGGAGAGGGTGATGTAAATCACTGGTCCCTCCCGTCCAGCATGGCTTGAACTCGCTGGTCGATGATCGCTTGCTTGACGCTTTCCGACTCTCGCTCGAGAATCGCTTCACGCAGCTTGTCGAGTTTGGTCTGGAGCACGAACAACTCCAATTTCTGCAGCTTCATGCGAAGTTCGTAGTCGGCTGCCACGTAGCGCGGAAGTACTTTTCGAATCTGGTCAATCGATGCCGTTGATTTGATCGCGGCTTCTGATTTTCGTTGTAATTGTTCGATCAGCTTTCTAGTTTTTTCTCGCTGGTATTGGACTGCCTCCTCAGTGAGCTGCGATGGCTTGCCGTCGCCAAATGGGTCACCACCGCCAGCGAAAGGGTCTCGGATATCACCACCGCCAGCGAAAGGGTCCCGGGGCGCAGATGAATTTTGACGTTTTGCTTGTGGTACCTGATAGATGTCGAGGCGGGGTTGCTGCGTGCGATCGTCATCGATTGCATCCGCGAGCGCGACCGCGATTCGAGCATAGTTGGCAGCCCGCCTTTGCATCTCTTGGGTATCCGTAAATGGAATCCGCAGCCAAATTTTCTCGGGATAGTTACTTTCGTCGTCACTGGGTTCTTTCGAGACCGTCTCGACGTGAGTGATGCCGAATCGCACAGCGTTCAACTGAATTTTCTTCGTGAACTTCTGCCGCTCCTCTTCATCCAACTCCGGTGGGATCACCGCGATGACCGTAACGTGATGCTCGACCGGGATCGGTGTTTCAACATCCACAACGACGGTGTCGAATGTGGGTGGCGAGAACCATCCCGTATTTTGTAGTTGATTGAAATACTCCAGCACACCGCTCGCATCCATAAACGGAGGCTCGGAGAAATCGTAGTCGGGCCCCAACATGATCACGACTTTCAACGGCACATTGGCGGCATTGAAGTACATACCCCCTCCCATTCCTCCTGACTGGGCAGACGTGATTGACGTGGGCAAGGCCGCAAAGAGAAGGGCCGCTAAGCCACCTCGAACCAGTGACTTCCAGGCATTTTGAGTGATCATCGTGACTTTCCTTCAACTTCAGGAACAGAAAAGGGAACTTCCACGCTCGGTGACGAAACCCGCTGGGACATCGCATCGATCTCGTCGCGGAGGGATCGTAACTCTTCGTCGATGGGGTCGACCGGTGCGGTCCAAACCAGGTCAATCAGTACAGTCTTCTCGACAGCAGGCAACGCGTCGGGAGCTGGCCCGTAGCTGAGTTGCGAATATGTCACCAAAACTATCACCGGCAAGCAGAGCACTGCCAGCACAAGACCGCACACAATCGCGAGCCGGCGTTTTCGTTTTCTTGGCTTCAATTCGGGCGGTAGGTCGGCACCGGGTTGCTGCACATGCACCAGACAGGACTCCAATATCAATTGCACTTGATTGGCATTGTCGAACCGATCGACCGCGTCTTTGCCAAGCAATTTGTCAACGAGCGTCTCGTACCACGCTGGGATCGATGGCGTGAGCATGCGAAGCGGCCGGTGGGGGTGGTCGGTGATCTTGCGCAAAATCCCATAGCTCGTTTCGCCCCGAAATGGTGCGACGCCGCTCGCCATCGCGTAGAGCACGCTGCCGAATGAAAACAGATCGCTGCGGGCATCGATCGGTTCACCTCGCGCCTGCTCGGGCGACATGTAGCCTGGCGTCCCCGCGATCACGCCCGACCGCGTGACGGTGGCATCATCGGCGGCGCGGGCCAATCCGAAATCGGTCAGCATGGCGCGTTCAATGCCGCGTTCGAGCAGAATATTGGCTGGTTTGACGTCGCGATGAACGAGCCCTTGCTTGTGAGCCGCCGCGAGCGCCGAGCTGACCTGGACACCAATCCGCAAGCACTCCTCCATCGGCAGCGGCCCGTCCGCATCGAGTCGTTGCTGGAGTGAATGACAGGCGACAAACGGCATCACCAAGAACGGCAATTGCGCCGACGATTCGCTGACCGATAGAATCGGCATCACGTTGGGATGCACGATCGCTGCCGTCGCGAGTGCTTCACGCATGAACCGTTGCCGCGCGATCGCCAGCGTCGCCAAGTGCGGCGACATTACTTTCAAAGCCACCGGTCGGTTCAGTTCGACCTGAAAACCCTTCAGCACGATCCCCATGCCGCCTTGGCCGATCACCGACAGGACTTCGTAATCACCCAACCGACCGATCGCATCGGGGTGATCCGAAGGCTGCAAGAATGTCACGGCAAAATCGGCGAGGTTGCCGGTGCCATGTTCGGCGAGTTCGGTCGATCGTGTCGCCAGGCTCTCCCGCCCGAGTGACTGCGTGATCCGCTCGCAAGACGCCGGATCCGCGGCCAAGTGTTGCAGTCGATCACAGCACGCGGGGCATTGATCCAGGTGCGAGATGACGGCGGATTCGAGGACGTCATCGACGTCGCCGTGAATCGATGCCACCAACACGTCGTCGTCGGGATGATCTCGGCGGAATGTTGGTTTGCTCACTGCATCACCTCGTCGATGAGGATGCGAATGCGGGCGATGATCCGCGAGCGTGACATGTAGATACTGCCGGTCGAGACACCGAGAGACGCGGCGACGTCGGTGACGGGCTCGCCATCAATCATGGTCCGTATGAAGGCTTGCCAACTCGTCGCGGCAAACTCATGGCGCACTTTTCCAGCGGCCCAGACGATGAGTTCGTGGTCGTATTGCCTCTCGATCGATGGATCGTTGGGGTGGACTTGAGCGTCGAGCATACGGATCGCGTCGGAGCCGCCCAGCGGCGCGGGGTGACGACGGACACCCGCCATGAACTTGATCACGGTGTGCCGGGCGATGGTATGGACCCAGCGGCGGAATGACGCTTCGCGTCCGTCGGCGGACCATTGGTCGACCGAGGTGGCAATCGCGAGCAGAATCTGCTGGGTGACGTCGGCGACGTGGTGCGTGGGCACGCCGAGCCGAATCGCCAAGTGTTTTAGAAACGACTCGTAGTCTTGCGCGAATGCCCACCATGCCGACTGGTCGTTGGGATCGCGCAGCCGGACGATCAAGCTCGGTCGTGTTTCGGGATCCAGCACGGTATTGAAAGCGCTCGGTCGCGTGAGAAGAGGGACGTTCTACCCTTTGTAGTCCCTGGCGATCGCCGAATCACACGGACACATGCGAAAAAATGCTGGTTTTTTTGCTGGACGTGGCATCGGCATCTTGCCTGTGTTTCTGAAAATCACAGGCGGGACGCCTATGCCACGCTATTTCGCGAGTGCCTGAACGACCTCGGCATGACCATTTTTCTTGGCAAAACTTTGGGCGGTGTCGCCGTCGATGTCGCGGCGGTTACGGTCGGCGTTGTGTTTGAGTAACAACTTGACGACTTCGAGCTGTCCCTCGGCGGCGGCGTGCATGAGCGCTGTAAAACCTTCGCCGGTGTCGGTCACGTTGACTTCCGCGCCCGCATCGAGCAACGCTTGGCACGCGGCGGCATTGTCGCCCGTCGCGGCGAACATCAGCGCCGTGCGGCCCATCGAATCGCGGTTGCTGAGTTTCGCACCATGATCAAGCAGCATCTTCACGGTCGCGGTATGACCGTTGAACCCAGCGAGCATCAGGGCGGTGCGTTTTTCTTCATCGGTCGCATTGACGTCGACTCCGTCCGCGATGGCTTGCTCAATGGCCTTGGTATCTCCGTTCAGCGCATCGTCCATGAACTTGGTGACATCGACCGGTGCCTTGGCGGGTGACTGCGTAGTGGCTGGCGTCTTCTTTCTAGCGGGGGCTTTATTTGCAACGCGGGCGGGCTTGGAGTCTGCCTGCTGTTTTTCTGCCGATTGCGGTCTTTCGCTGTCATGTGCAACGATTACCGTCGTTTTTCCGCAGCCGATGAGCAACAGCAGTACGACGCTGGGCAGCACATGTGACAATGTCGCAGCCGTTTTTGGGAGGAGAGTCATGTTCATCAACGCATAATAACAAGGAATTCCGGTCGCCGCGTCACCCCACGAGCTGCTCATCGGCCACGCAGGAGTTTTATTGTAGGGCCGCCCCGTTGGGGCTTGCCGCAGTTTTTGCTCGTGAATATTTGACCTTCGATTTGGTTTGCTATGGGCATGACAATTGCCAAAGCCGCAAGGAGGCGATGGTCGCCCGTCGTGCCAATCCTCGGCAATCTGGACTGGATGCCGCGAGCAAGCTAAACTATCGCGATGCTCACACCGAGGGTGCCCGTGACCGACCGCACTGAAAATTTCCCGACCGATTCGACCGAGATGCCCTCCGTGCTGGTGGCGGCGTTGTATCGTTTCACGCCGCTCGCGGATCATCCGTCACTGCAGGCTCCGCTGCTCGATCGGATGCAGCAAGACGAGATTTTCGGCACGCTGCTGCTCGCCAGCGAGGGCATCAACGGCACGATTGCGGGAAAGCCGTCGGCGCTGCGGGCGTTTGTGGATTGCCTGCGGAGCTTCGAACATGACGCTCACCATCCGTTTGCGGCGACGGACGTGAAGTGGTCGACGTGCGAGCGGATCCCGTTTCGCCGCGCCCGCGTGCGACTGAAGAATGAAATCGTAACGATGGGCGTCGACGGCATCGATCCACTCCACAGTGTCGGGACGTATGTCGACCCAGAAGATTGGAATGCGCTCGTGGACGATCCCGATGTGATTCTGATCGATACCCGCAACGACTACGAAGTCGAAATCGGAACGTTTGCCGGAGCGATGAACCCGAACACGGATTCCTTTCGCGAGTTCCCCAAGTACGTTGCCGAAAACCTTGCCCCCGAGCGGCATCCCAAGGTCGCGATGTTTTGCACCGGCGGGATTCGGTGCGAAAAGTCAACGGCATATCTCAAGGAATGCGGGTTTTCAGAAGTCTACCATTTGCGTGGCGGCATCCTGAATTACTTGGAAAGAGTTTCACCGGAGAAGTCTCGGTGGCAGGGTGAGTGTTTTGTCTTCGATAGCCGCGTGTCGGTCGATCATCAACTGCAAACGGGCGAGCACTCGCTATGTCACGGCTGCGGGTGGCCGGTGACTCAGGAAATGACAGCGGACGCTCGCTACGAGCACGGCGTGGCTTGCCCGCGCTGTGCCGCCGACGTCACGGACGAGCAACGCCGCCGTCGCCGCGAGCGACAGCGACAAATCGATCGGCAGCACAGCGCCCCGCAATCGACCGCACACCGCAAAAGCGAGAATGAAAGATCGTCGGAACAATAACTGGCGGATTGTCTCCTTTAGCTCTGCGACAGCACGCTACTTTCGCGGAGCGAAAGGCGACAATCTCGGCCGCGTGCTGGTCCAAACCGCTCGTAAAAAATCGCCCGCGTGGCGAAGCTGCACCGCTGCGAATCCGTGCCATTGGATGAAGCGAGATCACGCTGGACAGCGGCGACGCGGACCGCGACAGAAACTTTTTGGTGACTTCACGCGGCGGATCGCGCGGCGAACTCAATCTGCGATTATCATAATCAGTCGTCGCGGCTAGCTGTCCATCTGGCCGCCCGGTGCGGCGGAATAATCCGCACAGTCGTTTTAGTCGGAACCTTGCTACTGGTAACCTTTCGCAAGATTTTAATATTGGCTCAAGAACCATTGACTGAGAGGGTGCTGCAACGTTCACTTGGACCAGAACCTCTCCCCAATCGCCGATTTTGGTGACGTTGCGCCCGTGTTTCACACGACTTGTTTTTGCTTTGAACGCTAACCGTTGGAACGGCCCATGCCTGCCCACTTATCACGAATGCCCCCCGCTCGCCGCACCCTGTATGCGCTGCTGGTCTGCGCGACATCGGCACCCTCAGCATCGGCTTGTTGCTTGACGGATTGGTTGTACGGACGCCAGCCCGCGTACGCGAGTGCGCCGGCGGTGTCGGTCACGCCAGGATACGCGGTGGGATCCGCACCGTACACGGCCGGATACGCGCCCGTGGTGACGGCTGCGCCGAGTTCGTCGTTGCTGCCACTGACGGGCACGAGCTCGTTCGCACAGCCCAACTCGGTTCAACAACCAGCCTACGGTGCGGTGCCGCTCAACAATCCTTCGGTGTACTCCGATCAACAGATCACGTCGGGGTACCGCGGCGCGGTGCCAGCCGGGGGAGGCCCATTCGGTACGGGAAACGTGTATCCGAACAGTTACCAAGCCAACTATGGGTCGTCGGTGCAGCTACCGGTTACGCCAACGTATCCAGCTCAACCACGCGGCGGATTGGCGCGGTTCTTTGATTCGCTGCTCGGTACCGAATATCGCTCGTCTTATTACACGGCCCCGATCACTTACTATCGGCCCGCAACGACGGTCGATCCAGTCACCGGCACGACGGTGACGGTCCAGCAGCCTTGTGCGTCGACGGTCCAACAGCTCCAACGGACACCCTACGCGACCTTGGAGCCGGCGCCGTCGTACGCCCAGACATCGCCCGCTGGTTCGTCGTGTAACGTCGATCCGAACACTGGAATCGCTCCCTGCAACGCCACGTCCCCCTATGATCCCGCGGCCGGCACGTCCTACGGGACTTCGCCCATTCCGAGCACATCTTTCTCCGATGGCTACGCAAGCCCGGCCGATAGCGGTTCTGGTAATGGTGATTTGCAACCGCTCGCACCGCCGACGCTACCCCAGTCGCCCGATTCCAATTTTTCTGGTCGCCTGAGCTATCCGGAATCCGATGCTAGCGATGCGTACTCGAACCTGAGTCCATTGACCGGTGGTTCCTCCAGCGGCTCGCCAACCTACCAGCGCGAGGTGCAGCCGGACCTCGATTCATCGAGCCAGCGTTCGGCCAAACCCGCCTACTCGGATCAGCAAGCCCATTCGGATCAGCAAGCCCATTCAGATCAGCAAGACAGTGCGGCGGCCGTCGACGATGCCTACCGCCAAGGCTACGAAGCCGGTCGCACCGCGACACAGAAAGAAGCCGAAGACAAAGCTCCGTCGAAGTACACACCTCACCCTGCACCGGAGAAAGAAAACCCCGATCCGTATGGGAGCGATCCGAACAATGGCGATTCCGAATCGAAAGAACCCGCCACTGGTTCGCACAACCAACTTAATTCCCCTGACAACAGTCGTCCATCGACGGAGGACACTCGCCAACGCACCCAAACGGAGATCGACCGTGATGCACGGGACCTCCAAGGCTTGACGACGGGAACGCCAAACACTCAGCACAGCAACCGTCTCGTTTACGAATCCTCTGACTCGGCACCACGCGTCCGCCCGATTCCCGCGCCGGATGACTACCACAACCCGTTCGATACGTCCGAGCCATTGAAGGCCCCCGACTTCCTACCGGCATTGCCTCCGCCCTCGGCATCGCATTATCGCGGCGTGCCGCGAACATCGAGCCATTCCAATCAGCCGCAACGTCCCAGCGTCCCGGTTCGTGAAGCCTCGATCCAGGGAACGGGTGACCGCGTGCCCGCACGCTCATCGCGAGACACAACGCCTCGCCATGTTGCTGAACCCGCGCGATCGCATGTGAATAAACCTCAAGCGAACGCATGGCAGTCGAAAATTCGTCAGCAGTCCCAGGACAGCGGCTGGTACACGAAGGGCCGCTAAGAACCGTCGGATCCGAGTGGCGTAAGCTTCCAGCTTGCGATTCAGAAAACGCAAGCTGGAAGCTTACGCCACTTATTGTTCCAATTTTCCCTCACTCCAGCGACCGAAATGGTTGCGCCGCCTCCAGTTGCAACGCCAACTCGAGCAGCAACCGTTCTTGCTGCAAGTTGGTGCTGAACATGATCCCGATCGGTAGGTTCGTTTCGGCATCAAAGCCGAGCGGGAGCGTGATGGCGGGCGCCCCGGTGGCGTTGGCGATGGGAGTGAAGCACGCCCATTGCCGCATCCGCTGCATCAACACATCCATGGGGAGGTCCATCGCGAGGTGACCGATCCGCGGAGGCCGTTGGCCCACCGTGGGACTGACCATCACGTCGTGCTGGGCATACAAGCGGGCACACCGCCGCGACGACCGCCGCAGTCGCGACACCGCTCCTGGTAGCTTGTGCAGGCGGCGCGGCATTTGGCCCGCCAACTCTTTCACGAAGCCGGTCAGTCGACTGCGGTCGAAACTCGAATCAATCAATCGCTTGGACGTCGATACCGCCGTCCAAGCCAATAGTGACCAAAAGTTGCGGAAGTCCTCAGCGAACTGCTCGGTGCTCGGCAGCTCGATCGGTACGATTTGATGGCCGAGCGATTCGAGCAGCTTCAAGGTCGATTCAAATTGGCGTTTGACGACGGCGTCGACGGGACCATCGAGCGATTCACCGGATACCGCCGCAATCCGTAGCGAGCGTTCGAGTGGTCGCTTGACATGACCGATGGGGGTGAACCCCGCACGTGGAGTGAGCCGCTCGGCCTCAAACATAAACAGCGCGGTATCGCGCACCGTGCGTGTCAGCACGCTATCGGTCACAATGCCCACGAAGGGCTCGCGACCCTGCGATGCAGGCAAGCGACCACGCGTTGGTTTCAGCCCGACCAAGCCACAACAGGAGGCTGGGATGCGAATCGAGCCGCCACCGTCACTGCCATGGGCGATCGGAACGACACCGGCAGCGACCAGGGCGGCCGAACCACCGGACGATCCGCCGGGCGTGTGGTCGAGGTTCCAGGGATTGCGCGTGGGCGGGCGATCGGGAAACTCCGTCGCAGCCGTGAACCCAAATTCGGGCATCGTACTTTTGCCCAAACAAATCATGCCCATGTCGAACAATTGCTGGGCCGTCGGGTGCGTTCGTTTGACGGGTGGGGAATGTTCCAGAGCTGCCGTCCCGAATCGCGTCGGCAACCCCGCGACGTCGGTCATGTCTTTAACCACCGTCGGGACTCCGGCGAACGCCCCACCGAACGGTTCGCGAGCACGCTGCCGGGCTGCGCCAAAACACTCCGCGACGATCGCACCAATCGACGGC
Source organism: Rhodopirellula sp. (assembly GCA_041688415.1). Classification (GTDB taxonomy): domain Bacteria; phylum Planctomycetota; class Planctomycetia; order Pirellulales; family Pirellulaceae; genus Rhodopirellula. The sequence goes on along the minus strand of JBDNIG010000510.1, from coordinate 14,537 downwards.
TCAACCCGGTTCGCCCGCTCGATCGCCGCCTCAATCACCTCGCCGGCCGACACCTCCCCATCACGAATCAGGCGCGCGAGCGCAACCCCGTCGTGGCGGGCCAGCACGTCGTCGGTGAAAGCGGATGCGGTGGATGGTTTCATCAGCAGAAAAGTGTTGGATCGCCGTGCCGTGAGGTGGGAGCGTCAAATGCAATGGAGGAGGGCAAGATAGATCAGATCAACTGCATTGCAACCTCCGCAAGCCAGACGGCCCGCGCCACCCCAGCTTAGCATGGCTGTGCATCTCGCCTGAACGTCGCAGGCAACTTTTCATTAATCGCTGGCCGGATCACGCCAAGCCGCAGTGATGGGTCCAGGCGTGGATCAGCTCAGACGGGCGGAGCCGTCTGGCTACAATGTTGGCCGCAGGCATTGTCGACCGACGGCTCCGCCCGTCGTGAGAGCAGGAACCTGAACAAAGCGATTGACCACTAGCTTCAGTTTCCTGCCCGTGCTTGGCATCGTTGGACAAGTTTTTTGACAACCTTCTCGGTGGTGGCGATTGCGACAGATTTTGTGAGCTGAAGCGAGTAAGTGGCCCTGCACGTCACGTTGCCCGGTGCCTTACGGCACTCGGCTCACCATTGATGGCAAATGCCGCTTCGTTCGCTAGCCAGATCCCTCACTGCAAGCAAAAATTTTTCGACGCGTGCTCACAAAACGGCTTCGATCTGCGTCGCGATCTGGGCTACCATTTGCCCCTAGCTCAGACGGGCGGAGCCGTCTGGCTACAATGCGACGGGTCGAAACCTTTCCCATTCCTTGTTGACCTGAATCAGCGCCATGGACTTTCTGCTTTACCTGGCCTTGGTGCCCGCTCTGGGCGTGACGGCTCAGTGGCTGGCGTGGCGAACTGGGGCCCCCAGCATTTTAGTACTGCTGCTCTTCGGCATTTTTCTGGGTTGGTTCGTTCAGCCGGATGCGTTCCTGGCCGAGTTGACCGACGGAGACCATACGGCTGGCCCAAATCTGCTGTTCCCCCTCGTCGCATTGTCCGTCGGCGTGGTCATGTTCGAGGGTGGCTTGACACTGAAATTCGGCGAACTCCGCGAGTCCGGAGCGGCAACGCTGCGTCTGGTGACGATCGGGGCACTGCTTTCATTTGCCGGCAATACCCTAGCGGTGCATTACCTGCTGGATTGGGGATGGCAGCTCAGTGCCTTGCTCGGCGCGATTTTGGTGGTCACCGGCCCCACCGTCATCGGGCCGCTTCTGCGACAGGTCCGGCCGACCCGCCGCGTGGCCTCGACTTTGAAATGGGAAGGCATCGTCATTGACCCGATCGGGGCGGTGCTGGCGGTGCTGGTCTACGAGGAGGTGCTGTTGCAACATTCGTCACCGGAATGGACGAGTATGATCGGCTCGCTCACGTGGACACTCGCAGTCGGCTTGGTACTCGGCTGTACCGGCGGCGCGATGCTGACGCAGGCGATGCGACGGTTTTGGGTGCCCGATCATTTGCAAGGCGTGACCGCGTTGACGCTCGCGCTCTTGCTCTTCGCGATCAGCAATGAACTGGCCCATGAGTCCGGGCTGATCACCGTGACCGTCCTCGGGATTTGGTTGACCAACCAAAAGCACTTTGACATCGAGCACATCGTCGAGTTGAAGGAGAATCTGCGGACACTGTTGATCGGATGCCTCTTCATTGTGCTCGGATCGCGAGTGGATTTAGCCGACGTCGGCGCGATCGGATTGCCCGGGTTGGCTTTGCTCGTGGTACTCGTGTTGATCATCCGCCCGCTGTCGGTTTATCTATCGCTGCTGGGTAGTTCACTGGATTATCGCGAACGCACCTTCATCGCAGGGCTGGCACCGCGTGGGATTGTCGCCGCAGCGGTCAGTAGTGTGTTCGCGCTGGGAATGGAAAGTCGGACTGATCTCGTCATCCCCGGTTCCAGCCAACTCGCGACCGTGACGTTCTTGGTCATCATCGGAACGGTAACCGTTTATGGCATCGCGGCCGGGCCGATGGCAAGATTTTTGAAACTCGCCGAGGAGGCATCCCGCGGGATCTTGATCGTCGGCGCCGATCCTTGGGTCCGTGAGTTCGCCAAGGAACTCAACAACGCGAAGATACCGCTACTACTGGTCGACACGAACTACAACAAAGTCACCCAAGCTCGGATGGCGGGGATTCGTGCCGAGTGCTCGAACATTCTCAACGAATACGTCCGTGACGAAATGGACCTCACCGGTATCAGCCGATTCATGGCCGTGACCCCCAACGACGAAGTCAACTCATTGGCGCTGCGAGAGTGCCGACATTGGTTTGATTCCTCGCGACTATTTCAATTGACTTTCAAAACGAAAACGACGCCGGGCAAGCGAGAACTCACCAAAAGCCTGGTCGGTCGCGAATTATTCGGGGAAGGTGTTAACTACACGCGGCTGCGTGACATGCACGACGCGGGCGCGGTGATGAAGTCGACGAAACTGTCGGCCGAATTTAGCTATGAAGACTTCACTGCCAAGTATAGCGAGCAAGCGATCGTGATGTGTTCGATTGATCAAGAAGGTTTCTTGAAGATCAATACGATTGACGACCCGCTCGTACCCGTGGCGGGACAGACGATCGTGGCCTTCGTCACGGTCACTCCCGTGCCGTCCCAGCACGCTTCGCAGGACAACGTCTCACCTGAAAACGACGCGACAAAAACCGGAGAGAAATCCGCCCATGTTTGAACCTTTCGCCACGACGATCGCATTCGCGCCCTTGATTGCGTATCTGCTCGCTTTCGCGATCATTCGCATCGGTGGTTTCGTGTGGGTGACAACGGGCACTCGCGATGTGACCGCCGTTTTGGTCGCGATTTCAGGTTTGATCGTGATCGGACCGATGGAGCTGTTCTTTCCCAACGCGACGGCCGCGCTGCTCGGCGGATGGGTCTGGATCCCGTTGCTACTGTTGTATTTTCTGCTTGCATGCTTGGTGGTCATCAATTGCCGATCGAAAATAGTCGTCTACGGCCGCACGCTCGAGGAGGTCTACCCCGCCATGATTCGCGCGGCCCGAGCAATGGATTGCGGCGCCGTTGAAAACGAAGAGCAACTGCAAGTCCACATGCCCGCACTGACCGCTCACCTCCGGCTCGACCTCGCTCGTGGGAACGACTGCAGCAGCGTGATGGCGTTCGAACAGGCCCTTCCGCTCGCCTTTTGGCACCGGTTCGCGAAACATCTCCGCGATGAACTGCGTCCGACTCCGCCGCCCTACCCACGCCGCGGTTGGGCGATGTTAATCGTTGCCGTGATGACGGCATTCTTCTTAATTCGATACGTTGCTGCGCAGCCCGCACTGCTCGTCGAAGGATTTCATGAGTGGTTCATTCGGTGAAGACGGACGTACCGGAACGGCCCCGACGAAAGTTCAAAGCGATTGCCATTGGGCTCGTGAAGTTTCTCGCGCCCGTCCTGATCATCGGCTATCTGCTGTGGCGGATGCCGGCGTCGAACTGGGAAGAACTCGCCGAGCGATCGATCAACTATCCGGTGCTCGCGGCGGCGTTGGGTGTTGCCATGGTCGCCCTGTTTGTCTCGTTTTTACGCTGGTGGGTCTTGGTCCGCTGCCAAGGCATCCCGCTGAGTCTACTGGAATCGCTGCGGCTCAGTTCCATTTGCTTCTTGCTCAGCTTCGTGTCCGCCGGCAGCGTGGGCGGCGACCTATTCAAGGCCGTCTTCTTGGCCCGCCGCAGCCCGGGAAAAAAAGTCGCGGCGGTCGCATCCGTATTGGTCGATCGAGGCTCCGGGATGTACGGTTTGCTGCTGCTCGTTTCGATGGGTCTGATCCTTCGCGAGTCAACCGACCCGTTTGAATTCAACGGCATCAGCATCGAGAATATCAAATGGATTGTGGGCGTGATGCTGGGGATCGGCACCACGCTCTTGCTCCTGCTCGTGCTCGGTGGCAAAATCGTGGACCGTCTGATCGGGCAACTCTCCCAAATTACTGTCATTGGACCGCTGGTCGAGAAGATCGGACCGCCCCTGCGTGCGTTTCACCACCATCCCTGGGCGTTTGCCCTATCGCTGCTGATGAGCGTGTACGTCCAGGGATCGTTCGTCGTCAGCATGTATTTGATCGCCACGTCGATGTACGCGGCGCCACCCACGCTGGCGGAGCACTTTGTCATTGTTCCGATCGGGATACTCGCCTCCGCGCTGCCGATCACGCCAGCGGGAATCGGTGTGCTCGAAGTAACGATTGAGACGCTCTATCATCTCGTGCCAGCGCGGGCGACGGAGGCGTCGGGAACGCTCGTGGCACTCGTGTTCGAACTGGTGAAGCTCGTGATCGCCGGAATCGGAACGATTTTCTACTGGACCGCGGGCAAAGACGTTCACGAGAGTCTCGAGTACGTTGAAGAGCATCCCGACGCCTCTGCGACGGATTCGTTGGACGACCAAATAGCGAATCCTGAGTGAGATCTATTTGTAAACCGATTCGCCGCATGGTGTTGGCGGCGGTCCATTCCCGTTCAACCGGGGCTATCGCCCATCGGCTGATGTGTGGAACGCGTTTTCCGATCGGCTTTACGCCACTTCCGGGCGATCGAAGACTTCGCGCGCGTTAACGCGGAATCCATCGAGTAAAATCGAGTGGGCGGATTGTTCACCACGGTAGCGTCCCGCTTCGTGATATCTGCCATCCGAAGCGTCGAGCGTTAGCACGCTAATGCTGCGATCGCGGGGATCGACGATCCAGTATTCCGGAATGCCAGCGATCGCGTAGTCTTCTCGCTTGTCGATCCAGTCGCGATCTGGGTCGTCTTCACTCACGATCTCCATCACCAAATCGGCGCCGTGCCAATACCGTGAGGTTCGGCGGTGACGATTTTCAGTCAACATGAACAATACGTCCGGCTCACGATATTTTCCCTCGCGAACGAGTACGCGCAGCGGCGCAGTGCAACAAACGCCCAACCGCTCAGGATCGCAAAACGACCGGATTTGGGTGTACAGGAATAAGGCAATGAACTGATGAAGTTCGGTGGGCATCGCGACAATCTCCAGTTTCCCGTTGTCAAATTCCACCAAGCGGCCGGTGTCGAGTCGCAGGTAGTCCTGTTCCGACCAATGCCCCTGGCTGGGGAACAACTCAGCGATCTCCCAGACGGGATCACCGTGCTGGCTCTTGGGATAATCCGTCGACATCGAACTGCCTCATGGAAACGCGGGAAATGGAACGCTTGTCACGCTCACGCGAGTGCTCGTTGAATCGCTTCGCGGACGACTGGCAAGACGCGTCCTTGGACTTCGGCGAGCGATCCCTCCTGGAACGCTCCCGCGGCGGCTTTGTGACCGCCACCACCGAACTGACGCGCGATCTCGTTGGAATCCATCGCGCAGCGGCTGCGGAAGGACAGTTTGAATCCGCCACGAAGCTGCTCGACAAAGATCACGGCGGCCTGCGTGCCCCGCACCGAAAGCGTCAAATTGATGGCGTCTTCGGTGTCGCTCGCTTCGGCTCCGCAGGCGGCAAAGTCTTCTTTGTTGACATGGGTGTAGACGAGCGCGCCGTCGATCTCCGCGGTCGTACGTGAAAGAATCAGGCCGCGGAGCTTCAACCGACCGATCGTGTCACGCTCGTACAAATCGCCATACACTTCGCTGGGCACAACACCAACCTCCATCAACCGGGCGATGACGCGGTAGGTTTCCGGAGTCACCGAGGGAAAGCGGAACCAGCCGGTGTCGGTGGCGATGGCGGCGAACACGGGAACGGCCATCGCGCGGGTGAGCGGAACTTGAAACGCATCCGCGGCTTGAACGACCAATTGCCCCGTCGCTTCGGCCTGGTAGTCCTTGTACATCGTCGCGCCGAGGTCGTCCTCGCCGACATGATGGTCAAGCACCATCTTGTCGGCGCGCGAAGCACGGATCACGTCACCCATGTCGCCGAGCTGCGCCCAGGCGCTGGTGTCGAGAATCATGATGCAGTCCGCCTTCACATCCTCCGCTTCAACACTGTCACCGAGCACATCGATATTGCCCGCGGGGTCCAGGAAGGAGAGTGCCGGTGGTGTGCGGTGGGCATTGATGATGCGGACGTCCTTGCCGATCGCTCGCAGCACTTCCGCCATCCCGAGTTCACTGCCCAAGGCATCACAGTCGGGCCGAATGTGGCTGACCAATACAAACGATTGGTAGTGACTGATTTGATCGACGAAGGCTTTCCAATTGACTCCCACGGAGACTCTTTCTTTTTTAAAGATGAAACGATTGTTAACGAAGTTTTGTTTCAGATGCGAGGCTGCGAATCGCTGCGACGTCCCGACTGATCTGCGCCGCGAGCGCATCGGCATTGTCAAATTTTTTGATGCCGCGAATTTGGTCCAACCAATGAACGGTCACTGTTTGATCATAGAGGTCGCCATCATAGTCCAGACAATGAACTTCGACCTTGGTCCGCTGTTCATCGTCAAAGGTTGGGTTGGGACCGACATGGACGGCAGCGAGCTGTGGTGGATCGGATTGTTCGTTTCCAGATAAGCTCTCACCTGATACGTGTGCCGCGTACACACCATGACCCGGTACGAGTGTCGCGAGGTCAACGAGGTTGGCCGTTGGGAAGCCCAGGGTGCGACCGCGGCCCGCCCCCCTCGCCACCCGCCCGGTGACTTGATACGTCGACTGCAGCATCGCGTTGGCTGCCCGCATTTGGCCCGCCGAGATCGCTTCACGGATCCGCGAACTGCTGACCATCCGCTGCTCTTCCAGCCGCGGCTCGACGATTTCAACGGATTTCCCGCTCCGTTGACATAGCTGACGCAACCGATTGATGTCGCCGCCACGATCGCGTCCAAAAAAGAAATTGGGTCCCTCGACGACGCTTTGGGCCCGCAATCGAACGGCGATCAACAACTCAAAAAACTCGTCGGCAGTGCGATTGAGGAACTCCAGCGAAGCGGGACAGACGACGAGGACATCCATGCCGAGTTCACCCATCAGTTCGGCACGTCTCGGGATTGTCGTTAGTCGGGCCGGGGCACTGTGCGGTCGCAGGACCGTTGCCGGATGCGGATCGAGCACGACCACCACGGCGGGACCACCCACCCGATCAGCCGCCGCACGCACGCGTCCGAGCAACTCCCGGTGGCCCACATGCACACCGTCGAAATTACCAATGCTGACCGCTCCCTGCTTGACCCGGTTCTGCACTTCCGGATTGGTCTCCAGCTCGTCGAGGGTGCAGGTCAAAATCGGGGCAGGGCAGGGCGATGTCATTTCCAAGCGGGTATCGTTCTGGAACGTGGGGCGGATGATTCCGTCAGTATGCCCGATCGGTGCTGATTCCGTTAGGGCGGCGTCGAAACAGACACGGTTTCTCCCGCGTTTTTTTGCGAGATAAAGCGCCTCGTCGGCTCGACGAACGACCGGCCCGACAGTCTGTTCGCCGCGGGGCTCACTCAGTCCCACGCTGATCGCGACATCGACCGGGCCTTGCGCAACCTCGATGGGCTCCTCAGCAGTCCGTTGGCGCCATTCGTTAACACGATCCACAACAACGTCAATGGAGCCCAACATGAGAATGGCAAACTCGTCACCACCGATGCGCGCGACCATCGATGAGTCGCCGAATCCACTTCTCAACGCCACCGCAATCTGCTGCAAAACAACATCGCCGGCGGGATGGCCATGTGTGTCATTGATCGCTTTAAAATGATCAATGTCGACCAAAACCAACACGAACGAACTACCGTCGTCGCGGTAAGATTGGAACAAAGCGTCGAACTGCTTGTCGAATGCGCGGCGGTTGGACAAGCTCGTCAAGGCGTCCGTGTGGGCCTCGGTGAGATACGTCTCGATGCGGCGGGTCCGCCGACCAAGCCAAAATCCAAGGAGCACGAGTAGGCAGGCAAGAATCACGCCAACGACGGGCGGAACCGCGTTTACAGGCAACATGGCAGCGAGTGGTGTTTTTCAGTCCGATCAATCACGCGAACGACGATACGGAATCCTGTGTGCGAATCAGCTCGCCACGGGCGATCACGACCAACCCGCTATCGGTCACCGTTAAGCCACGCTCGGCATCGGCGACTGGATCATAGCCGATTTCCGTTCCCGGAGGGATCCGCACCCCTTTGTCGATGATCGCACGCCGAATGCGACTGTGCCGCCCCACTTCGACATCGTCAAATAGAATGCTGTCTTCGATCTGAGCGTAGCTATTGACGCGGCATCCCGCACCGATAATCGATCGCATCACACTGCCACCGCTGATGATGGCACCTTGGCAAATAATCGAATCCCTGGCCACACCCTGACGCGTCGAACGTCCGTCGCTGCCGAACACAAATTTGGGTGGCGGCAATTGCGGTCGAAACGAGCGAATCGGCCACTCCGCATCATAGAGATTGAGTTGTGGGTCCACCTTCACGAGATCAATGTTGGCGTCGTAATACGCTTCAATCGTGCCGAAGTCGCGCCAGTAAGCATCGGATTTGCGATTTTCGTCGGTGAACGGAAAGGCGAATACATTGCTGTCGGCGATCGCCGCCGGGATAATATTTTTGCCGAAGTCATGGCTACTGTTCGGGTCGGTGGCATCGTCGCATAAACGCTCAAACAGGAACCGCGTGTTAAATACATAGATCCCCATGGATGCCAAACAGACGTCAGGGTTGTCCAGCGTCGGCTCCGGATGTTCGGGCTTTTCTTGGAACTCGACCAGGCGATCGTGCTCGTCGACCTTCATCACGCCGAATTGCTGCGCCTCCTTGCGGTCCACTCGCAAGGCACCCACGGTGACGTCGGCACCTTTGCGGCGGTGAAAATCGACCATCGACTGGTAGTTCATTTTGTACAGATGATCACCCGCGAGGATCACCACGTACTCCGGCAATTCCCGCTCAATCGCATAGATATTCTGGTACACCGCGTCGGCGGTACCCTGGTACCAGTTGTCATCAATCCGCTGCTGGGGCGGAACGACGTCGATAAACTCGCCGAGTTCGCGACAAAAATAGTTCGTCCACGCGAGCTGGATATGCCGGTCGAGCGACTGGGCTTTATACTGCGTCAGCATCAGGACTCGCCGCATGCCGCTGTTGAGGCAATTGCTCAGCACAAAGTCGATAATCCGGTAGCAGCCGCCGATCGGCACGGCCGGTTTGGCCCGATCCCGCGTCAACGGTTCGAGCCGCGAGCCGCGCCCGCCCGCCAAAATGACCGTCAGGGTTTGTTGCATCATATCGAGATCCATCGTTTCCCAAATCGCACCGCGAATCAGTCTCATTGCACTGCACTATCGGGCGACAGACACCCCTTCGTGTGGGCAATAGGGTACTCATCGGCTCCACAGCACCGATACCCTTCGACCAACTTAGCAAATGGCTGCGTTGTTTGCTTGGGTAATTTTGTCGCACTCTCGCGTTCTGCCAAATTTGACACACGGGTTCGAATGGCAAATGATCAACCAAAATTGGATTTGGCACGTAAGAGTAACACGAGCTTTTATTTCAGCAAAAACAAAATCCCCGCCACGGAGAACTCGAAAATGCAACTTCACTGGAAACGAATCAGTATCGTCCTAGCGTCCGCCTGGGTCGCCACCCTCCTGTTTGGCCTGATGATGAGCCTGCCTCGCGCAGTGAATTCAGAAGCCCACGCCGATCAACAAGTCCGCGACCAAGCCACCACGCAGAATCTCAATACCGCCCAAGACATCTCTTCGGCATTTCGTACCGTCGCTGAGGTGATGCGGCCCAGCGTCGTGAGCATCAGCACGAAAACGGACCTCACCGCCCGTGTTCGCGGGTTGCCACGCGGTCTTCGTCAACAACTGCCGCCCGGTTTCGAGCAGTATTTCGGCAACGTCGGTCGCCGTGGGCCGCAACCTCATCAGGAGCAACAAGGGCAGGGCAGTGGAGTCATCGTTCGCCAAGACGGATATATCCTGACCAATAACCACGTCGTCGAAGGCGCAGATATCGTCACCGTGGAACTCAATAGCGGCGCCAAGTTGGAGGCGGAAGTCGTCGGCACCGACCCCGAGACCGATCTCGCCGTCGTCAAAATTGATCGCACCGATTTGCAGCCCGTGCCGTTCGGCGACAGCGAAGCAATCCGCGTCGGCGACTGGGTACTCGCGATCGGCAGCCCCTTCGGACTCGATCAAACCGTGACCGCGGGTATCATCAGCGGCAAGAATCGCGTCCAAGGCATCGTCGGTGACGGCCACGGATTTGAAGACTTCCTGCAAACCGACGCGGCCATCAACCCAGGTAACTCCGGCGGCCCACTGGTGAACCTGCACGGTGAACTGATCGGTATCAATACCGCCATCCTCTCACGCTCGGGCACCAGCGCCGGCATCGGGTTCGCAATCCCCGTTGCACTCGCTCGACCCGTACTGGATTCGATCATCGAAAACGGCGAAGTCCGGCGTGGCTTCCTGGGCGCGCAAGTCGCCGATGTGACCCCCGAAGTCGTCAAAGAATTCGGGCTGAAAGTCGACAAGGGAGCGCTCATCCGCGGTGTCCTCGAAGACCAACCGGCGGCCAACGCTGACCTGCAACCCGGCGACGTGATCCTGGAAACCGACGGACGTCCCGTGACGACCAGTTCGCGTTTGGTGAACTACATCGCCGGCCGCTCGCCGGGCGAAAGTGTCCAGATCAAGATCAATCGCCACGGCGAAGAAATGAACGTCACGGTCAACTTGCAATTGCGCACCGACAAAGCCTTGGCGATGTTCAACATGGGGATGGACTCCCCGTGGGGTGCTCAGCTCGAACCCGTCACGCCCGATTCCGCCAAAGAGTACGGCTACTCGGACCTGGAAAGCGGCTTGATCGTTACCAGTGTCAGTGACCAAGGCATCGCCGCCGAAGCTGGCCTGCAGGCCGGCGACGTGATCGAAACGGCAGCGGGACGCCCCGTGAAATCGGTCGAGCAATTGACCAAGATCCTGACGGCGGCCAAGCAACAACAGATGCCGCTGCAAGTCGTCATTCGTCGAGGCAATACGAAATCGCTGCTCGTCATCCGCTGAGTTTTCAGTCCAGCAGCATCACGCCATCGTCGATCCGCATGATCGCAACCGCTCGCTTGCCGTCATCGGCATAGATCGGCTGGCCAGTTCTTGAGTCGGCACCGCCGACCAAGAACCAATGCGATTTAGGCACCCGCGCCGTGGTCTCTATATTCATTGGTGATCGATCTTTCGTCTGCACGTTGATCTTCACCTCGAATTGATCGCGATCGCTGGTGTTGAGCAGCGACATCATCACATTCATTTGGCCATAACGTGACGTGCTCATCACGGTGCTGCGCTGACCGACGGCAACCATCGCCGTCGCCGATCCCGCCACGACCAACCGACCATAACCCGCCGACGACAATCCGTCGCTCGCAGGTCCGTGGTACGCCAAGCGGTTTTCGTCGTCGGACTCGATCAACCACAACAGACGATACGTCACATCCTTGTTCGGCCCGACGAACTCAGTATCGTCCGTGGGCTTCTGAGCCATCACGTTACTGGCGACTAAAACGCTCAAAAGCAGCGGCATCGCGTATCGGGTCATGGGTTGGTCCGGAAGAGGAGGGAAGGTTTTCTGAGGGCCTTGATCCTGAAAGGATCGCAGCAATTAGCCGGTGGTTTGAGCGCAGCGAACACCACCGGAATGGAATCAAATAAACACGCTGACCCTGACAGGGTCACAGCACTTTTGGAACGCAAATCCGAGCATCTCCGCCTTCTGACACCGGAGACTCCATTTTAGTTCCAATTTCCTGTCGCTCACGCACCGTCTCCCAGATCCAATCTCTCGCCGTACCGACGCAGCACTTGATCACGCAGCGACGCGAGCTCCGGTTCCTCCATCTCGGGATCTTCATCGATCAGCTCCTGCGCCATCGCCCGCGCAACCTGCAGAATCTTGATATCACGGTTGAGATCAGCGATCCGCAGCGGCGCCAGTCCACTTTGCTTTTTTCCCAATAAATCGCCAGGACCGCGGAGTCGAAAGTCGGCTTCGGCGAGCTCAAAACCGTCCGACGTTTGTTCGAACACCTTCAGACGTTCACTCTCCTCGGGCGATCGCTCTCCATCGGTGAACACGCACACGTGAGCCGCGTGAGTGCCGCGTGAGATGCGGCCGCGGAGTTGATGCAGTTGGGCCAGACCAAATCGGTTCCCGCCGAGAATCGTCATCACGGTCGCGTTGGCGACGTCCACACCGACTTCGATTACCGTCGTACTGACGAGCACGTCAATTTCGCCGTCGGCGAATCGCCGCATCACCTCTTGCTTCACCTCCGCTTTCATCCGTCCGTGCAGTAGTTCGACGCGGTGCTCCGGAAATACGTCATCGCGAAGCCGCTCGAACGTGCGGCTGACCGAGGTCACGTCTTCGACTTCTTCCCCCATCAGGTCCTGTTCGGCAAGCGATCCATCGGCGCTGCCTACGTCGTCACCGACGCGCGGTGCCACCACGTACCCTTGGCGACCTGCGGCGATGCGCTCGCGTACAAACTCCCACCAGCGATCACGCCACTTGTCCCTAGCGAGATAGGTATGCACTTCGCCTCGTCCGGCGGGTTTCTCGCGCAGCGTGCTGAGGTCCACGTCCCCGAACTGAGTCATCGCCACACTTCGCGGGATCGGCGTGGCGGACATGACAAGGTAGTGCGGATCGACTCCGCCGGATCGCAACTGCACCCGCTGCCGGACACCGAACTTGTGCTGTTCATCGATCACGCACAAACCGAGTGAGTGAAATTCGATGTCATAGACGAGTGCTTGCGTACCGACGATCAAATCCAATTCACCCGCCGCGATCTGGGCGAGGGTTTTTCGTCGCTCGGCGGCGGTCAAAGACCCGCACAGCAACCCGATCCGCACGCGGCTATCAGCGAGAATTTTTGAAAGCGTTTGATAGTGCTGGCGCGCCAGCACTTCGGTCGGTGCCATCAAAGTGGCTTGATGTCCGTTGGCCACCGCCAACATCATGGCAAAGATCGCTACCACCGTCTTGCCACTACCAACGTCGCCCTGCAATAACCGATTCATCGGAAACTGACGTCCCATTTCACTGGCAATTTCGCTGATCACGCGGTCTTGATCCGCGGTCAACTCGAACGGAAAGCGGCGCAGGATGCGTTGCCGAATCTGCGCCGTGCACGGCATCTCGGGAGCCTGCAATCGCCCTGTTAATGACCTTCGCCGCATCGCCAAAGCGAGCTGCATGACGAAGAGTTCTTGAAAGATCAGCCGCATTCGTGCTGCCGTCAAAGCGTTCGCCGATGGCGGGCCGTGGATATCACGCAGCGTCGTGGCGATGTCCGGGAGATCACCAGCGAGTTCGACGCCAGCTTCACGCAGTCGCTCGGTCGCCGCAGCACGTAGCGACGCTGGCATGACCTCCGTGACGTGCCCGGCGAGCACGCCCGCAACCCGCCGCGTCAGCCGCCGCAGTTCGTAGTCCTTGATACCTTCGGTGAGCGGATAAACAGGAAGGATGTCGCCGTCGTGCTGGACCGCGTCCTGACGGACTTCATCTTGGCCCGCTTCACCCTGATCCCCTTCACCCTGGCCCGCGTCACCGGCAAGTTCTCCCGCCTCCAATACGTCATACTTGGGATGCGTAAACTCCCACCGAAGACCCACGAGCTTGGGCGTGCCACTGAGCCGCACGTAGCGATAGAACGTCAACTGCTCCGCACGAAACGGCTGGTTGAAAAAGACGATCCGCACCGCGCCCGATTCATTCTCAACGATCGCGGCAAACAGCGACTTACCCGGCGTACGTGAAACCAATTCGGCATCCGTAATTTGCCCCACAAATGTTGCCGGGACTCCCTCTCGGAGATCATCCACGCGGGTCGGTGGCGGCGGGAATTGGTGCTCGCGGGGAAAGAAAAACAGCACATCTTGCGCTTTACGAAGTCCCAGTTTTCGCAACCGATCGGCTCGCGCCGGCCCCATCCCCGGCAGGTATTGCAGCGGCGTGCTCAGCTCAAATTCCGCCGCCGCTGGCCCGCTCGCCTGCGGTTCCGGCGGCACGGTGGCCGCGGGCGTCGGGTTGGCTGGATCGGTCAAAACAGCAGACTTCTCAAATGAGCGGCAAAGATTATCGGCAAGTCACATCCTTATCTTAACGCTCGGCGGCAGGCGACCAAAGGCCGCAGGAAAGAACGAGGGTTCAAGAAAAGCGAGGATTCAGGGCAGGGCAGGGCAGAGTAGGGCAGGGGACTGTCAGTTATACACAAATATCCCGAATGGGATGACAGCCATTAGCCGTAGGTAAGCGCAGCGCCACCTACGGTCAAGAATTTGAGCCAGCTACACGACCCCGAATGGGGGCAGCGTCCCATGTGAACGGAACTGCGACCCCATCCGGGGTCGATTGTGCCTGTCCTCCACCTATCCGGCAGACACCAGTCCCCACCAACCCGCCCAACCCCGCGCGACGTCGATTTAATTACTGCAGGATTTGGGGCATGATCTGCAGCTTGGCGAGAGTCGTTCGGTATATCTCAATTTGCCGATTT
>JBDNIG010000509.1:0-6305 GCA_041688415.1 Rhodopirellula sp. | reverse complement strand
GGGCGGTGACCTTCACGAGCATGGAGTCGTAGAACGGATTGACGACCGCGCCGCTATAGGCACTGCCGGCATCGAGCCGAATGCCCAAACCGGCCGCGGAGCGGTAGTGACTGATCCGTCCATAGTCCGGCCGGAAGTCCTCGGCGGGGTCTTCCGTCGTGACGCGGCACTGCATCGCAAAGCCGTTCGTACGGATCGCGTCCTGCGAGCCCAGTCCAACCTCGTCACTGCCGAGCTGATTGCCTTGGGCGATCAGGATCTGGCTGCGGACGATGTCGATTCCCGTGACTTCTTCGGTCACGGTATGTTCGACTTGGATGCGTGGATTGACTTCGATGAAATAGAACTTGTTCTCGTCCACGTCGAGCAGGAATTCCACCGTGCCAGCGTTCTCGTAACCGCTACCACCGCCAACAACGCGACCGATTTTCAGCGCCGCGTCGCATAGATCCGTTCGCATCTGCGGCGACAGGTTCGGCGCCGGCGCGAGTTCAACGACTTTCTGGTGCCGGCGTTGGACGCTGCAGTCACGCTCCCAGAGGTGCACGAGATTACCGTGTCGATCGCCGATCAGTTGGACTTCGAGGTGCCGGGCTCGCTGGACAAATTTCTCCAGAAGCACCTCGTCGCTGCCAAACGCCGTTTTGGCTTCGCGTTGGGCCGCCTCGAGTTGCGAACCGAGCTCTCTAGGTTCCTGAACGACCCGCATGCCGCGGCCACCGCCCCCCTTGGACGCTTTGAGAATGATGGGGTAGCCAAGCTTCTCCGCTGCTTTTTCGGCTTCGTCGAGCGATGCGACCGCTGCCGCGGTGCCGCTGAGCACGGGCACGCCAGCGACCTCGGCCAAATGCCGGGCGCTGGTCTTGTCGCCCAGATCCCGGAGCGATCGCACGCTCGGACCGACAAACAAAATCCCCGCATCTTCGAGTGCCTGGGCAAACTCGGGGTTTTCCGACAAGAACCCGTAGCCGGGGTGGACGGCATCGACCTCGTGCTTTTTGCAAATATCGACGATCGCGTCGATGTTCAAGTAAGAACGAATCGGCTCTCCGGGCTGGCCAATTTGGTACGCCTCATCGGCCTTGAAACGGTGCAGCGCGTAGCGATCTTCGTGGGAATAAATTGCGACGGTGCGAATGCCCAGTTCGGTGGCCGAGCGAAACACTCGCGTCGCAATCTCGCTGCGGTTGGCCGCCAATAATTTGCGAACCGGGCGGACAGAACTGTTCGAGGCGGAAGCATCAGCAAGTTGAGGCATCGTGCAAATCGATCAAAGGAACACGGAAGGAATTCAGACGCCCTAGAGCGTAACGAATCCGGTGCCCCGCGCGAAACTCCCCCACCCGCTTTCAATGCCGGAGCGAAAAATTTCCGTCGAGTTCGTTTTATCAATGCGATGAATGCCGCAACAGTCCTCGCACACGCAAAAGCTTGTCCGATTCTTTCACATGATGATCGAAACACCGAGATCGCTACCGAAATACCCAGTACAAACCCATCATCACAACAAGTAGCCCGGCCGAGAGCATCCGTGGGTCGGACCAGCGACGGGGGGCGGGGATTTTCAGTGCGGCCAATGGCGTTTCCCAGGCGAGGTCGGCGCCGCGCAGTTGGTCGCCTGAGCGAGCGATATCCGAGCCGCCGCGCGGTGGATCGGGCCACGCGAGACTGAGGGCGACTTGCAGCATGCAGCAGACGACAAATAGATTGAACGCCATCATCATGAATCCGCCTGGGAGGTGATTCAGTTGACTTTCGGGCCACAGTGTGTTGTTCGTGAACACGCTCACGCCGAGTAGCGAGCCAGCGATCAGCGTGGTCGCGGCAGCACGTGAACTCGACGCCCGCCAAAACACGCCGAGCACCAACACCGCGCTGATCGGTGGCGCGATATGTGAAATGATCGTCGCCATGCCGTTGAAAATGCTCTCGAACATGTTCAGCGCCGGCACGAGCGCCACCGCAAACACCAGTGCGATCGTGGCCGAAAGCCGGCCGAATCGAACCAACGACGCATCATCGACCGACGGGCGAAACCGCTTGATCAGGTCATAGCTCACGAGCGTCGAGATCGAGTTGAGTGCCCCCGACACCGTGCTCATGAGCGCCGCCATCAAGGCCGCGACTAACACGCCGCGCAGTCCAATCGGTAACAGTTCCGTGATCATGCTGGCATAGATGCCCTTGCTGTTGACCTCTCCATCGACGGTGATCAGCGACAGGTCCAGTCGCCCGTCTTGATGGAGCGCGTAAGCCAGCAATCCGGGAAACACAAATAAAAACACCGGCAGAATTTTCAGCACGCCCGCAAAGATGGGCCCTTGTCGCGCATTGAGTTCATCCTTGGCACCGAGTACGCGCTGCACGATCGTTTGGTCGGCACACCAGTACCAAATGCCGAGTACGGGATAACCGAGCAGGATCGCGTACCAGGGCATGTTGTCGGGATCGCCATGAGGCCGCAACATCGAGAGCTTTTGCATCTCACCATCATGCCCGAGCACCGAGACGAGGTTTTGCCATCCATCCCAACCACCTGGCGATTCGGGTGTGCCGCCGAGTTGGTAAAAGGCGAGTCCCGTGATCAAGGCCGCTCCAGCCAACAGCACGACGGTTTGAATGCATTCCGTCACGACAACGGCAAGCAGTCCGCCCACAATCGTGTAGACACCGGTCAACACACACAGAACGACGATACTGAGCATCATCGAAACACCCAGTAATTCCTCCAGGATGATGCCACCGGTGAGCAGTGCAAAGGCGATGTGAATCACGATCGCTGAGACTATTGAGATTAATGTTAGAACGTCGCGGCAGACGCGGTTGTAACGTCGTTCGAGAAAATCGGGGAGCGTCGCGATGGAGGAACGGATGTAGAACGGCGCGAAAAACAGTCCCAGCAGGACGAGCGTAAATCCTGCCATCCATTCAAAGTTTCCGTTGAGCAGTCCGGTGTCAAATCCGTTCTGAGCAAAACTGACTAGATGCAACGTCGAGATGTTGGTCGCGAATAACGCCAAGCCGATACTGAGCCAGCCGAGGCTCTTGCCAGCCAAGAAATACTCTTCGGCGGCGCCCTGCTTCTTTTTGTGATGCCATGCCGCGAGCAATCCGATCGCGACAATCCCGATGAGATACGTGATGGCGGTGATCAGGTCGATCGCCCCGAGCCGGATACTGCCACCATCACGACTCAGCGGAGCCGCAGTGTGAATTGCCAAGAAGAAAAATGGGTTCAATGGACGGGCTAGATAGGGACCGTGCTACTGAAATGGTTGTAGCTGAGTAGCCGAGTCTCTCCGAGACTCGATTGAGCGTCTCGGCGAGATGCCAATGCTCAGCACAACGTCTCGGCGAGACGCTGCTACTCAGTTAGAGCACGCCGCCGTGAGTCCGGATCGGAGTCAGGTGACTGGGTGCGTCAAGCTGCCAGAATCGTTCCCACTCGTCGACTAACGCACGCAGGTTTTCCGAGGTGTAGAGCAATTGTTGGACGCGGCGTTCGGGCCGTGCAGAATAAATTGGCAGGAAACAGCCGACCGAGGTCATGGCGACCATCATCAAGGCCAGGCACAAGACCGATTGATTGGCAAACGCTTTGAGCGATGCCGAGGGACCTCGCTTTCCCCGGCCAGTCGTTTCGGCCGCTGGGGTGGCGTCGATCGCCGATGTCGCAAGTTTCATGGGAAGTTCCTCCGTGAACAACATGGGCTCGCGATGTTGAGTCACCCCCAATCACCGGTGGGGCGACTCGGGCGGTCAGCTTCGCGAGCTGATTTCGAATTTTGGCTGTGCGTGGATCGAGCGGGGTGCTCGGTTGAATCGGCGGTCGGTGGCTGAGATGGCTTGCCGTGAGGTTCGTAATCCTGATCGAGCCACCCCGGACGTCCGGGCTGCTCGCTCAGGTTCTTTACTCGCTGCTCCATCTCCTTGCCGGGTTTGAAGCTGACGACGTATTTTTCGGGGACATGAACCTGTTGGCTGGTCTTGGGATTCCTCGCGCTGCGGGCGGCCCGAAGTTTGACTTCGAAAACGCCAAAGTTCCGCAGTTCGATTCTTCCCTCGCGGACCAACATCTCGACAATCGAGTCGAAGGTCCGTTGCACCACCTTTTTGGTCTGCTCTTGCGTCAAATCGAGTTCTTCGGAAATGACGCGTACGATTTCTTTCTTGGTCACTCCGCTGGCACTCCCACCCAGTTGACTCGTTCGGATGCACAGCGTGGCCGGCGTCGTGTTGACGCAAACCACTAAAGCTGCTCGACTTAGGAGTCGTCACTGTATGGACGCAGGCGGGCGGGTGTCAAGCGGCGTGGCCGCAGAAAGCAAGGCGAAACGTGAATTTGCCTACCAACTGCTTGTCATCCGCCCCCTGAACCGAGGCGGTAGACTCCGCGCCACAATGACCCGCACAATGGGTATCGACCGGTACAATCGTCAAAGTCCAATCAATCTTGAAATTATTCGATTTTGTCCTTCAGACCGGTTTCTCACGGCGACGGATTTCGATCTGGTCCAGCGTGTATAGTTGGCCTTTTCCCGCGCCAGGACAGATCTCGCAGGTTTCTTGCCAGTCTGCGGGCGACTCCAGCGTGCTGTCCCAGAACGGCCACGTTCGACACTGGACCGGGCGCGCCCCGTAAACCAGGCAATGGCGAGACTTGGGATCGAGGAAAATGCAGTCGCCGTCGGGATACTCGACCAGGCTGGAGTCATCCCCCACTCGCCGCGTGAACTTTTTTTCAAATTCGGCGACGCTCATCTGAAGTTCCTCCGCCATGGCGGAGGTTTCCGCCGCGTCGATGAACACGTAACCCGGTTCGCCACTGCAGCACGCACCGCACTGCGTGCATTCAAAACGCAGGCCGTCCGCGTACCAGTGCGGGTCGGAACGTTCCGGGGGTCGAGAGATTCGTCGCGTCATGAGAGTGAGCTGAGGAAATGGCGGTGTGTTGGGCTGATCGCGGCCCGCACGGGCATCGGAAATCTACCCGAAAACGTGTAACTACGCTCGCCAGAGCGTGGACTTTCCGCCGTCTGGCGACGGCAGCTACCTCGATCACGGACGGCTATGAATTGTACCCATGCGGGTGAGTTTGGTGCCACCGCCAAGCGGTTTCGACGACTTCTTTGACGTCAGTGTATGTGGCTTGCCAGCCCAACACTTCACCGGCGAGTGTCGCATCAGCGACGAGTTTGGCCGGGTCGCCGGCGCGTCGATCTCCCATCACAACGGGAATCTCGTGGCCGGTCACATCGCGGCAAGCGTCCACGATTTCGCGGACGCTAATGCCTTTGCCAGTGCCTAAATTGACGCAAATTCCCTTGCCAGTCTCCAGTCGTTCCATGGCTCGCAAATGGGCGTCGGCGAGGTCTTCGACATGGATGTAATCTCGGATGCACGTGCCATCGGGCGTGGGATAGTCATCGCCAAAAATCGTAATGCTCTCGCGCTGACCGAGGGCCACCTGCAGGACGATCGGGATCAGGTGCGATTCGGGATCATGGTGTTCGCCGATATGGCCATCTGGATGCGCTCCCGCGGCGTTGAAATATCGCAGTGCCGCGTAGGCGAAACCATATGCGTGGGCGTAATCAGCGAGTGCTCGCTCGATCACGAGTTTGGTAAATCCATAGGGGTTGATTGGATTTTGCGGGGTGGATTCTGCGATGGGCACCTTGTCGGGCTGGCCGTAGGTCGCCGTCGTGCTGCTAAAGACAATCCTTTTGACGTCCGCCCGCCGCATCGCTTCGAGTAACGACAGCGCCGCGACCACGTTGTTCTGATAGTACGAGGCGGGATCCTTGACCGATTCGCCGACCTCGGCAAAGGCGGCAAAGTGCATCACGACGTCAATCGCATTATCCCGCAAGGTTTTCTCAACAAAATCGGTATCGCTGAGATCTCCGCGAACGAGCGTCTCGGCGGGCACCGCTGCGGCGTGGCCGCGAGAAAGATTGTCCAATACGACGACCTTGTGACCTTCGGTGATCAGTCGAGCGACGGCGTGCGAGCCGATGTATCCGGCGCCACCTACTACCAAAACATTCATCTACTTCATTCCAAACGAAAGCTGGGTCGATAAGAAGAAATAGAGAATAGCGAAATCACACGCGAGGGACCACTCATGGCGAAACGGATCACCAAGCTGCAGCAGCTCCAAAATGGCGGCTCGGCTCCCAAAAAAATCGACGCGAGTGACTCCGTTTGTGCGGATTTCCTGACCTATCTCAAACGCGAATGCCATCTGGCCAAGAACACGATCGAGGCGTACAGCCGCGACATGAAACAATTTGTCGCGTGGC
>JBDNIG010000508.1:0-5942 GCA_041688415.1 Rhodopirellula sp. | reverse complement strand
TTTCGGCCTGATCGAATGAGCATGGCCTGCGATATCATGGAACCGCTGCGGATCCCGGTGGTCGATCGCTTCGTGCTTTCGATGATCACGCGCCGGGTGGTCCGACTGACGGATTTTCAGACCGACGCGTCGGATCAAGGCGTGCGATTGAAAACCGAGAAACTCGGAGACGTACTGGGGCGTTTGGAAGAACACTGGCATCAAGGCCTGTTCGTCCAACACCTCGATTGTCGCTTTTGATAAGTTTTTCTGCATTCGCAGAAACAACCCGAACTGTCTCACCTTCGCTGCGATCCCCCGCTTCAATAACCTGCTCAAAGAGATGAGCGTGATCTCCCGTTTTGCCTCCGCACAAGAAATGCATGTTGGCATCTTTCAGGTCAGCGATATGCGGAGCATTGCTAGCCAAACCGTCTTCGACAACGATGAGTTTCAATTTGGGGTGAAGTGCGCGAACGCGTTTTAGCAAGTGTTTTGTTGCATTTCGTTCACAATCGTTCTTTGTTTGGCCATCTTGCTTGACGATCGGTTCGACGGCAATTGGAAGAACCCCTCCCGTCTCGGGAGTATCAACTGCTAGGAGTTTTGTTTATCCTGGCTTTTTTTGCAGCCGCTCCTCTGGCGGGCTACGCGATTGATTACTCAATGAAGATTTCCGAAATGACCGGGTTCGGCAAGGTCATGCTTGGACTTTATGTTTTTCCGTTGGTTGGATCGTGGCTAACGGCAGTTTGTGTTTATCGCTGAATAAGATAATAAGGGTTGCCACAACAATACGCCGCCCGGTCGATCGACCGGGAATTGGCAACGAGCGCATGAGAATCAGGCTACGGAACTCACTGCTCGCCCATCAGTTTCGCAACGGTGGGTTCCATCGCTTCAGCCCAAATGGCATAGCCCTTTTGCTTCGGGTGCAACAGATCGGGCATGATTTCAGGAGAGAGGGTGAAGGTGGGACGATGAAATCGTCGCCGAAGCACAAGCTAATCCGACGCGGGCGCCGAAGCAACCATCGCCAGCGAGTGAGGCACCTGCCGAAAATTTTTCGAAAAAATGAGTTGAGCGAGTCCTCCTCATTCCAACGATCTGAGTTCGTTTCACCCCTCGACCGTGCGATCGGCGTGCGAACGCTTGCTTCTTGGTTTAGACTGAGTACTTTCGCCGGTTTCCCGCCTCTCTTTAGTTGAAGTTGCCATGAATCTCACTTTCTGTCCTCAGCGGCGTGAGTCGCTGAGTATTCGCTGTTTCGCAGCAAACATCGCCGTTTTAGTTGGTCTCAGCAGCCTCTGCCTGTTCGCGGGGGACGTGACGGCCGCCGAGGCACAACCTGACGCCACTCCCACCGAGGAGGTCAATCTGGGGGATCCCAGTTTGACCGAGGGCGTCCCCGGCGACGGGCCGCTGACGATGGAGCAGGTCAAGCAGTGGTTGGCTCGCCCCGAGAATCATGCGGCTTTGGACGTCAAACTGCCACGTGGGCTCGATGCCGCGGCGGGGAACATTCACATTCCCGAAGACAATCCGATCACCCGCGCCAAAATTGAACTGGGCCGCCAGCTTTACTTTGACCCGCGGTTATCGAGCGACGGTACGATTTCGTGTGCCTCGTGCCACATGCCTGCAATGGGCTGTGCAGCAGACACTCAGTTTGGGGTAGGCGTCGGAGACCAGTTGGGCAACCGCAACTCACCGATAACGTTCAACCGGATCTTGAGTACGCTTCAATTTCACGACGGGCGAGCCGCATCGCTCGAAGAGCAAGCCGTGGGACCGATCGAGAATCCGGTCGAAATGGCCAACACGCACGAGGCCTCCGTCAAGACGCTCGCGGCCATTCCGGTTTATAAAATCCAGTTCGAACGCATTTTCCCCGAAGGCGTCACGATCGACACCGTGGGCAAAGCCCTTGCCACTTTCGAGCGAACGATTGTGACCGGGCCAGCCCCCTACGATTATTACGTGCCCCTGGCGACGTTTGAAAAGGCCTTTGCCGATGACCTGGAGTACCTCGACGAAGAACCCGAACTGGCCGAACAGTACGAGCAGCTCAAAGCCGAGGCGGCAAAGAACCCGATGACCGAGTCGGCCATCCGTGGAATGGAACTCACGTTCGGCAAAGCAAACTGCACCACTTGTCACGCGGGTGCCAATTTCACCGACGAACAGTTCCACAACATCGGAGTCGGGATGACCGCGGACGACCCCGATCTCGGTCGCTACGTCGTGACGAAGGAGGACAAAGATCGCGGTGCGTTCAAGACACCGACGATGCGAAACATCTCCCTGTCCGCTCCCTACATGCACGACGGCAGTCAGAAAACGCTCGAGGAAGTCGTCGAGTGGTACGACAAGGGTGGCCATCCGAACAAGTGGCTCAGCGACAAGATGAAACCACTGAATCTGAACGATACCGAGAAAGCCGACTTGGTCGAATTCATGGTTCAGGGATTGACCAGTGACTTCCCCGTCATCGAGACTGGTCGATTGCCCGCTGATAAATAACGTTTCCTTTTGCTCTGCCTGCCATGCCCGCCACCGCCATTGCCCCGCTCAAGATCGGCAATCTGACGATCGATCCGCCGATCTTGCAGGCACCGATGGCGGGGTTCACCAATGCGGCGTTCCGCCAAATCGTCCGTCAGTTTGGCGGTGCGGGCTTGCTCGCCACGGAAATGGTGAACGCGCGCGGGTTCGTGTGGCTGGACGAACATGAAGCCGAGCATCCCGACCGGCTGTGGGGTGTGGCCGATGAACCGCGCCCCTTGGCGGTCCAGATCTGGGACAACGATCCCGCCACGATGGCCAAGGTCGGGGCCCGCTTGGTCGAGGAATACCGCGTGAGCGTGGTGGATATTAATTTCGGTTGCCCCGTCCGCCAGGTCACGCAGAAGGCTCACAGCGGCAGTTATTTACTGCGCGAACCGCAACGGATGCACTCGATCATCTCCCAGCTCGTGCAAGTCTGCGCGCCGACACCCGTCACCGCCAAAATTCGCCTCGGCTGTCATCCCAACAATATCAACTGTGATGAGATCGCGCGCGTCGTCGAGGAGGCGGGCGCGGCGGCCCTGACGGTCCACGGGCGAACCGCGGCGGATATGTTCCGCGGTCACGCCGATTGGGATCGGATCAGCGAGATCAAGTCTCACCTGAAGAACATTCCGCTAATCGGTAACGGTGATCTCGATCGTCCCGAAAAAGTCGTGACCGCGTTTGAGAAATACAATGTCGATGCAGTGATGATCGCGCGCGCCTGTTTGGGACGGCCATGGCTGTTTTCGCAAGCGGCCGCGGCGTTACGGGGTGAGCCGATCCCGCCCGAGCCCACGATGGTCGAGCAGCGTGACGTGATGTTGCACCATTACCGCCTCGTGCTGGAGCGTTTCGGCGAGGAAAAAGCCACGGTCTTGATGCGGAAATACGCCTGCTGTTATGCCCAAGGCAAACGCGGTGCCCGGCACTTCCGCACCCACGTCGCGAAGGTCTCGAGCGCAGCGGAGTTCTACGCCGTCGTCGAAGAACACTTTCCGCTCAGTCCCGCGGATTGAAAACAGTGTCGACCGTATCCGCTCCCGTTCCCTTGATCTGCGAAACGCATGACGATGCCAACCGCCAGCCGAACGATCCCCGTCGCCCGGCGGCTCGATCGGGCCGGTGAAACCGATTTGACATCGTGGTGGCGGCGACTGAAACACCTGCCGTACTGCGTATGGTTGGATTCAGCGTCGGATCGCCAGCATGATCGTGGTCGTTACTCGTTTCTATCCGCCGACCCGGTGGCGTGGTGCCTCGCCGACATGACGTCGCCCGATCCCTGGTCGGTGCTGCAGCAGTGGTGTCGCGGCCTGCAGCATTGTCCGTTGAACACGGACTCGCTACCGCCGTTTTGCGGCGGCATCGTCGCGCTGATTGCCTACGAAGCGGCCTGGTGGCTGGAACCAACACTGCGTCCCACCGCCGACCAGGTAACGCCGGCGATCCCGGGGATGGCCATCGGGCTGTATGACTGGACGATTGCCGTCGATCATCAACTCGGTCAGGTCTGGCTACTCAGCACTGGACTGAGTGAAACGTTCGAGCTCGATGGCGGGCGAGCGGAGAAACGAGCTGATCAGGTAATGCGTTGGATCGAGCAGAGTCAGTCAACTCAGCCACGCTCGGGCGAGCATAGCCACGAAGCTCAGGATCGAGCGAAAGCCGACATTGAAACACCGCTCGAAGGTAAGCTGACGAGTAATTTCACGGACGAGGGATTCGCCGCGAGTGTGCAAGAAATCATTGATCGAATCCGTCAAGGTGACACGTTCCAGGTGAACCTGGCGCAAACGTTGACGCACCCCGCGACATGTTCTCCGGGAGCATTGTACGAGCGGCTGCGACGCACGAACCCGGCGCCCTACGCATCCTATTTTGATTGCGGTGAGTACCAGATCCTCAGTTCTTCGCCCGAAGGGTTTCTACAGGTCCGTGGGAGCGACGATGGCGAGCGGATGGTAGTCACGCGTCCGATCAAGGGAACCATACGGCGCACCGGAGAGATTGATGTCGACACGCGTCTCGGCGAGGAACTGCTCGCCAGCGAAAAGGACCGCTCCGAAAATATCATGATCGTGGATCTGATGCGAAATGACTTGTCGCGCGTGTGTACCGATCATAGCGTGGAAACCACCGGGCTATGCGAACTCGAACAATACCAGCGGGTCCAGCATCTCGTTTCCACGGTCCGTGGCGTGCTCGGGCCTGACGCGGATGTTGCCGATTTGCTCGCCGCCTGTTTTCCAGGCGGCAGCATCACGGGGGCACCGAAAGTGGAGGCGATGCGGACCATCGCGAGGCTCGAAGGCCAGCCCCGGGGGGCTTACTGTGGTTCGCTCGGTTACGTCAGTCTCAGTGGCGCGGCGGATTTCAATATTTTGATTCGCACCGTGACTCAGCGACTCAGTGCGGAAGGCGTCGCGGTGTGGGAGTTTCCCGTCGGCGGTGGCATTACGGCGAGCAGCGACCCGCAGCGTGAAACGGAAGAAACATGGGTCAAGGCGGCCAGCCTCCTCGAAGCAATCGAGCTGGCAGACTAGATTGACGGTGACTTTCGGAGTCCACCCTACCGCCTCCTTTTTCGGCCGCGCCCTATGAATCCCGACCAGCCTGAATCTGATCCCGATCAACCGTCCCCCGATGAAAACCCGGCGTTGCGGGCGCGAATTCCTGACCACGTCGCGGGCGGTAGTTTCAGCACCGGCGCGATTGTCATGACGGGACCGACCGAGTTCATTATCGACTTTTTGCAAACGGTCGGGCGGCCGCATCGCGTCGCGACGCGGGTCGTGATCCCGCACGCCGTGATGCCGCAGTTTGTCGAGGCATTGCAAAAAAATCTCGATATTTATCGCAGTCGTTTTGGCGACCCCTCGTCACCGCAGGCCCCGGCACCACCGGATCAACGCCGCCCCACGCCGCAGGAACTCTATGACGATTTAAAGCTTCCCGACGAAGTGTTGTCGGGGGCGTATGCCACGGGGGTGATGATCGGACACGGCGCCACCGAGTTTGGAATGGATTTTTTGACCAGTTTTTTTCCGCAGTCCGCCGTCAGCGCCCGCGTTTACCTGGCCGCTGGCCAGGTCCCGCGACTGCTCGATTCCCTCAAAGGAGCCGTGCGACAACTGCAGGAGCGTCGTAATCCACCGCCCGAGCACCTCGCCGGTGGGGACCCGGAAGACCCGAGCGAGCCGCCTGAAAACGACGTTTAGCGAGTCAACGTCGTTTGAAATCATTGTTCCTCGGATACTCCTTAAGTGGCGTTTATTAACTCCACACGAAACTACCCTGCAACACGGATGTCTCAGTGTGGTGGATTTTCAAGGCATGGCGGTGGCATCCAGGTGATTGCTTCTGGAGTGAGCGAAGTAGCAGGATCTTGTTGTGCCCAGTGAAACCGAAGC
>JBDNIG010000507.1:0-23062 GCA_041688415.1 Rhodopirellula sp. | reverse complement strand
GACAGCGAAACAACAAAACGCGCTGAATGGTAGTGGACGAGGCAACGAGTCCAGCAGCGAAGGACTCGTTGCCTCGTCCACTACGCGACTTATTCTTTCGCTGTCGCTTGGCATCGAACTGGTCGGGCGCGGGGTAGTCCGCAGCAGCTTCCTCGGGGAAAATAGGCCGGATAATATAAGCACCGTTGTCCGTTTGGGGGTATTTCGTTTGTCAGTCACGTCCAAACCGCTTTTCCGAGGCGAAGCTCTCCGTCCGCATTTGAAAGCGTTTTTGCTGCCCGCTGAATCAACCGCGATGGACGTGATGCGGCGATGGGCCAAGCTGCTCGAATCAGGGAACGCCACGTCGCTGAAGGAAACGCAGCTTCTTCCGGACTTTTTCGCCGACGTGTTCGCGGGAATTCTTGGCTACACGCTGCCTGCCAGTGGCGGCGATGGTTGGACGCTCAGTCGCGAGCAACACGTTCAGGCGGGTGGGAAGTTTGCCGATGCGGTGCTGGGGCGTTTCAAAGCGAAGCAGAATGACTTTGTTGTCGCGGTCGAAGGCAAAGGACCGTTTGATCCGCTCGATCGTCCTCACGCGGGTCGGTCGATGAGTGCCGTCGATCAAGCTTACCGATACGCAATCAATCTGCCTTGTGATTGGATCGTTGTGACCAGCATGACGGAGACGCGGCTGTATCACAAGAATCACGACCAATACACGTTCGAGCGGTTCCAAGTCTCGCGAATGGCCCAGTCGCAACCGCTGCTCGAACGGTTCGTCTTCCTGCTCGGTGCAGCCCGCGTGGTCGCCGACGACGGATCGTGTCATCTCAACGCACTGCTCCATGAAAGTGAACAAGTCGGTCAACGACTGACACACGACTACTACGACCTGTACGCGGAGATTCGCTACGACGCCTTCACCCGGTTGCGTGTGGCAAACCCCAACGTTGATCCAACGCAGTTGCTCGGTCATACGCAAAAGCTACTCGATCGCGTCCTGTTCATTTCGTTCTGCGAAGATCGCGGGCTGCTACCACCCGATTCGATCAAGCGAGCATTCGATCACCGTGACCCATACAACCCTCGTCCGGTTTGGACCAATTTTGTCGGTCTATTCCGCGCCGTCGATGAAGGCAACGGGCCACTGAACATTCCTCGATACAACGGTGGCCTGTTTGCTCGCGATGAAGCGTTGGAGGGCTTGAGCGTCGACGATGCCGTTTGTGAACACTTTGCCAAGCTCGCTGCCTACGAATACCGTGCCCCCGAAGATGCGGTCGACTTGCCCGATGATGCCAAGCCGTTGGTGGATGTCGATGTTCTCGGTCATATCTTTGAACAGTCGATCAGCGATCTGGAACGGATGCGTTTGCGGATCGAGAGCGGCGAAGCACTCGAAGAACCGGTCACGAAGAAGAAAGGCAAAACGAAACGTCGTCGTGAAGGAGCGTTCTATACACCGGAGTTCGTGACGCGGTACATCGTGTCCGAAACCGTTGGCCGCACGATCGACGAGCGCTTTGAGCGACTGCGATTGAAACTGCTCGGAACCGCTTCGGCAACCGCCAAAACGACGCTCGCCGATCCACGAGCGTACGACTTCGCCAAATTGAACAAACCGCAAGCACGAGCGACCGCCGATTTTTGGGAAGCATGGGAACTCGAACTGATCTCGCTGCGAATCGTCGATCCGGCTTGCGGTAGCGGTGCGTTCTTGATCTCCGCATTCGATCACCTTGCCGCCGCCTATCGCGAGTGTAATGAACGATTGGCCGAACTGCTTGGCCAGCGATTGTTTGATGTCGATCGTGAGATTCTGCGAAACAATCTGTACGGAGTCGATCTGAACGGCGAAGCGATTGAGATTTGCCAGTTGAGCCTATGGATCAAAACGGCCCAGCGTGACAAGCAGCTTGAAACGCTCGACGACCGAATCCGCAAAGGTAATAGCGTCGTTGCTGATCCAGCCTTCGATGCCCACGCATTCGACTGGCAAGAAGCCTTCCCCGAAGTCTTTTCACGAGCCGGTGACGACGGCGGATTCGACATCGTGATCGGCAACCCTCCGTACGTGCGTCAGGAATGGATACGCGATTACAAGCCGTACTTTGAGGCAAATTACGCGGCCTACGATGGCGTGGCCGATCTTTACGTTTACTTTTACGAACTCGGTTTGAACCTCCTGCGACCGGGTGGACGCCTCGGCTTCATCGTCACCAACAAATGGATGAAAGCGGGTTACGGCGAAAACCTACGTGGTTTGTTGTCTGAAAAGGCATGGATCGAGTCGGTGGTCGACTTTGGGCACGCCAAGCAAATTTTTCCCGACGCCGACGTCTTTCCCGGCATCCTGGTTTTCCAACGTCCTGAACCAAGTCAAAAACGCCCGGAAGTACGAGCTTGCTCGATCCCCCGCGAACAACTTCGCATCGACGATTTGCAGCGGCAGATCGACGAGGATGGTTTCACGATTCCCACGTCTCACTTTGGCAAAGCCGATTGGATTCTTGAACCGCCTGGAACGAACGCATTGCTTGCTAAGATCGAAGCTTCTGGAAGTCCGCTGATCACGTTCACTGGCGATAAACCGTTTCGGGGCATTCTGACCGGATTCAACGAAGCCTTCCTGATCGACAACGCAACCAAGGAATCGTTGATCGACCGCGACCCGAATTGCGAATCCGTCATCCGCCCATACTTGCGTGGCCAAGACGTGGAACGTTGGCAACCCGAGTGGCAGCAACTTTGGATGATCGCGATGAAGTCGAGCGAAAATCATGCTTGGCCGTGGTCGGACTCTGGCGACGACGCTGAGTCCGTCTTTGCCAAAACCTACCCTTCGCTGTTCGAGCATTTTGATGGCTACCGCGATCGCTTGATGAAGCGTCAGGACCAGGGACGTCATTGGTGGGAACTACGTTCGTGTGCCTATTGGGATGCCTTTGAACAACCCAAGATCCTGTACCAAGACATCATGTGGACGCCGAGTTTTTGTCTCGACACAAAAGCCCGCATGACCAACAACACGGTGTATTTTATCTCATCGCCCACACCCTGGTTGCTCGCCGTCCTGAATTCGCCCGTTCTGTGGTGGTTCAGTTGGCGACGAGCACAACACGGCAAGGACGAGGCACTGCGTTACTTCACGCAGTACGTTGCCGGGATCCCGATCCCGGATCCACCAGCCCAGTTCGATCCATCGCAAACCGAAGAATTGGTCACCTGCATCGACGGCATCCAAAACGCCGATCAATCGTTTGCCGATTGGCTCAGCACCGAAATGGAAATCGCAAAGCTGCCAGGTATCCTGCAAACCGCATCGCTGCAAGACTCCGACACGATCATAGCCGCCGTCCGCAAAGTAAGAGGCAAAAAGAACCCACTCACACCAGCCGGATTGAAAGCCCTCCGAGACGGCTTCAACGACACCGCACTGCCAGCCTCAAAGCTCCGCCAACAAGCCAAACGCCTGGAGTGGCAACTCGCTTGCCTCGTCAATCAAGCTTACGGCCTCACCGCCGAAGAAGAATCCCTCCTCTGGAAAACCGCCCCACCCCGAATGCCCATCATGCCTGCGGAGTCATCTTAAAATTGGTATGCTACGAAATATCTAACTTCAACCTATTTCGCCAACGTCTTCCGAGACTTCGTTCATGGCTTCTACTTACGTTCGACTCCCCGTGCTCTTCGTTGCTTGGCGTGAACCCGTGTCGCGAATTTTTCGCGTTGTTGGGCGATTGGTTGCTGTGCCCTCCGAGAAATGCGGTTTTCAATTTGAATTTGCCTACACGCGAGGGACAACCATTGCCTCTGATGCGGGTTTTCAAGGCTTGCCCTTGCTCGATCACCCACTTGATTTCGATCGGATCAGCTCAGGCGATGTGCCGCCAAAGTTCTTCATGGAAGGACATAGATCGGACTCTCCGCTCGTGGTGCTCGATGATCTCGCGATCGGTGCTTGTCATCCGAAGGATGAATCGTTCGAGGTGTTCGCTGCACCGTATGAACAGGGGCCAACGGCTGACGGTGATACCTGTTACTTACTGAATTTCTACATTCATGGTCTGCGGTACTTGGATCAACAACAGTCCGCAAGCGCGGAACAGCTAGCCAAGGGCGACTTGCTTGTCGTATCGCATGAACTCGTTGACGAAGACCCCGATGCTCTCGCGGTTCGGACTGCGGAAGGGACGCGAGTTGGGTATCTTCCACGATACCTTGCGCCGGATACACGGTTGATCGAGCATGATGACACAGCGTTACAGATTCGAGTACTAGAGAATTTGGGTTCGCATCTTTCACCGAACCGTCGCATCCGCTGCCAGCTCCGTGCGTGTTGGCCGAGTGGATTCCGGCCTTTCGATTTGCCAACTTTTCAACCCGTTGGCAATGCAACTCGGCTCTATGGTCACAATGCCGTGTTGACGTAGCCCTCGGATTGCCTCGGGGGCGGCATGTTGCGTACAATTGGCAGTATGAATGGTGATATCCACTACCCAAAACCACCGATCCGCGAAGCGATGTTGGATTTCCGATGTCCAGCGACGGATAAGGATTGGCCGGATTTGGATTCGCGACTGACGGAACTTGCGGACAAATTCGCTGGTGAGTTCTCGTGTCGTCGAACAACGGTTCTCGATGCTTCGCAAGAATCGCCGAAAGCGTTTGGAATCACGCTTCGCCAGTCACCCGAGCGTTTCGTCTGGCAGATTCGCCGCGATGGGATGTTGTTGAGTCGGTTACCGGTTTACACATCATGGGACGAAGTTGAGCAGTTTGGTCGTCGGCTTTGGGCAGGCTACCGCGAGGCTGTGCCCCAGGCCCCTGTTTCCGAACTTGTGGTGCGGGCTATCAATGAGATTCGACTTCCAGCCGGGCAGATCGAGCTACGGGAATTCGTCCGTACCTACCCTCACGTGAGTGATGAAATCGCCGAACCGATCAATCGTTTCGCTATGAACCTTGGCTTCCCGATTGGCGAACCGAGCGGTCAGGCGAACATCACTTTGGCTCCGGGCGTCTCACAGGCATTCGGGAATATGGCTCTACTTCTTGACATCACGGTCATGTGCCGTGACACCGGCGCGATCGAGAAGGACTGCTGGCATGTCGCGAGGCAGCTCCGTAGTCATCGCAACCGCATCTTTGAAGCGTCTATTACCGACAAGTTACGGAAGACGTTCAATGATTGAATCGACATGCTTGATGATTCAGGGCGAGCAACGTTCCGAGATCGACCTATACCACCAAAACAGTGGTTTCGGCGATGAGTTTCGTCAACTGTCCGACATTTCCGAGCAGTGGCGGCTACCACAAAGATTTTGCGTTGCCGATCATCGCGATGTTGAACAAGTTGTACGCGACGAAAATGCGAACGTGCAAACTCGACTGGCGTCTTTGCAACATTGGCTTGTGGCTTCACCGGATAACGTCGCAGTTTATGTCGCAGATCAACTCGACGATCAGGACGATCTGGATCTGGAGTGGCTCAAGACTATCGTTCGTGCGGCGGACAGCGTCGTCTTCCCTCCGGATCGACTTGAGACCGTTGCGAAGTCGCTACTGAAAGCCGCCAGCCAATTCCGGGATCGCGACGAGTTTGGCGCTGCTGAAATTTGTTGGTCGGCCATCCATCGAGCTGGATCACTCTTGCCAGTCAATTGCATCGCGCGGCTGTTGCCGTTTCTCGAAAACAGTGGAGAAGTTGACACGCGTCTGGTGGTCCTTCAAGCTATTTTCAGCATGGTAGAAGTCGAACCACTTCTTGACAAAAACTTCGACGCCGAACTCTATTCACGTATCGAGAAACTCGGCAGAAGTAACCTTGAGCCAGATGTCTTTTGTGCGGGAGAGACTTCCGCAATTGGGATTGAGTGCTTGATGGCACTCGCTGGTCTTTCTCCTGGTCGCTCGAATCCGCTGTGTGTCTGCGTATCGGTGTTGAACAGAACGTGGCTTTCGAGAACCATCGCTGGGCGCTATCGCGAACTGTTAGCAAGCTGGAGACAGGTGAGTTTGGACTCGGATTCGTTCGGTGTTCTTGAAGACGATCTTGCAAGTTTGGCATTGGTGGACGAATAGGTTGTGAGCAATTCGGGCGGCGAAGTGGAGATCATTACGGCATTGCTGTTGGCAAATTCCGCAACACCGTGCAGCCGTTTCACGATCATCGGAACTTATGCTGAGGATTCGGATGGTTTTCTGAAGCACGCTGCTCTTTTGAAGAATTCCACTTCAGTTTCGCTCGACGATTCCGTAAACGTTTGGCATACGGGACCACCGATCGTAAGTGGACCCGTAGCAGAAGCTCAGTTCGGCAGAACGCAAATCGTCGCTCACACCATTGCGGACTGCAAGTTGCGTCCGAGCGAGTGCGATGCGATCGTCAACTTTCTTGCGTCGGTCGACAAATACCATCGAACTGCATCCGTTCTGCCGCTCCAGCAATACGTCATCGTGCCGCATCACCAATGGGTCGTCGCGCCCGAAACGAATCGCCGTATCCGACGACGCTTTAATTGTGCGGGATTTGTTATCGAAGCCTTTGTGAGTGCAGGCATTCAGCTAATGGATGTGGACAACTTGCCCTTGGCAAGCCGTGAAGATGTTGAATTTGCGTTCCCGGATTTCCGACGTTTGGCGGAGGCAAGTGAACGCGTCCAAGAAAGGGTCGGGTTCCACGGCATGGAGGACTTCGGAATCACTGGCGATGGCCCGTGGCCAATTGCGTTACCGGGTTACCTTTTTCACGCATGCGATCGAGGCGAGAACGCAGGCGAGTTCACGACGTTCATCGTGTCCTCTGTCGAGAAAGCGAGATTCCCGACTCCATAGCCGAACTCATTATTGAGTGTTCGGAGTCTATCTCGTCGGATGGTTCCTGTGTGACAAATGGAGTGATTCGGACTATCGAAAGAACGACACCGCGTCACAAACTGCCGCGATCAGCCAGCAGATTCTCGACCAACAAGCGGAGTCACGCTCCGATGAAAACTTGTTCGTTGCAGCGGTTGTGCTTGACCTTGGCTTACGATAGATCGTGTCAACATTAATCCTGGCTATAGCAAATACGCAGACTGTCATTCGCGGTTTGGAATTTAGCCACTTTCGCGGTCGTGGCCGAAGGCCAAGAACGCGAAAGTGCTTGGCGTCTCTCACGCAACAGGAACTCGTAACTTATGCACCTAAAACGCTTTAGCGAGACCTGCCGCTGAGGTCGTCGCGAAAGACGCGTCCTCGAAGTGGCGCAGCCACTCCGCGAAAGTGGCTCACTTTGAAACCGCCGGCGACAACGCAGACGATGGGGCTTGACGTCGTCTTGTGAGAACACAGTGCACTACATGGTGCTTTTCTCTGAGTTCTTTGCACCCGAGAATCATGTCGCGTGCGACTCACGTCATCAGTTGGACCATATTCTGGAAGTGAAATCAACGGTCGAGCCATCCTCGATCGGCACACCAGCTTCTCGCAACCAACTATAAAAAGCGTCGACTTTGTCTCGCTTTTGCTTGCCGCCAAACCGATGGTTGGCGAACGTGAATAGAATTCGTTTTTTTGCTCGTGACATGGCTACGAAAAAATTGTTGCCTTCTCCTTCAGGATCCGACAGATTGCCGAAGGCAGCATCTTCAAGCCCCAGAAACACGACCGTGTGGTACTCTAGCTCCTTGCTCTTGTGAATGGTTGTCATTGGGATTGACGTTTCACCTGTCAAGTCCGAAAGAACACTTGTCCAATCGAGCGATTGACTTGATTTATTGCCGTATCGGTAAAGCAGTTCTTTCACAATGTCCTTCACTGTTTTCTCGAAAAAGTCCCCTTGCCGATAGGGTTCATGGCTTAGCTTGATTGCGTCCATTCCAAAAGTATTGATGACTTCCAATACATGCTTCCCGATCGCATTGCCCGTGGGTTGGCATTCAGGAAGCGATCTAGCAAGGTTCTCGATTGTTGTTGAAAGTAGCCTGTTGCGTTTGCTTACGTGGCGTTTCCCGTTTCCGTACGTGGTTTGGCTCAGGTTTCTTTGAAGTCTTTCCCAAGCTGTTGGCTCTGAAGTAAGGCTCGTGGCAACTTGGAAAGCATCGAGCACCATCGAGACAGCGGGTTCTGACAGGAGGTCTTGCAGTTGCGACTCATCGCGGACTTGGACCTGATCGGTTCGCGTATGCATCGCGGCGGAAAGCTTGTCCGAATACTTGGGTACCAACTTCCGACACAGCACACACACGTCTCGGGGAGAAACTCCATCAACTTCAATCGTCTGTGCGAGCACTTCGGCGAGCGCTTTTGCTTCCGCTAGATCGTCAGCGAACTCAAAAACGCGGCACTCGCCTTCTCCACGCTGCTTTCCTAGACCGTGGATAGGAGTTACCGCATTAGGTTCAATTTGCTTTGCCAGGGAGCCGATGATCGCGATCAGTTCGGGTTCCGATCGAAAATTGCATCGCAGAATATGGGGTTCTGCTCTGTATTCATCTGCGAATTGCTGCGTCACGCCTGCTAAAGCACCCGCCCACGTCATAATGCACTGTTTCGTGTCACCAACGGCGGTCAAGATGGAATGCGACCCGTGAAACGCTGTCCGAACGAAATCGTATTGAAGGTCTGTGGTGTCTTGGAATTCGTCCAAGAAAACGTGCGAATAGGTGCAGCGAAGTGCTGACAATAACTTAGGGTTGGCTCGAAGCAGCAATTCTGCCAGACGCGAAATCATGCCGAAACTCAACATCGGACGCTTGGGCGAAAGATAGCGTTTCCAAGCAGCGACAGCGATGCGCTCTTCTAAAGTTCCTGCCCCCATCGTGCTGGAATCAATCGGCAACTTCTGCAAGAAGCACTCTCGCATCCATGCGATCGGTTTAACCTGGGTGTACTCTGCTGCATCAATGCCAAGGTCGCTTGCCTCTTTCTCGACAATCCTGCCCGCCGATTTTTCGTTGATTTCGTAGAAGTCATGCGAGTAGCCTGCGGGTGGACGCCAGCACTCAGGGATTGCCAAACGGAATCGATCAAGGATCTGCTTGTCGAAAGCCGCGTAGGTCCAGGAGTCAAAACGTTCCGCGAAAGGCTCGGGAAGGCGTTCGGCGATGCGTTCTCGAAGATTTTTCGCGGCATCCCGTGCCTCTGGCGCGATCAGCACACGGCTTGACGATGCCCTATTCATTGCCAACGACGTGCTTGATCGCCGCGATGAATCGCGAGAGTTCTGGGGGGCAATTCTGGATCAGCGTTCCATCGTCGATTTGAGACAATGCAGCCATGTGGGTAGCAGGCTTACTGCCGTTGAGGAAAAAAAAGCGATACCAGCGAAAGAGTTCGATGTCAACTTCTGAATAGACTTTGGAGATTCCAGTTTTCACACCAAGCACTGAATAGAGAAGACGTCTAACTTGCTTTGTCTTTGTCGGTTCATCATTCACCGAAAATTCGCGAGGCTTTCCTGAAGCGATGTCCGAATACCAAGTTGAAAAGGAACGAAGCATCGATAAATCGAGGTCCAGTGGGTTCGAGAAGTAAACGCGGTAATTTTCGAGGTGAGTGATCCATGTTTCAAGATTTATGTCCGCCACGTCCCACTTAGGCATCTCACCAAACTGTTCCGGTGATACACCACCACGAACTTCGTCTCCGTGGCCGAGCAGCAGCAACTGACTGCACACATAATGAATCCGTCCCCAACCTCCACCTTCGCGTTCGCGATCTAAATCAAGCAGCGTTAGGTATGGAATTGACAGACTGCTAAGCAATCGCCACAGGTGATTAACATGCCTCCCGCCCAACGGAACCACTGAGATTACATTCGGATCTGACTCCAGCCCATTAGCTTGCAGCAAACGCGCAAGCACAACCTGTTCGCTGTCGCCCTCTCCAAGCACGACCAGTCGTGCGAAATACAGTTCAGGGAACGCGCGTACCGCCTCACGAACATATTTGTCGGCTTCCGTGCCATCTTCCGGCATGGCGATCATCGACACTTGAGTCCTCGCATCCTCGGGACGCAACCTCAAGTGCCGAACCTCTTGCGGGGCAATCCGGCTTAGAACTGAAGCGGAATGAGAACTGAAAACGGCCTGGGCGCGTGGGGAGCGGGAGATCTCCCGGAATGTTTTCAGGACACGACCGAGCAAGTGAGGCGCTAGATGTGTCTCTGGTTCTTCGATCGCAAAGATCGTCAAGTTGGGTGGCGCAAGTGAGTCAGCATCAAATACGGATGATTCAGCGTTGTCAATTACGTCCTGTTCAATCTTGAAGGCAGTTTCAACAATCGCAAAGTAAAGCAGGGAGCGCAGCCCGTCACTGAGGCGATCAACCAGGACCGATTCGCCTTTGTTGTCTGTCTGCATCTGAGCAGAGAAGGAGGAGACTAAATCCTGAAGCGAACGTCCCTCTAATTCCAATGCCAACTGAGTGAACCGAGAACGATTGCAAAGACTTTGCCATGATGCGTTGAGTTGGTTGCGTAACTCGGCAATCGCTGGCTCATCCGCAAACGCCTGTGTCAAACTAGCCGTTGATTGCTCAACCGCTTGTTCCAAACCTTCATTCCATTTAGCAGCATCCAACAACCGCTTCAGCAACGAACCCGACGATACGGCGACATGCTTCGCCGGATCACGAGCACCCGGCACGTAGTGAACGTGGATGCGTTGTCGTTCGTAGGAATCAACTCGCTTGCATTGTCGCTGGTCAATAGGATCAGTCAGATTCCCTGCCTGACGAATCCAAGAAAGCGATTGCTCAATCTCTCCTTCCGGAAGGTTTCCCCTCGTCCATTTTGCGGATAAGCGAATCCTACAATACGGGGCTTCTCCGGGCGCATCGACCAACATCTGCTTGAAATGCTGGGAAACTATCTTGGCACCATTGGGGTCCGCCATTTCCGGAAAGTCCAAGCGAACATCAATCCACAACTCTAGCGACCCCAGACCCGCATCATTACGAGATTTTCCAACAGGAAGGAAGAAATCGTCCGCTCGGACCGTGCGTTCGCTCTTCGTCAGACCAAAAAGGCGAGCGAGGCCCAGCATCGCGGCGGACTTTCCTGATCCATTCTCCCCGATCAACGCGGTCACGTTGTCGAGAATGATAGTTGTGGGCTCCGGCCCGAAACAACGGAAATTGCAGAGTGTGATGTTCGAAATTTGCATGATCGTCAGATTGTCGCTGATGGCGAAGTGGTGGGCAATCACCGGTTGAGGCAACGATGCCGTATTTCGTCGAGAGACAAAACGATCACAAGTACTTGACCAATTCCTAGTGGCAGTTCAAATCTTTCGTTGATCGATTGCGTCGTGCAGTGATTTTTATCTGGATCGCTGACCACGTGACGATAGAACAATTTCCGGCAGAACAAGGGTGATAAACCGTGATGGCCTGACAGGTATAGCTGTTCCATGCCGGATTACGATCCAAACGTCCAAATTGAAGCAACAATGGATACAGCGAGCGTAAAAGTCCTTTTGTCGATTCTTCACCGGCGTGAGATCGCTGACGTGCTTCCCGATTTGGCTGTCAACGCTTCGGCGGTTTGGTAATACGTACAACATGAAAAAAATCTGTCCTGATCCTCTTATCGCATCCAGTCACTAGCAGGTACGATTCGGTCGGTTGAACCGTGATCCAATCTGAGTCGATTTATTTGTCGGTCGTTGGCGCTTCGACCACACCCTCGTGTTCCAGAAATGCACTCGCGGCATGGTAGCGAGATAGCACCCCCAACTGAGGAGCGATTCCACCGCCGATGATCAGCAGCACAATCATGAGAACCGTGATGCGTTCGGCGGGGCGGCAGCCCAGCGAAACGGACGCCGTGTGCCGCGTGCCGGTGAAGACGTAAAAATAGGCTTTCACAACGGCAATCCCGTTCAGTGCAGCAGCGACCACGACCATCAGGCCGATCACTGGATAGACGTTGACCGCACCGGCGACTAGCAGTTCGGTGCCGATGAATCCAATCGTGCCAGGAAAGCCGATCGAGGCGAGCCCGGTGAGCAAGAACATGCTCGCCAGAAATGGAGTGTGTTCGTAAAACCCATGGAAGCTATCGAGCGTCAACCGTCCCGTTCGGGCCTCGACACTTCGCAATGCGAGACCAAAACCGAGCAGTGAAATACCGATGGACAACCAGACGCACAGTGCTCCGGTCAACCCGATCGGCTCGACCATCGCCAGTCCGATCAATACCCGCGACGACTGGCTGAGAAACAAGTAGCTAAAGAATCGCCGAGCGTCGCGTTGCACCAGAGCCATTGCCGCAGCGTACACGGCGGTGATCACCGATAGGATAACAATGCACTGCAGCGTCCAAGGTGACGCGATTGGTAGGACCAGACGCATCACCGCGTAGGCACCCGTCATCGGCGTAACAAACAACAACGCGGTGCCAAAACTAGACTTTTCAAAAAGATCCGCCATCCAGCAGTGCAGTGGACAAATCCCGCTGCGAATCAACGCCGCCGCAGTCAGCAGGCATCCGCCAATGATCGATGGATTCGATGCGCTTGCATCGTCCGCAACAAACCATTGCCCACAACAGAGCAACACGATGAACAGTCCCATGTGCAAAGCGAACACCCGCGTGTTCTGGTTACGTTTTCGTAACTCCACATACGGCGGAATGATTGCCACGGTTAGCAACGCGATGATGGACCACGGATGATTGCATGCAAGCGTTGCCATCAGGATTGCTTCGGAGAGCAACATCCATACAAATGAGAAACGTTTCATCATGGTTCGCAGCATCGTCATCACGGTCGCCAGGTACAGCAGCGCGCCCAGTGGTAGTAGCGGGGCGCTGAGTTGGTCGATGACAAATACACCGCGGCCCAGTGCATCCGGTAAGACATCCTCGTGAGTGAGAGTTCCCGATCCCTCGAGGAATGCGAAATCGATCCACGCACCGATGGCGGCGAAAAGAGTCAGGCTGCAAATCACGATGCAGTGAGTTCGCGCGCGATCATGATTATTGAGTCGTGAAACCCAAATGGCGCCCGCCAGCGGAAGCAGGACACTGAGTCCAAGCCAGGGGAATTGGAACTCCGGCATCAGACCACATCCTCCAGTGAATCACTCGGTACCGAACGAGGGTCTGATTCTCGCGACGTGTCGCCGGACAGCAGCCTTGTCCATCGACGTTCCCAAGAGTCGAAAATTTGAAAGGTTGCTGTGAACGGTCGGACGATCCAATCGCTGAGCAACGCATCGAGATTGCCTCGTTGCAACGCGAAACGGTAGAGCCAGCGTTGGAAAACGGTGACGGCTTGCGGGCGAGTCATGTCGTTGTCCGTCAAGCGTCCCCCCACCGCGTCTTCTCGCGTTTGGCGGTCGCGAAGGGCCGAGGGTGACCGCAACAGTTGCAGCGTTCTCAGGCAGGCATGACCGATCATGTGAATCAGTGCAATATAGTATAGCCCCAATCCAATTTCGATCGTGATAATACCGACCTGTGTCAGGGAAGCAAATGCCAGTGCATTTTTGACGTCGCTTTGTATTCGTGAAGCCAGGGCACCGAAGACCGCCGACACCAATCCGAGGGCGATCACGGCAAGACGCAGCGGCAGCGAAACGTCCAACAGCGGGCTGACACGGAGCAATAGGTACGTACCCAAATGAATCGAAAGCGCGCCGTAAAAAATGGCACTCGATGGAGTCGGGCCTTCCATCGCACGCGGCAACCAACCGGAAAACGGGACCATCCCAGACTTGCCCGCGGCAGCTAACAACAGCAGGGAACCAACCGCAAAGGCTGGCCACGGACCGATCGTCACGACCCCATCCGGCCAAGGCTGCGTGCCGATGAAAACATCAAAGTGGCCGTCACCTCTTAAATGATGCATCGTCAAGGCGGCAATGATGAATGCGGCATCGGCGATTCGATAGATCGTCCAAACATGAAGCCCGTTGCGAACCGGACCGGGACGCTCATGAAAGAATGCCACCAGCAAAGCCGATGAGAGACCGACCAGTTCCCAGCCGAAAAAGAGCGTTTCGATGGTTCCCGCTAGCGCGGAAACAACAATACCCAGCAGAAACAGTGCGTACTGCAGAAAGAAACGGCTGAAGCCGTGTTCACGATGAAGGTAAACCGCCGCGAATGCACCCACGGTGCCGCAAAGTACATACGACAGAATCACAAACGGGACGGACAGTCGATCAAAAACAAACTTCAGATGGAAATGAAAATGCTCCGGCTCGATCGAAACCCAGTTGCCGAGTTCGATCAGAACATGCCGGGAACCCGTCGCCAACATGAGAACGAAAATGGCGATGACGGACAGCAAACCGGTGACCACACTCACTTTGATGAAACGAGCCTGGGTGCGCTCGCTCAAATGAATGCCCACGAGCAAGGGAAACCCCAAGCACGCCAAGAGTGCCGCCGGGCTGGCGACGACAACCAATCCGAGAAATTGCAATAGGAATTCAATTTTCATGTGGCCACTCTCGTCTCACAGATCGATGAGAACGGAAGATGCTCGCGTGACCCCCTATAACATTCCCGCGATGAATTGACTTCCGATAACTCTGTCTTGCCGACTTCGTGCGGATGGAATTCACCGTTCTTGAAAATCTGGATCTCCGAAGTTGCTGGATCAATCGTCGCCAAATGTATCCAGGAACCTCGGACGAGTCGTCCGATCCTGGCGTTGCGTTCCATGATGGCGAGCATTGCCTCAGGCGTCGTTTGGATCACGAAAAGAATTCGCAAGGGTTCGTGGATTTCGACCATCTGTTGATACAACCCCGTCCGTAGGTCACTCGACGTGCCCTCCATCACGCCCAGTAGCGAGACAATGTTGTGGGGTAGCTTGGACCCGGATCCGTATTTCACGAAGTCAACACGGGAGAAGTAGTATTCGAGGTTGATACCCGCACAGACCGGGACCGCGGCGGCTAAAATTCGAGCGAGAATGGAGGACTCAGCGTCGTCTTGGGCCGGATCATACGAATTCAGAAATGCTCGTCGATCCAAGAACAAGCCGCGTGACCAGTCGCGACGACCGACAAGGCAAAGTGCATTCGTGGCGTGATTGTACTCTGGACGGACTTGGGAAATATCCTGAGCGCGTGCCTCAACG
The DNA here is from genome assembly GCA_041688415.1 of Rhodopirellula sp. Lineage (GTDB taxonomy): Bacteria > Planctomycetota > Planctomycetia > Pirellulales > Pirellulaceae > Rhodopirellula. The sequence continues at coordinate 7,997 of JBDNIG010000507.1, read as the reverse complement.
TGTCGCAGCGCCTCCTGGGAGGAAATGTCAAGCGGCGCCGAAATGAATCGACGACACCGTTCCTGGGCATTTCGGCGACGAGCTCGCTCAATCGACTCGCGTGCGTCATCAAAGTCGTCGCGATGCGATGCCGGCATGCGGTCGAGATCGTAGAATACGACGGAATCATCACAGGTGTTGTGATACGCTCCGACAAAGATCGTGTCATCGGGAATCGTGATCCCCAGGCTGGCAACTTTGGCACGAACGCGCCAGTCATTCGCCATCTGGGCGTACGCGCGCGCGTTGGGGCCGCCACGTTTTCCCGCACACGCTCCGCAGCAATAAGCCGATTCGTGTGGATTATTGAGACTTGACGAACCATGCCCACAAACAATGAATAGTCGCGAAAAGTATTCACTCTTGGTCAGCCCCAGATCCTGCAACTGCTGCAAAACCACGCGTGCCATTTCGTCCGCCGAGTAACCGATGTGGCCGTTGTTGGGACCGGGGTCGTCCGCGTACCGCTCCAACTGCAATCGAGTGATCGGTGGTGGTTGCAGTAGTGACCCGAAGCGTCGGCGAATGCGAGCGGTCAGGTGGGGAAACAACACCCGAGCCACCAAGGGGATCGTGGCCAGTGAGCCGACGATACCTGCCAACATTCCACCCACGAATGTGCGGCTAAGCGTGTCAAATGCGTGGCTTGCCAGACCAAGTCGACGACGCAATTCGGCGCGCTCGCGATGCACACCCTCAAACGTATAGCCCACATCCTCCCGCACGTAGTGCTCGGGTGTCACGACAGCCGGACACAATGGCTTGTAAAAGCCGTCGGCCGCGCCGCGATAGTGCATTGCCACGGCAAAGAATCCTGCGACAGCGAATGTCTCGCACATCGGTTCCACCTCTTCCAAATGGCGTCGCAATGACTCTTCACGATCGTCGATGCATGTCGCCAACTGAAACTTCGGACGCCGGTTGCCCCAAGGCCGCGGGACCTTGGCACGGCGAGCGGAATGGATCGCCAACGCGTCCAGTGCCGATTGGTGATACCGGCGTTCATACGCTTTCTGGAAAATATGCCGCCGCTCGATCGAGGAAAAACTCTCCACCTCGTCACTGAGTTCACGCCATTGAGGCTTGGTCAGTTGCAGCAACTCCAACGGCGTCCATCCCAACATCTGAGCGACTTGAAACACCAGGAACGCGCGTCGTTCTACGTTCATTTCCTGCGGTTCGGCCACCCTCGCTTTTGCGGAGCGAAGAATATCGGCCAGCGACGCGGACGCACCAAATTCAGCTTCGCCCAAGTTGCGGATGGCGTGCTTCTCGAGGATCAACCGCACCGCGAGCAATCCGACCAGCGAGCCGCGGGGAACGGTATGCACCGCCCAGTCCACACCCGACTCAAGCTGCCAGATCATTCCGGACCAGCCGCCAAGGGCCAACAGCGATTGCGTGATGAATTCCTCACGCTGCTGCGGTGGAATTCCTAGCTCGCCAAGCGAAATCTCGATTGATGCTTCCGCGGTGATTCCGCTTTCGCGCAGCGTGGCCAGTTCTTCGGGCAACCGGCGTAGCCAGCGATCGGTGCCGCAGACGCGGACGCAGTACAAAGCCACAAACGACTCAAAGAACCCACGCTCACGATCTGGAAGTACCCAGTTCGAGTAGCCTTGGTCGACAAACGCTGCACAGAACCGAATCAAAATCTCCTGCACCTCTCGGTCAATATCTGTTCCCGTCGCATGCAATAACAGATCACGTGGGCGACTGAAGTTCATCGTCGAAGACATTGTCGGAAACTGGCGAATACCGTTGAGACAGGCTCGCCACAATAAATGCAGCGAAAACGATTCCCAGTTGGCTTCCGTCCAACGAGCGGAGTCACGACCAAACTTTGACAATAGCGTGTTGACACCGACGAGAGCGACCTCCTCGGGGTTCGCGTTTTTTAGCCACCTCTTGGCGGCAGAGATCGTTCGAACGCGATTGATCTGCGTCGTCTGTTCTCGAAATCGATCGATCGCATCTGTCTCGGCAACGATCCACCGCAACTCTGCGTCTGGCCCAACAAGCACGGCGTGCCGAAGCATTGCGTAGTGAATTTCGCTGCGGGTTCCGAGTCCACTGATTTCATCCGAGCGATGTTGACCCAGGGTCTCGCAAACAACCGCCTCGAGATCCCTATCCGTCACTCGACCGATGCGATGGAGTCGCCGGTACTCCTGCTCCGTCAGGTAGGGCTCAGCGTGGTAACGGGCAAACCCGTGCTTCACGGCATCATGAAACGATTGTGCTTCAAAGGCGTGCAGGGTGTTGTGGTGGACGAAGACTTCGATCGGCCCTTGAGCCGGCAGCAACTCAGCGGCTCGCTGCACCAGTTCCTGCAACGTTGCATCCCGAACAGAGCGATCACTGTCGGACGAATTCTCGTCGTCGTCGCTGAATATACTGGAGATGCTCATAGGAGAGGAACACGCGGCGTGCTCGATGATGACTCGGGGCAAAACACGCCGCCACAGTCGACGAGTATCTCAAACAAGTCACAAATGTCAACAGACTCGACGGACACCTCGGGATAGTCGAGCAGCTCTCGTCAGCCAGCGCCCCGTTAAAAAGATCGACGGAAGGCGGTATTATCTTGCTTTCGAGGACGAGAACGATACGCTGTAACGGCTACGATTCTGAGTCAATTGATTCTCCGGGGTGGGCCAAGCACGGGTCCACCGGCGGGCACGACCCACGAAGAGTTAGCGATGAACGCTGCGTGCGAAGCAGATTTACGCTTCGGGTTAACCTCGCCGCGGCTCGAAAATTCCCGCCATCCGGTTTCCAATCGAGAACCGCCTACCTTTCCCCCCGCCCCGAGTTGTCCCCGCCATGAGAAACGGTTTCACACTTTTTATTCTTTGCTTGTTGATTGCTGGATTGAGCCCACCTTCCAACCTCGATGCGGCGTCTTGGACGTTGGACGAGCGACCGGCCAAGGAGCGTGAATGGGGGTATCGCCCGGCCGATCAAACGGACAGCGAAGTCAATCCGCCCAACTTTTCCTGGCGAGCTGACTCCAAATCCAAACACTGGGAAATTCAATGTGCGAGCGATCCGGACTTCACGAACATTACGTACCACCAAGCTGGACTGGAGACATTCGTTCACACTCCGGCTTCGGTGTTTGATCCAGGCACTTACTATTGGCGTTACCGTGGTGTCGACGCCGACGGGAAGCCGAGTCAATGGAGTGTTTCGCGTGAATTCACGCTTCGCGAAGACGCGTTGCCAATGCCGATGCCGGGTCGCGCCGACTTACTGGCGCGCATCCCCGATACCCATCCACGACTGTTCATGCGCCCGGAGGATCTGCCGGAGTTGCGGAAACTTGCATCCACCACGATGAGCGACGAGTTTGATCGCTTGCTGACGCGCTGTGAAAAAATCTTAAAGAACCCGCCACCCACCGACGAACCCGCAAAATACGGGGACGATGTCGTGCGTTTGAGCGAGGCATGGCGGAAGCTCTGGTGGGGCAATCGCACCTACACGACCAATGCCCTCGAGAGCGCGACGACGCTGGCGTTCGCTTGGCGACTTGGGGGTAACGAGGACTACGCGAATCTCGCCAAACAAATCTTGCTCGACTGTGCGAAGTGGGACCCCAAAGGGGCGACCGGATTTCGCTACAATGACGAAGCCGGGATGCCCTATGCCTACTATTTCTCGCGAGCTTACACGTTTTTGAATGATCGGTTGAGCGAATCGGAAAAGCAGGTTTGCCGGGACATGATGCGGATTCGTGGAAACGAGATGTATCGTCACTTGAACCCCGGACATCTGCGAGCACCGTACTCGAGTCACGGCAATCGGGCATGGCATTTCTTGGGTGAGATCGGAATCGCATTCCATGGCGAGATCCCCGAAGCGGACGACTGGCTATGGTTCGCAATGAATGTCTTTTACAACACCTACCCGGTATGGAGCGACGATGACGGCGGTTGGCACGAAGGAACGATTTACTGGAAGAGCTACATGGCACGGTTCACATGGTGGGCAGATATCATGCAGAGTGCGATGGCAATCAACGCTTACGACAAGCCGTATCTTCAACGCATCGGTTTCTACCCGTTGTACCTGATGCCGCCCGGAAAAGTCGGCGGTGGCTTCGGCGACTTGAACGGAAGAGTCAAATCGTCACAGCAAGTCCCGCTGATTCGAACCCTGGCACAACAGGCGGGCAATTCGTATTGGCAGTGGTACGTCGACGCCCATGACGGGGGCGTCAAGATGGCCGAATTTGGGGCAACCAATGGATACGTCGCCTTCCTTCGCAATGCGCGAGACCCGGTCGAAGCGAAACCGCCAACCGATCTGCCGGGCTCACGGGTGTTTCGTGGAACCGGCCAAGCCTTCATGAATACGACGCTCCTGGACGCGGACGAGGATGTGCAAGTCGTGTTCAAATCGAGCCCGTTTGGAACGCAATCCCATGGCTACGAAGCGAATAACTCGTTCTTGTTATGGGCCTACGGCCAGCGACTGCTGCTCCGCTCCGGGCGGCGAGACATCTATGGCAGTGCACATCATAAAAAGTGGATGTGGAGTACGCGCAGCGTCAATAACATCACCGTCGATGGCAAAGAGCAAATGCACCACTCGGCAAACGCACGCGGAGAGATTGTCGACTTTCAAACCACTCCACTCCTCGACGTGGTGGTCGGTGAGGCCAGCGCAGCGTACCGGATCGAAGGTGATGAGGACGACCCGAGTCGGGTACTTGATCGGTTCACTCGGGCGATCGTGTTCGTGAAGCCCGACCTGGTCCTCGTTTATGATTCGCTGGCGGCCAGGAAACCATCCCAGTTCACCTATTGGTTGCACGCGGTCAACGAGTTTCAAATACCGAACCAACGCGAGATTGTGGTCACCGCAGGCGATGTGCAATGCGACATCGACTTCTTGGCCCCCGAAGGATTGCAATTATCGCAGACCGACCAGTACGATCCGAACCCGCGTGATCGGGTCAAGTTACGTGAATGGCACTTAACCGCGGAAACCGCGGAGCCTCAAGCGACGACTGAGTTTGTCACACTGTATCGCCCGCATCGCAGCGGTGATACGGTTCCCAAACAAGCGACGTTAACACGAGTCGATGACGGATATTCGCTCAACGCGGAGATTCAAGACGGGCGGATCGAAGCGTTCCTGCCGGTGGCGGATTCTGACAAAGAAACGATCCAAGTTCGTCGGTGGGACGCGGAAGGAAACGAGGTAGAAACGGTCGAAGCACGTTTCACGAAATCCCCCACGCTTGTCGAGATCGACTAACATATTCGGCAGCACCTGGGATCGAGCGGAAGTCGACACTAAAAGACCGCTCGGTCCCTATACTTCCAGCTAACCTTCTTTCAATAGGACTGCACACACCATGTTTCGATCACTACTTTTAGTCTCGCTTATAGCCACAATCGCTTGGGTGGCTTGCCCATCAGCGACCGCCGAATCACCGGATGTCCAACCACCTGAACAGCAAAAGCATGTCCGCATTCTTACCGTTGGCAATAGCTTCACCCACAACGCCACGCGGTATTTGGACGAGATCGTCGAAGCGGCAGGACACAAACTGACGCACAAAATGCTATCGATTGGCGGTTCACCACTTGAACTGCACGCGACCAAAGCGATGGCGTTTGAGAACGATCCTGCCGACAAGTCCTCACAATACGCGGGCGGCGAGAGTCTACAGCAAGCATTGAAGAGTGAACCTTGGGACTTTGTTACCATTCAGCAGGTCAGTATCAAGAGTCATGACATCCAGACGTATCGACCCTACGCCCAGCAGTTGGCTGACATCGTTCATCGTGATGCTCCCCAAGCCACGTTGCTCGTGCATCAGACGTGGGCGTATCGAAGCGATGACCCACGATTCAATAAAGCCAAGCTGATCGCGGGTGAACCGGCCAACCAACAAGCCATGTATGAGGGGCTGAGCAAGGCCTATCGCACGATCACGGCTGATCTGTCGGCGCAGCGGATCCCGGTCGGCGACGCCTTTTGGCTAGCCGACAACGATCCGAAGTTTGGGTATCGTGCGCCCCCGAATTTCGATGCGAAATCGTTTGAATCCCCTGACCTTCCCGAGCAAACCCACTCGCTGCACGTGGGCTACCGCTGGCGCAATCGCAAGGGCAAACGACAGTTGGGCATGGACGGCCATCACGCGAACCTGGCCGGTGAGTACTTGGGTGCTTGCGTGTGGTTCGAATGCTTGTTCGGCGAAAGCCCAGTGGGCAATGGCTTTGTGCCCGACAAGCTCGACGCTGACTATGCAGCACACTTGCAAAAAATCGCTCATCAGGCGGCGCAGCAAGGCGGTGATGTGGCCCACGGTGTCGTCGGTGAGCAGACACAGCGAGTGGGCAATTGACGGGTTGAAATCAAGTTGTTGGACGAGGAAAAGAATCCGTAAGGCTCAGAGGCCCCGGATCTCGCCCGTTGAAATTTGGCTAGTGGTTTGTCGATCATTTTTTTTCGGGCGAGCCGTTTTGGCGCTGGACCGCTAAATATTTGGGCGTGACTCGGTTCAGTCGTGCGCGCGATTTATCACCAACGCCGACGGCGTTCAACAATATAGCCTGCGCATCGCACCAAGAAATCTTCAACGCCGAAGGCGTTATAGCGATTAGCCGGCGGTCGAGCGAAGCGAACACCGCCGGATAGGTGAAGACCCTTGGTATACGATCCCCATCGCATTTAGCCTGCCTTGGAAGATGGGTGACAGGAAGATGGGTGACAGGAAGATGGGGATGAGAATGCTTGTATTTTCCTGTCACCCATTTTCCTGTCATTTGATCGTTCGAAGCAGAAAAAACCCCAGGACTCAAATAGCGATTTGAGTCCGCGTTCCGTTTCGATTCCTGGATAGTGTGCGATCAAATCCGTGTGAATCCGTGGTAATCCGTGGCAAAGTTTTCATGTCGCGACGTCGATCCTCCGTTAAATTTTGTCCACCATATTGTCTTCACTCGCTTCTGACGCATGTGCCAAGCCGCCAGCGAATGCTGTCCAAGAAATCAAGGCTATCATCCAGAAGGCAACCTCGTTCAATGGCCACGGTTGTCGGCCGCTCATGGCGATCCACGCAAGCAACGGAACAGCGACACAGACCGGTGCGATGGACGAAAACAGGGCGATGCGGATCCAGTTCAGTTGCCTGACACCGTTTTTGTTAGAAACAAATTTGCTTTTCATCGTTTGCTTTCCGATAGCTGTTTCGTGGACGCTGCTTCAGTGTACCATGGCGTCACCAGTCAAGCCGCACCTGAAGTTTGCGCAAGTCCGCCGGTATCGACTCAGGTAGCGAAGTGCTCTGTCCCTATTCCGCTGCTATTCTACATCGCAACGGCGGACGTGTGGGCGATCGATCTCTCGTCGACACAGAGGCCGTCGAACGCATGTACCAGAGACAAAAACCCGGTGCATACTACGGACTCGGATTCACGCTCGGCCCGACCGGTGATGACGCGCTCGCTCAATGGATCTTTCACAGTGGTTCGAGCGGCACGATGATGTGGTGGGACCGTCAGCGTGACGTCATTGGAATTATCGCGACACAGCACAGTCGAAGCGCCGGTAGAAAAGTTCCGCAAACCCAAGCCTGATTCCGCTCGACGCTCCGACCTGGCAGGCGACGACCAAAGCCCAGCGGATTGACCCCATCTTCAGTGGGGCCGATTCTCGAGCTGGTTACAGCGGGATCAAGTGATCTCGCGTCAGGCGGCGCAGCAAGGCGAAAATGAGGCCTCATCTCAACTAGAACGATAGGACGATTGAGCATGACATTGATTGAAAGCGAAGTGTATTTTCGCGAGGGTGCACTCGCTGAGTTGGCACGGATTATCGAAAGTCGGGCGATTTCGCGACTCATGCTCGTTGTCGATCAAGCGGCGTACGACGCGGCCAACGCATCGACGATCGTGGAGCCCGCGTTGCAGTCTTGCCGCGTGGTCCGATTCGCG
>JBDNIG010000506.1:0-9188 GCA_041688415.1 Rhodopirellula sp. | reverse complement strand
ACGTACGCCTTCGGCTAACGGTTAAACGACTAAATCAACAAGCAGAGACGGCACTCGGCTCACAACTGAACCACGCTCGGGCGACGGTAGCGACTCGAAAATGAACACGTCCGACGGCACTAGAAAGTCTGCTTTTATTCGCGTAACCATGAACAATGCGGGTGAGAGGAGATAGACTGGGAGGCCTATCCGAACAGGGGTCTGTCCTCTTCTCCGGTCATGAGGCCGGCCCGTTTCAGATAGGAAGTCGTCGAAAACTCGTACCTGCGATAGGTTGATATTGGTGGACCTTCAAAATTACTTTACGGGCGACATGCCGCCTCGGGATCATTTCGTGTCGATTCTGCGGCACTGGGAACAGGCTCGATCGGACAACACCGCATTCTCGTTCACCGACGGCGACGGCAGTGAAGAATCGCTGACGTATGCTCAGTTATGGGATCAAGTGCGGGGTTTGGCGGGATACCTGCAAGGCCGCTGCGGCATCCGGCCCGGCGACCGGGTGTTGTTGCTGTATCCGCCGAGCCTTGATTTCGTGGTCGCCTTGTTTGCCGTGTTCTCCACCGGCGCGATTGCAGTCCCCGCATTCCCACCGCGTCGAAACCGCAAGGCTTCACGAATCCGCTCGATCGTGCTGGACGCCGATGCGCGGTGGGCACTGTCGACCGGGGCGGTCATCGAGCAACTTTCGGGTCCCGAATTGCACGAGGACTTGGTCGGCGTGCAATTGCTCGGCACCGATTCGCCCGAGCATCGCGATGGTTCCTATTGGCGTTGCCCGCGGCTTCGCAACGACGCTCTGGGCGTGCTGCAGTACACGTCCGGTTCGACGGGTTCGCCCAAGGGCGTGATGTTGACTCATGCCAATTTGGTCGCCAATAGCGAATTGATTCTGCATGCGTTTCAGCCCTCGACGTCCATTATCGGCGCGTCGTGGCTGCCGACGTATCACGACATGGGATTGATCGGCGGTGTCGTGATGCCGATGTTCATGGGCTGTCCGAACGTGTTAATGAGCCCGATGGCGTTTCTGCAGCGGCCCGCTCGCTGGCTCCAAGTCGTGTCCAAATACAATGTCACCGTGAGCGGTGGCCCCAACTTTGCCTACCAGCTCTGCGTCGACAAGATTGACGACGCCGAAATCGCGGGTCTGGATCTTTCATCCTGGGAGAGCGCATTCAATGGTGCCGAACCGGTTCGCGCCTCCACCCTCGACGCGTTCACGAAGCGTTTCGGTAAAATTGGGTTTCAAGCGACCTCGCACCTACCGTGCTACGGCATGGCCGAAACAACCCTGATTGTCACGGGCGGCCCCAAAGACAACGGGACGGATCAAACGCGACCGGTGCTGAAGTACTTTGATGGCTCGGCGTTGGACAAAAAGTCCGTTCGCCCCGCGTCCAAAAGCGACTCGGCGCGGCAACTCGTCGGGTGCGGCCGCGTCCTGCCGGGCGAGCGAATTGAGATCGTCGATCCCGATACCCACCGCATCTTGTCGTCCGATTCGATTGGCGAGATTTGGGTGCAAAGCCCGTCGGTCGGACGCGGATATTGGCAGCGTAGAGAAGAGTCTGCGAAAACGTTCGCCGCCATGACGGACGACGAGCAAGGCCCGTTTCTACGAACCGGTGATCTCGGTTTCCTACACGAGGGGCAGCTCTACATCTCCGGGCGGCTCAAAGACATGATCATCGTGCGGGGCGTCAATCGCTACCCGCAGGACATCGAAGCCACGGTGGAACGGGCCAGCGACGTCGTCCAAGCCGGTTCAGTCGCCGCGTTTGCGATGACCGATAGCGATCGCGAACAACTCGTGATCGTGGCGGAAACGATCCGCCGCCGCGACCTGGACTGGGACGAGCACCTGCAGGCCATTCGCCGCGCCGTCACGGAAGAACACGACTTGCCCCCCGACGCTGTTTATCTCGTTCGCAACAGCAGCGTGCCCAAGACGAGTAGCGGCAAAATTCAACGTCACGCCTGTTTACACGCCGTCCGTGACAACGACTTGAAAGTCGTCGCGCAGTGGGTCCGCGGTGAAGAGGCTTCGCGGCAAGCATCCGGTACGGGCGGCGAAACGATGATGAAGGCGGCGGCGGGCAGCAGCGGGCTGAACGCCCCGGCCGACCCGATCATCATCGACGCCATCGAAATTCACGTTCGCCGGATCGCCGGCGAGCGGGCGGGGCAAATGTCGACCGATACCAACATCGTGTTGGACCTCGGACTCGATAGCCTCGAACGTCTCGAAATCGCTCGCAATCTCGAACGGACTTTTGGTGGTCGTTTTCCCGAACAGGTGCTCGACGAAATCGAAACGATCGGCCAGATCGCTGCCGCCGTCGAACGCTATCTGCCCTCCGGTGCACGCGGTCGCGCCGAATCGTTTCTGCGAGATCCCAACGCACTGCTGGGGCTGAGCGATGATCAAATCGATGGATCCGATCTCCGCGCGGCCATCATTGAAACGTCCGCCGACGGCAGCACAACTCGCTCGATCCGCAACATTGCCGTTGACCCCGAAGACGACGTGACTCAGTTCACCGAGTATCGCCGACTCAAAGCCACCATGCGTCAAATGCAGTTGACGGGCTGCCCCAATCCCTACTTCACCGTCCATGACGGCATCGTCGATGACACCACGATCATCGACGGTGAAACCTACATCAGCTTCGCCAGCTACAACTACCTAGGCTTGAGCGGACATCCCGAAGTCTCCGCCGCGGCAACCGATGCGATCGCGTACTACGGCACGAGCGTCTCGGCCAGCCGATTGGTCAGTGGTGAGAAACCGATCCACGGTGAACTCGAACGCAAAATCGCCGACTGGGTCGGTGTCGATGCCGCCATCACGATGGTCGGCGGTCACGCCACCAACGAAACCACGATCGGCCATCTCGTCGGTCCCGAAGATCTCATTTTGCACGATGCCCTCTCGCACAATAGCATCGTCCAGGGAGCGTTGCTCTCGGGCGCGAAACGACGACCGTTCCCACACAATGACTACCAAGCTCTCGATCGGATGCTCACGGCGCTGCGTCGACAATACCGCCGTACGTTGGTGGTGATTGAAGGCGTCTACAGCATGGACGGCGATTTTCCAGATCTGCCTCAATTTGTGGAAGTCAAAAAACGTCATCGCTGCATGTTGATGGTTGACGAAGCCCACAGTTTTGGCACGATGGGTAAAACCGGTCGTGGCATCGCCGAACACTTCGCAATGGACCCTCGTCAGGTCGACATTTGGATGGGCACGCTGAGCAAGTCCGCATCGTCGTGTGGCGGATTCATTGCGGGCTCGCAAGCACTCGTTGAACTGCTCCGCTACACCGCTCCCGGATTTGTCTTCAGCGTCGGGATGCCGCCCGCCCAAGTCGCCGCCGCGATCGCGTCCCTCGATATACTCGAGCGAGAACCGGAGCGGGTCGAGCGGTTGCGGCACAACAGTCGCTTGTTCTTGTCGCTCTGCCAAACCGCCGGACTCGATACCGGTGACAGTGGCGGCACGCCTGTCGTGCCGGTCATCACCGGCAACTCACTCGTCGCCCTGCGGCTGAGCAACCGACTCAAGAAAGACGCGATCAACGTCCAACCGATCCTGTACCCGGCCGTCGACGAGTCCGCCGCCCGACTGCGATTCTTCATCACGAGCGAGCACACCGAAGAACAGATCCGCTTCACCATCGACCGCACACAGTATCACCTGCAAGAACTGCAAGAAGCCCCGCCGGCGACCTTGGCCGAAACGGGGTAGGCACCCCGGCCCGAACACCAAACTATCCCGAAGGGATTTCAGCGATTAGCCAGCTCCCGACGGCTCATCGCCGCCGTCCGTACCGCCGCTGACATGCAAGGTGATTGGCCAGTCGCGCTACCAGCTTACCTTCGCTTCCGTTGGTCCACTTCGAACGCGCTCGTTCACTCCGGTGCGATCACGTGTGCGTAGCATGCAGTGTGTGGTCAACGTCCCGCCGAAAGATGCGGCGAGCATCCTGCCCGCCAAAGTGAAGAGGCCGGCTCGTGGCGATATCGCACGGAGTGTTGCGGCCATCGTAGCCAGACGGCTCCGTCCGTCTTGGCTGTGGAGCGTCTGGGACTTTGCCGACGCAGACGCCTCGTGCGAAACGCACATCGGTCGGGACCAACCGACGGAGCGGTCGGACGACAATCGGTATATCGCTCGAAGGTTTTGACGCCGTGCTCTGCGCGTTTGTCATTCGCCATTGGTTTCTGCGAAACGGCGAACGACAAACACTCCGAGCACTTCACCAACCAAAAACATGAAAGGGAGATGGGCACTCTCGTTAGTCACCAGGAGTGACGGTCAAAGATGACGGAGGTAAAATTTCGATCCTGATCTGGATATTGCCCCAATCGCTTGCCTACGCTTCCCCCGCTCGCGGACGCTCAGCACAACGTTGTTACCGCAGTCGCACCTCCGCCGGGGGCCGAAGTCGGTGGCTAGTCGTTCTTCGTAAGAAACTTTCATTCTCTATCCAAAACCGGTTTTATCCCGGCACTCCCGGACCCGTTTGATCGCTTCAGACTAAATACGATCACACCATTCTTATGGACGATCTCCACAAGAGGATGTGACTTTTTAATGAAGTTTGCACATCTATCATCGGGTACATGACAGAGGGCCACAGCACAATGCCAGGGAGTTTGACTGTGTCCACGCGAGGGGGCATGTTGACTTTGACGTTTGCGGCAATTTTCCTGAGGATACGGAGTGCGTGATGTCTCAAATGGCACGGTGTGAGATCTTTGATCCCGATGAGATGGCGATCGGACATGTTGACACTCGCGTCTACCACAGGTGCTTTCTATAGGGCGATGACACTCTCCCAGGCGGAGACTAAATCGATTGCGGGCTGTCCGATCAAGCGTGCAGAGATTGGTAAGCGACTGAGCAGTTTCAGTTGGTGGATGCGGTTGCTGTGCCAGCGTGTCGCGAATTGTGAAGACGAGCAGGCCGGCAGGTTTTTTCAAGATCATTTCCACGCGACGCGGCTGGCCGATGAGTCCTCGCTGCTTGCGTTGATCTGAACCCGATTCGGTCGGCGATGGCGGGCACCCTTGAACCGAGCGATCACACTTCGGTCCAGAGGAGAATCGAGGGGCTGGTTGATGAACCTGAGGTCGCTGGAGAGTCGGTTGCGGTTGCAGATGGCGGCGGTGGGGTTTCTCACGACGGGCGGAGCCGTCGGTCGACAATTTTTGACGACGCCGATCGGGGATTATTTGGAGCTGCTCGATTGAAGTCGCCGATGGAGAGAGGGGTGCGCGACCGCCGGCTAGTATCTGAAACGCCTTGGGCGTAGAAACACTTGTGTATCATGGACAGCCCGGTGGGCTAAGCTAGGTGATTTACCGGGACTTGGCCCCTTGAGATTTTCGCCGCCGGAACCTGATTTACACGCAACCCCAGTAATCATGCCCAGCACCTCTCTTCTCGGCACCGTGATCGCGGGTGGGCGTTCAACTCGGATGGGACGATGCAAAGCCGACTTGCCGCATGGCTCCGGCGGTACGTTCCTCGATCATGCGATGGAGCAACTCACCGTCTGCTGCGAACACGTCGCCTGTTCCGTCGCTGCCGATTCCGTCGATTTTTTGCATCGGTTACCATCGAGCGTTCCTACGCTCGTCGACTCGGCGGCCGATCGTGGTCCGGTCGAAGGCGTCTGCCGCGCCGTCGATCTTGCGAAAACACTCGGTTGCGCCGGAGTATTGGTAATTCCCGTTGACTTGCCCGCCCTCCATGCCGAGCATCTCCAGCAACTGATCGACGCATTTGACCAATCATCGAGCCAAGCGGTCGTGGCGATCTCTGACGACGCGGCGGCGACCAAACGCTTGCAACCGCTCGTGGCGATTTATCCCGTTGCATTGCAACGCGACCTTGAAAACCTCGCCCGCTCGACACGTCGCAGTCTGTATCGTTTTCTAGAGGGTGTGGACTGCCTCCCAGTCGAACTTCCCGCTGCCGTCCTGCACAACGTCAATTCGCCCCACGACCTTCCCTCATGAATCAATACGCATTTGATCAGCTCGACGATGCCATCGCCGCGCTCGCTGCCCCGCTCGTCCCCGTCGAGGTCGAGTCTCACTGTCGCGATTTCCAAGGTCGCGTGTTAGCCCAGCCCATTCTCGCTGACCGTGACCATCCCGCCGCCGATGTCTCGGCCATGGACGGATACGCGGTGGCGTATCGAGACTCCGGAATCGCCAGCGATCTCGATAGCGACGGCGAGATACTGATTACGGCTGAGAGCATCCCCGGATCACCGCCGCCCGCGTTTTCGTCCCAGGGTGTGATCCGCATTTTCACGGGCGGCATCGTGCCGGCGGGCTGCGATCGCGTGATCCAGCGAGAACACACGATCGAAAACTCTGCCTCATCCACGCAGCCGCTCGGTTCGATTCGCTGGGGCGCCGAAGCACGCGGCAATCCAGTGGGCGCGAATATTCGCCGCCAAGGTGAAAATTTGGCTGCCGGCGCCGAAGCCTTGCCGGCGGGGATCGTGATCGGTGCGCCACAAATGGCCGCCCTGACGAGCTTTGGCGTCACCTCCACCTCGGTGCACCGTTTGGTTCGTGTCGCCATCATCACCACCGGCGATGAACTTAGCGGCTCAGGAACAACAAGTGGCGTAGACTCCCAGTTTGCGATAGAGAAAACGCAAGCTGGAAGCTTACGCCACGGCGAGAGGATCCTTAGCGGTGATGTCGATGCGGCGAACCAACCACTACCGGCGTGGAAGATCCGCAATAGCAACGCGCCCGCCATCGCCGCCCTCATGGCGAGCCGCGGCTATGTCGACACGCCTACGCTATTGCATGCGATCGACGATCCCGACCAATTGCAACAAACACTCGCCTCGGCGGTCGACGAGCATGACATCGTCTTGTTGACCGGCGGCGTCTCGATGGGGGATCACGACTACGTGCCGCAGGTCGTCGGTCAGATCGGAGCGGAGACCGTGTTTCATAAACTGCCACTGCGGCCGGGCCGACCCATTCTCGGCGCGATTCACACCGGTCGATCTCTGTCCACCGCGACACCGATCATCGGCTTGCCTGGCAATCCCGTCAGCGCGACGATGGGTGCGGTGAGGTTCGCCTTGCCCTTGATCGACAAACTCGCCGGGCTCACGCGCTGGCGGTGCACTCCGGCCTGCGTCACGCTAGAGGATGTCGGTCAGAAGACGCTGCCGCTCGTGTGGCTTCGCGCCGTCCGGATGACGCGGGCCGGTCGCGCCGAATTGGTGATTGGGAAAGGGTCGGGAGACCTCGTTTCACTCGCCGCCAGCGACGGATTCATCGAAATGCCACCGAACGCCAATCACCCCGGTCCGTGGCCATTTTTCGCTTGGTAGCCACGTAAATTCGGAAAACCTGGGAAAGTCCGTTAGAAAAGGGGCACCGTGGGGACCGTTGGTGCCTCGATTGGCGGCATTCTGGCGTTCTTGGCTCGGTTTGGCTTTCCAAATATCGCCCCAGCGGCAAGAATGCCGGTTTCGCCAGCCGCCGGTTCGGGCTGCTGGACGTTTGCTCCCGCCTATCTCGATCGGCCAATAATTTCGTGGACCGCCGCTTTTCATCCTTCCTCCTCGCCTCCACCGCCTTTTCCTCGTCTATATGTCGTTGCGAACCATGTTCGCGCCGCCACCGGTCCAGCCGGTGGCCCAGGACGACACGCCCGCGGAGGTCGCCGACGAATCGGTCACTGCCCCCGAGCTGGACGAGCCAGAGGCGACGAAAGACGGCGGCGAGTCATCCATCAAGGCGGCGGAGGTGGACGATGCCCCTGAGCGACCTGAAACGCCGCAGTGGCGAACACTCGGTTCGATGGATCCGGCGAGCGAACACGTGATGCTCGTCACGCTCAATAGTCGCGGCGGCGGTATTGAGCGGATCGAATTGACGCAGCGCAAGAAAAATGGTCGTTTGAAGTATCGCCGTGTCGATGTCCGCAGCGGCTACCTCGGTTACTTCGCCGCCGACCCCACCGCCACGATTGATGGCGTCGGTGTCAATGTGGTCGGCCCCGGAACCCCCGCCGCGGTCGCGATTTCCAAGACGGCTGGGGTGCCCAACGGGTTGCGAGCCGGTGACCGCATCGTCGCCATCAATGGTGACTCGATCAGCAATACGGACATGCTCGCGGACCGACTCAACGGTACCGAGCCCGGTGACAAAGTTACGCTTGATGTGGTTCGGGAGAAAGACAAAGCGCTGCAGTTCACCGCTGAGCTCACCGAGCATCCACTCGACTTGGTCCGTTTGGCGGACACCGGCGGGGAGGATCAAGTGAAGGGCAATCTCACTCGTCTGTCGTCGCTGATGACGGTGAGCAAGGTCGGCCGCCGCGAGATCGCGCCGGGCAAACGAGCACTGCCGTCACTACACGATCCCGGCGATCTGGTTTGGAACATCATCCCGGACGCCAATTCCAAAGGCGACGCTCACAGCGGCGACGACAAATCCGCCGACGCCGACGCGCGGACGGTTTCGTTTGAGCTACAATTGAGCGAACAAGAGATGGCTGGCGCGGGTGGTCACGCCGTCGCCCTACAGCGTTCCTATTCGCTCCAGCCGGGTAGTTACGTGCTCGACATGGATGTGCAGATTGACAACCAATCCGATAAAACGCAGGAACTTGCTTATCGTCTCGAGGGCGTTAACGGTGTCACGCTCGAAGGTTGGTGGTACAGCAATAAAATCAGCCCGAACTGGGGCGGTTCAGCGGCGCGCGATCTCGTTTACAAGACGACCGCCGAACGCCATGAACTCGTATCGGGTTACGGCCTGCTCAAACGTGCTCGCAAGGATGCAGTTCCCGATGACCAAAATCTGTTCTCTCCCAATTCGGATGCCGCCGCGAAAGATCTGCGTTACATCGGTGTCGATGCGCAGTATTTCACGGTCGCGTACCTGCCGCCCGAGGGCACCGAAAGCCTCACGACGTTCCGCCGCGCGATCGGGACACTGGCCGCTGATCCGGAGGACATCCCCAACAACCAAGAACGCGCCGTCAATACGACCTTCTATCTCGACAGTGCCGTTGCCGACGTGCCTCCCGGTTCGAGCTTGAAACAGAGCCTCCGTTTGTTCGCTGGGCCCAAGCAACCGGAACTTTTTGATCAGTACGGTTTGCAGGACTGTATTTATTACGGCTGGTT
>JBDNIG010000505.1:0-8922 GCA_041688415.1 Rhodopirellula sp. | reverse complement strand
GCATGTCCACGCTTTTTTTTCCATACACCGTACTTTCAGCATCCTTCAGTCCTGCGCACGCTTCAGTCGGATGAGCCGTTTTTCAATCACAGCGACACGGGCTTCGAGCAGGAACATTCTACAATTAGGGTGGCCCCTTCTGTCCCCCTTGCTTGGTCGTTCATGTTGAAACGACGCTTGCTCAGTCGTTCACCGAGCAACGTATCGAGCTGAATGTGATACGCCCGGTCCGTGAAATGACCATCCGGGTCAGCGATCATCTTCGACGCTGCGTAGACCTGAATCCCGATTTGCAACAAAAACCGCGGAGGTCGATCGGGATAGTACGGCTCGGCATTCCAGGTTCGATGGGACTTGCCTCGGAGGTAGGCTTTGACCGTCTCGACGAAATTGGTTTCAGCTTCCTCGGTAGTCTCGAACGATTCTCCAACACACCCAGCCACCTCGTTCAAGAGTGACTGTTCCAGCATCAACAAGGCACGCGAGCCCGGTTCTAGGTCGCCCCAGAATTCGTCCAACGCATTTGCCCAGTCGTTTGCTTGCATCCGTCACCCTCGCTCAACCTACGGTTGACTAGTGTTCAGGCTGACAGTTTACCTGCTCAAAATGCACCCGTGTTGTTGCGAGTGGCTGGACAAAAGGCAACGCGGCTGAGTATCTACTTGGCCTTTCGGACATGGGGGCCGTGGGTTCGCCAGATCAGTTCCATGTCGCAGTCCGAAAGTTCGTCTCGGACCTTCTTGAGTGCCTCATTGCTGTATCGCGGAAATCGGCTCTTACCGATGCGGATTTCCTTGAAGTACGTGTCATCCTCTTGGATGCGAAGGAATTTCAACAGCGCCCCCATCTTCGGCTGAGTCATTTTGCATTGTTTCGCCAAGTCGGTTGACGAAAAACAGTACTGGTCGGTGTCGCTGACTTTCCTGATCACCATCACCGCGTTGGGATCTTCGCCTTCCTTGACGATGCGGATGGGGACGCCATGGTTCTTGGAGATTCGCAAGGCGATATCCACGCCGCTGCCGTCGGTGGTAAGGTTGACCGTAGCAATCCCGTTGAAGATGTCCTCCCATCGCTCGCCGTCTTGGATTTGCTTGACCGTCGCCTCCATCTCTTCATCAGATACTTGACTGGCTTCCAGGTTGAGTGCTCGGTCGATTGCCAGTAGGCTTCGCAGCTTGGGTTCGGCCGCCTCGAGATCGTTGCCCCGTGTCGTCAGGATGGTTCGCAATTGGCTGAACGATTCATCCATCAAGACGTCGATCTTTTTTGGCGGCGTGACGGAGACCGGCAGCACACGCTGCGGGATCAGTGAACAAAGCGACTTGGCGAACAGACGCGGCAACAAATCAGCGAACAATGTCACCACTCCCTGTGCGACAGTGTAAAGCAACTCCGCGGAAATTTCGACAAGGAAGTACTGGGCTTGGTCGCGGAGGGCGTTCAGGACTTGGACTGTCCGTCGCTCGTCGGTGGAAAGGAATTGCAGATCGGGATCTTCATTGGCCAACACGAGGCAATATTCGACCGAATGGGTGTAACCATTCTTGGGATTTCGCAGCGAGTTGCCACGATCGGCCAGTGCCGCCTTGAGCAGCATTTCGGCGGCGTGGTCGAGCATCATCAGCACCGATGCGTAGCGGCCGATGTTGGTCGGGCGGTTGAAGTGTTCGATGCCCAAGACCAGTGAATCAATGGCCTGTTGGAACAATGCCTGAACCGTGGGATTGGCCGGACGTTTTCCCAAGTTGCCGACCGTCCGCCAAACTTGGTGCTGAGTCAGTTTGCTCTTTGCGGTCGTGTTGAACTCACGATGGATTCGCTCGAAGTCCTCGGTGTAGGGCAGCGAATCGCGGCTACCGAGCTTGCCCGTAATCAGGGGTCGCAATTTGTCGAGTTGTTGATGTGTCAGGGCCGGAGGCGATTGCCCACGCTTCTTGCCTTTTCCGCCGCCTTGCTTTGCCGCAGCGGACAGCTTTCGCCAAAAATCGTGCTTCGGGATTTCGTCGTCCGTGCCTGAGCAGTACTGACGATGCAGATCGTCAAATTCATCGGTGTACGGTAAGGCATCGCGGGTCGACTCAGCGGCGTGTAGCAAACCGCGAATCAGATTCTTGTCGTTAGCAACGCTCACTTCAGCCCTCCTTGAAAATTTGGTTCGGACGACGGTTTAGACACCCTCTTTCTCATCCCGGTTCGCTCCCATTTAAAATCGCATGGATCGTCGCGGTGAGGAGTTGTTCGGTGGTGGCTTGCTGGTCGCGGAGTTGTTCCGCGACGCGATCGCATTGGGCGAGCAGGCGGCTGACCTCTTCGCAAAACTGCTCCTGCGTCCACCCGGCAGCCAACATCGCAAGCGTGATCAGCTTGGTGCAAATATCGTGTTCGCGTTAGTCGGCGTATTTCGCTTGGGGCACTGCTTTGCCGTGGTCTTACCTTAGGGGTTTAGAAAAATAAAATCGGTGGGGCTAGGTAAGTTTGCTAGTCGCCTTTGCGGTCAACGGGCTTCTCGACTTTTCGCAAAAAGCGGTCAAGGTCGCTGCGTTTGAACAGCCGGTAACCGTTGGCTGGGTTGCGGTGCATCAGCACGTCACCACGTTCGGCCCATCTGCGAAGTGTGTTCTGGGCGACACCAAGGATCTCGGTGGCTTCTGCGGTTTTGACATAGTCGCTTAGCTTTGGCACTAGTAAACCGTGCGAGCGGGGCGGTTAGCGTTTGCAGGTCGGCCCTCAGTCTATCAAAATCTGTACGGTGGCGATATGCTGCGAGCGTTTCAATTGCTTACACGCCGTAAGGATCGCGTCGTCATGCCAAGTTCCGTCCATCCCGATGAATTGCCCGCGTTGATCCGGTCGCTGTTGTTGCTGGAAGGTACTTCGGTGGCCGGCACGGATGTGATTTTGACTACCCAATCGCAACTGTGGACGGATTGCGATTTTGGCGAGGTATCTCGTCCGCCACTGATCGTCAATCTAGCGACGTTGTTCGGCAGGGCTGACGTTCGGTCGCGATCTGAGAGCCGCCAGTTCCAATCGAGATCCGAGGAACGAACCTACGAGCAATTGATCACAGCGGGCTGGACGCCATCGGCACTCCAACGACGGGTGCGTCCCAGTGCAAGTGTCTCGCACCGTCTCGATTTTGCGGCTTGTGATTCCGACGGCAGGGTCGTTGGGGCGTTTGAGGTGAGAGTTTGCCGTGACGAGGCCGAGATTCAAAACGCGGCACAACAGCTTTCCAGAGTCTTTAGTATCGCGAGCATTCGTCTGGGCTGCGTGACGGACGGTGAGCGATATTGGTTGGTTAGTCGCGATGGTCGAATCCAACCGATAGATGGTCCGCCTTCGCCAAGCGACTTTGGGCTGCCGACGGAAGTGGCCACCGAGACACGAGCAGCGGTTCAGGCATTGCATCCTCGGTCGGCCGCAGGGCTGACAGCGATTTTCAATGAGCACTCGCCAACTCTCGTTGTCGCTGATGAAACAATCCCTCGGGGAAACCGGATCAGCGTGGACGATGACGTGACGGGACTACTTGGCGACGCCGAGCTTCCGTCTCGGCGCACGGATGCGATCGGGTTGCTGCTCTATTGGCTCTCAAAGCGGGACCACGTGAAACGGTTGACGACGCTCGTTTCGTCAAAACTGACGTACAGCGAACAGGAGCAATGGCTTCGGGAGGAGATGAATCGCTCTTTTCCGTTAGAGTTCCACGCCGAGTTCCCGCGAGGGCTTTTTGCAACGACTCACCTTCCGGCTTCGCTGCTGCGTTTCAACCGTGAGGCACGCTCGACCTTTTTTGTGACTGTCCCAAAGATTCAGCAGCGCCAAACGGGTGGCACTCATGACTGGTTCCAATCGCTAGCGGCGTTTTTGGATGGTAAGCCGATCGAATTCGGCTTTGTTCAAACGAGCGAAGAAAGGGAGTCGTGGGCGATCCGGCAAAACAATCCACAAAATGCCGCAATCCGAACACGAATTGAACGACTCGGCCGGTCGCAACCACTTGGTGATCTCTGTGAGGTTTTGCGTGGGTGCCAAGTTAATCGTGAGATCGAGCATATTCACTTGGAAACCGATCTATCGAGAGAGCGCTGATAAATTGCCAGGTTTTCAGTCAGAAAACCATCGGCTGGTCGAGTTGATGATCCGCTTGCACGAACAGGTACTGAAGGTTTCTCCGGTTGCGGATGAGAATCCACAGGACACGAAAGTCCCTTTGGATGAGATTGATCCATTCTCGTTCATGGCCATCTTCAACCGCGGTGTAACTGACCAGAACCGAATCGCGATTATCGATGCACTGAAAGAGGAATGGCAGCTGACGTCGGACCTTCCCAGCGATTTCGACGATTTGCCGGTGGTGAACTCGCAAAACAGCTGGTTCATGCCGTACAAGTACAAGAGAAACCCGGATCATGTTTCGACGCTTTGGCGATACTTCGTTCACGTTCTCTCGATCGAAGATGTGAGCCAGCTCGATACGGATCTTTTCGATCAGTGTCGCGCATTGAACCACGTCGGATCAGCTTCACTAACGATGGGAATGTTCTGGTGCCGACCGGATATTTGGATCTCAGTCGATAAGAAGAACAGGGCCATCGCGCAGGGTGAGCGCATCTAAATCCTCGTGTTTCAGCGATATTCCGGATATTTCGCGGGCAGAATCCGCGAGTCCGTTGAGGGTCGAGTCTCCGTCACTGCAGCTCATGCGGGCAAAATTGGCTAAAATCTTGGTCGGTTTTCACTGATCAGGAACGAGCGAATGGAGTCGCGGCAATGGGAAATAGTAAGCAGCCTTCGTTGGACAACAACCGGCACTGGGAAGCGTTTTGCAACAATATGGACGACAAGACGAAAGTGCTCTCGGGCGAGCCTCTGGAATCAACGGCCAAAATGAAAACGCAAGTCGTCCAGGCAAAACCGACTGGAGGCGATGACTATTCCGCAACCCTTTCCCTGGTCCAGTGCTTTGACGAAATCGAAGACCCCAGAATCAATCAGCGGCGCGTTCACAATCTCATTGATATAATCGTCATCGCGATCTGCGCGGTGATTTGCAATGCCGACGGATGGGCCGACATGCGAACGTGGGCTGAAACGCATCGGCAATGGCTTCAGCAATTTCTTGAACTTCCCGGTGGCCTTCCTTCTCGCGATACGATGCGCCGAACTCTCTCGCGACTCGATCCCCAGGCTTTCCAGCAAGCATTCTTAAAATGGCTCAAGGGACTTCGCAAAGAGCTTGGCAATGTTATCGCCATCGATGAAAAAACACTTCGTGGTTCCAAAGCCGGTGGAGTCAAACCGCTGCACATTGTCAGTGCCTGGGCGAGCGACCAACACTTGACGCTCGGACAAACGACTGTTGACAAGAAATCCAACGAAATCACGGCAATTCCGAAGCTTCTTGATTCCCTTACACTCTCCGGGGCAATCGTGACGATCGACGCGATGGGATGCCAACGCGACATTGCCGCGAAGATCATCCTTTCCGTCTTTCAAAGGCAAAATAGCCTTCGTCTTTTTCATCAATGAATTTTTTGTCCCAATTGCTCATTGACATGATCCGCCAACGACCAAGAAAAGGTTCTTTCGGTTTAGGTTTTACCATTAGGAACCCTCGTTCGGTTCGGTTGATGGATTTGGTTTCTCGGGCACGCAGGGGGTCAGTCGCGGACAATGGGTTGATCCGCGACGAAGAAACGAGCTCAGTGGGGAACCGTACGCAAGGAATCGTTACCGCTGGTCCACTCAAGGGTAAACAACCGGCTATCATCACGTTTACAAAAAGATGGACGCTGCTCCATTTTGAATGCAAAGAATTGATCCATTCGGGTGTTGCCCCGCCAAGACAGGCACCGGTCGTCGGCAACCCATAACACTTGGGAGTTAAGATGATGAAACGAAATTCGTTGCTGCTTTTTCTGGCCGTTGCGTTTGCCTCCATGCCAAGCGTTGGACGCGCCGATGATGAAGAGAAGGTCATTCGCCTGGGGATAATCGGGCTGGATACGTCCCACGTGATCGCCTTCACCAGCTACTTGAATAATCCCAAGAACAATACAGGCTGCCGCGTCGTTGCTGGGTTTCCCGGTGGATCGCCCGACTTTCCGGCCTCGGCCAACCGTGTGGAGAAATTCACCGCAGAGCTGCGAGAGAAGCACGGTCTGGAAATCGTGGACAGCATCGAGCAGCTATGTGAAAAAGTCGATGGCATCCTGCTGGAAAGCGTCGATGGTCGACCGCACCTGGAGCAGGCCAAGATCGTGATCCAGGCGGGAAAACCGCTGTGGGTCGACAAGCCGGTGACGGACAATCTGGCGGATGTGATCGAACTGTTTCGGCTGGCCAAAGAAAACAATGTGCCGTGTTGGTCCAGCTCTGCGGCTCGGTACTACGAGGGAGTTGCCGGCGCTCACGACAGCGATGAGTTGGGGGAAATCGTTGCCTGTGATGTGTTCGGTTCCAGTTCCTGGGCGGAGTTTCACCCGTCGCTTTATCTATACGGAATCCACGCTGTCGAACCACTATTCACGGTCATGGGGACTGGCTGTGAAACCGTTCAACGCATCAAGACGGACGGCGTCGATGTCGTCATCGGTGTCTGGAAAGGGGGCCGAGTCGGCACATTTCGGGATCTGCGCGGCGGTAAGACGGACTTCACGACGATCATTTACGGCAAGAACAAAATGATCACTGCTAAGGCGTCAGGCTACTCTCCGCTGCTCAAGCAGATCGTCAAGTTCTTCGAGACCGGCAACCCACCGGTTTCCGCTGAAGAGACGATCGAGATCTATGCATTCATGAGTGCCGCCGACGAGTCGCAGGCGCAAGGTGGCACACCGGTGTCGATCGCGGAGTTGATCAGCCAGGCACGAGGTGAACGATGAAGGTGCAAGTAACGCAAACGAGGACAAAAATGATAAAATTCCTGGGGATCACAGCCACTTTGCTTGGGGCCTACTTCGCAGGTCCGCCTTCCGGTGTCGGACAACAGCCCGACTTCGATCGGTTCTTCCGTCCGCCGCCAGAGTATGCCAATGATTTCGGCGAGTACCGTTCGCCGCTGGAGTTCTACGACGGCAGCAAGGTGAAAACCGCTGCTGACTGGCAGCGCCGTCGCATCGAGATACTCGACCGCTGGAACCAGATCATGGGCCCGCCGCCGCCGCTGATCGAGAAACCGAAAATCGAGTACGTGAAGCAAGAACGGCGCGAGAACTTCACCCAGCACTACGTGGTCGTCGAAATGGCACCCGGCTTGATGCACCCCGCGATCCTGCTGGTTCCGGATGGCGAAGGACCGTTTCCTGCCGTTGTCGTCGCCTATTACTGGGCTGAATCGAGCGTCGATCTGCCCAGGGAACCAGGCAAACCGCAATTAACCAAGGCGATCTTTGGCTACGAATTGGCGAAGCGCGGATATGTCACTCTGTCGCTTGGATTTCCTTCCCAGTTGTATTACCCCAGCAAGGAGCATCTGCAGCTTCAGCCGCTTTCCGCCTTGGCCTACGTCGCGGCCAATTGCCGCAACGCGCTGGCCAATTTGCCGGAAGTAGATCCTGACCGCATCGGCGTCGTTGGCCATTCTTATGGTGGCAAGTGGGCGATGTTCGCATCCTGCCTGTACGACGAGTTCGCCTGTGGGGCCTGGTCGGACGGCGGAATCGTGTTCGACGAGAAGCGGGGCAACGTCAACTACTGGGAACCGTGGTATCTGGGATACGAATTGGGCAACAAGCAACAACGTCCGGCAGGCATCCCCAATGAGGAGAACCCGAGAACCGGCGCGTATAAGACACTCGTCGAGCAGGGACTCGATCTTCACGAACTGCACGCGCTGATGGCCCCCCGTCCGTTTCTGGTGTCCGGTGGCGCGGAGGATCGACCAGAACGCTGGAAGCCCCTGAACCATGCCATTGCTGTGAACAAATTGCTGGGCTACACCGACCGCGTGGCGATGACCAACCGCAAAGGTCATTCGCCGACAGCCGAATCGAACGAGCAAATTTATTTGTTCTTCGATCGCTTCCTCAAGAAGAAAGAGTGAGACGATGAGAATTGCTATCAAAACTGCCGCAACTTTCGCCGCAGTTCGCTGAGGTACACGCCGTAACGATTCCACATCATCGCATGCACACCATGAGTCTCGTGGGAAGCCAAATCGGTGCTCCAAACCGAACCGTCAGGCCGAAGCAAACGGTGACCTGTTCAATCCGCTCCCAGCGAATCATCGCGGAGGCCACTTCCAGCCGTATTGATTGAGAAGGTTTGCAGCTTGGATGATGGTTTCGCCCAATCGTTTCTCCAGCCGAATCGGAACGCAGATTTCGTCGAGTCCTAATTCGTCGACAAGCGTTTAGTTGTGGCTAACCACGATGACCTGGCTGCTTTCAGCCGCTCGCTTTATTAATCGCCCCAAAGCTGGGATAAGTTCTGGATGCAAACTGTTTTCCAGTTCATTCAGGACCATCAATTCCGGCGGACGCGGCGTGAGCAACGCGGCGACCAATAACAAAAATCGCAACGTGCCGTCGGACAGTTCAGCCGCCGTCAGGCCTCGCAGCATCCCAGGTTGCTCGAGCGACAACTGCATCCGTGCCGACGATCTGAATCTTCGATCCTGGGAAGGCGTCGTCAACGAAGCGTTCCGCCGCGTCGATCAACGCACAAGTCCTTGGCATCCATCGAAGATCCACGCCACATGCACTCGTGTTTTACTTCGGGATCACGGTCGAACATCGACTGCCCAGGGATCGGCAAACCAAGCTCGAAGCTGTAGCTAGTGTCTGTCCGGAAACTTGAAAGGCACGTAATTTACGATAAAATTTGAGAAAAAGCTCCTCGAAGACCGAACCCTTTTGAGGGTTCGCGCGTTGGAATTGTTGATGAAACCAATTTCAAACACAAATCTTCGAG
>JBDNIG010000504.1:0-4241 GCA_041688415.1 Rhodopirellula sp. | reverse complement strand
GGTCCTGCCTGCCATGCGGGGGTGACAAATTTGAGCCCGGTTTTAGCAGCCATGGGTGTCAGCCCCGAAGTCGGTTTGGGAGCAATTCGATTCAGCCTGGGGCGTTTCACAAGCCTGTCGGAGATCGAGGCGGTCGCAGAGCAATTGACCAAGTCGTGCAACCAGGATCGGCGGTAGGCGGCGCGTTTGAACTGGATGGCATGCGATGAGTTGAGCCCAGCTTGTGTTGCCAGTGAACCACTGACCGTTTGGGAGACTTGATCATGCCGTAATGGATGCCGGAATATCTCCGGTCACCTTTGTTCTGTGGGATATTTCACCTCCTCGCTGCGATGCCGATTGTGGTTTCAGTATCTGCGAATCTGCGTGGTGAAGAGTCCATTTTTTTGCGGAGCGAGTCGCTCCTCTCCTCGAACGTCCTTGTGTGGATTGTCACAACAATGATGACGCCAAGGGCGGGCTAAATCTAACGACGGGGGAGGCCATGCTCAAGGGAGGCAATAGTGGAGCGAAAAGCCAACCGGCGACGAGTTGCCCAAACGATTCGGCGGTGGGCTCGGTCATCGCGGCGGTGAAAGCTTACAGAAGTGGCATGAAAGATGTTGCCATGTCGATTGGATGCGGCCTACCAGTGTGGGGTGGTTAGAACAGGCGAAAGCTTGCAACCGGAAGCCGCTTTCTCTATAATCTATCGGTAGCAAATGCCTCGAAAAGTGCGAAACTCGAAATTAGCTCCTTGCAGGAATCCTAGAATGCGACTCATCTCGACTCTGTTTGCCGTGCTTGTAATTCAAGTCATATCGTACCCGTTGCCTGCGTCGGAGCCAGTTACTATCGTTTCGAACGATGTGATCCCGCATCCAAGGCAGCCTCAAGTTGCAGTTGTTGATGAATCGACCGCTTATGTTACTTTTGGTTCTAACGAATCGATCTTCATCTGCAAGTCCTCCGATGGCGGGCTGAGCTTTGATTCGTCCATCCAAGTCGGCAGCCTTGAAAAACTAGCACTGGGTATGCGACGAGGGCCACGTGTTGTCGCGAGCGACAAGTTCGTCGTCGTTTCCGCGATTAGCCACGAAAGCGGTGATCTTTCAGCATGGCGGTCGAGCGATCAGGGTATGACTTGGAGTGCGCCGATGGTCGTCAACGACATCCCCAAGGCCGCCCGCGAGGGGTTGCATGGAATGGCAATCGGGCCCGATGGCGAAGTTTTCTGCGTCTGGCTCGACCTTCGCAATGGTCGCACGCAGATTTATGGATCGAGTACGTCGGATGAAGGAAGGTCTTGGACGAAGAATCGTCGTATTTACGAGTCGCCATCGGGAACGGTTTGTGAATGCTGCCATCCGTCGGTCGCAATCGACGGCGAAGGTGCGCTTCACGTGATGTGGCGAAACGTCGTCGATGGCAATCGCGATATGTACATTGCGACATTCACGGACGGCGGCGAGTCATTTCAAACTGCACGGAAGTTAGGACTTGGTACTTGGAATCTCAACGCTTGCCCCATGGACGGCGGCGATCTAGACATCTCGTCCGGTGGCGATGTTGTCTCCGTATGGAGACGCAAACATCAGATCTACTCGGTAACCGACAAATCGTTAAGAGAACGCTCCCTGGGCCTTGGAGAACAACCGGAGATAGCGATGGGTGCCAACGGCGAATTCGTTGTGTGGTTGAGTCGTCGCGGAGGTGATTTGAAATTACTTAAGCCTGGTTCCACTTCGCCTGCAACGATTGCGACCGATGCCAGCGATCCAGTCATCGCTGCGGCACGCTCCTCGCCTCACAAAATCATTGCCGCGTGGGAAGCGGGCTCAAAACCGAACACCACCATTCAGACGATGGTGATAGCCGAGTAGCGCCTTCCATTAATTCCCTATCCCAATCATGCAAGCTTGACAAGAAAACGCGGTAGGGAGTTGAAAGCGTCAACTACCTCGCTCCCCTTTTTTGTTTCTCCCCTTTTTTGTTTCCTAAACATCCACCACCTCTGCTGGACTCCAGCATGTGTGCTCACCAAAAAGTACTCTTCAGTCGGAGGAGCCCAAAGTTTCGCCAGCTACGTAGTTGTCTCTCCTAAAACACCGTTATAGAATCGATCAGATCGATGATTGCTTGCAGGAAAAAAATCTGAACAGACGACTGAAGAAGAATGCGTTCGCGAGCATCTAAAAACCAATCACCCTCTTCCACACTGGAGCAATTGAATGTGCCGAAAATGCGGATCACCGACACCCTCGCCGACATCCCGTGCGAAGACCTGGATGGTGGCGATCTTTATCATCGACGTTATCTCGATCGTCGCTGCATCGGGCGCGACGTCTCAGAAGCCAGCTCAGAGTGAACACTCGACGACCGATGTCGACGCTAGTTAATTTGAGCACGAACTGGACGTGAGGTGCGGTCGGCAGCCACCATCTTATTGTGGCGGACTTTCAGAAAACGCGTCTGCTGCAGTTTTTGGCATCCGATTGTGGTCCGTTGCGCCGAAACGTCGGCTTGGATCAACCGCTTAGCGAGCGTGTGCGGATTTCGATCGTTACTGATATAGTGGCTGAGAATGATGGTGCCGCCCGGCGTGATCACTCTCATCATTTTAATGACAGCGGCCCGTCGCAAGGGTGCTCGTTCCATGACGCTTGGATCCAGTGGCGGAATGCACAAAGATGATTGGCGGGAATCTGCCGGCGATGGATTCCTGTTTCATATTTACAACCTTTTTATTGAGTCTATTTCCGCCACCAGACGACTAGTCGGTCTGGGTGTCGGTAAGTTCTGATTCGTCGCCGTCTACCTTCCACGATAGGAACCACTTTTCACCGACGAAGACGAAGAGAACGCCGCCCAGTGCGACCCAGATGACCAGCATGTCGCTGGTGGCCTTCATCCATAGGAATGCGGCGAGAACGGCCGCATCCAACAATAATGCAGTTGCCGGAATCCATCGGTTTGCATGCACCTTCTCGCGGACGTGAAGCAATACGCCCCAGTGAACCGCCATCTCCATGACGAGATAGAAGATCGCTCCCAATGACGCGATTCGGGACAGATCGAAAAGGATCGTCAATGTGATTGCGAAAACGACTGTGTAAACGAGTGTGTGTTTTTGGATATTGCCGGGCATCCCGAAGTGCTTGTGGGGAACGAGTTTCATTTCGCTCAACATCGCAAGCATTCGAGACACGGCAAACGTGCTGGCGATCAGTCCGGAAATGGTCGCGATGATCGCGAGGCCCACGGTGAAATACATGCCCCACTGACCGAACGCCGGACGAGCCGCCTCTGCCAAGGCGTAGTCGCGATTCTTGATGATCTCGGCAACGGACAGGTTGCCCGCGACAGCAAAGGCAACGAGCAGATAGACCACCAAACAGACCGCCAGCGAAATGATGATCGAACGTCCGATGTTCTTCTTTGGCTCCTTGATCTCCGATCCGCTGTTTGTGATGGTTGTGAATCCTTTGTATGCCAGCAGGGCCAAGGCCGTCGCGGACAAAAAGCTACTAGCGGATGTTCGTTCGGTGACGCCAATACTATCAAAGCCCAACCCAGACACCCACAGACCGGCTGCGGAAAAGATTAGGATTCCCGCGATCTTGACAACGGCGGATACAGTGGAAAACGTGCCGATGAACTTGTTGCCGAGAATGTTGACGATGAAAGCAGCGACGAGAAGACCAACAGCAAGAGTTGGCACAAGGTACTGATTGTCTTTGGCGTCGAACAATTGCAATG
The DNA here is from genome assembly GCA_041688415.1 of Rhodopirellula sp. Lineage (GTDB taxonomy): Bacteria > Planctomycetota > Planctomycetia > Pirellulales > Pirellulaceae > Rhodopirellula. The sequence goes on along the minus strand of JBDNIG010000504.1, from coordinate 503 downwards.
TGTAGGTTCCGAACGTTCGAGCGACGAGGCTCTCGTTGATTACCATGGAAAAGTACATCAATAGGGACATGGCCGCCGTGACCGTTCCCTTGCCGTAGGCTTTCATCAGGAACGTCGCGATACCGCCCGCCGACGGATACTGCTCGGCCATCTTCACGTAGCTGTAGGCACTGAATCCCGCCACGATCGCCGCAGCAAGAAATGCAAGTGGGAAAAGCCCCCCTGCCTGCTCAGCCACTTGGCCGGTGAGCGCGAAGATGCCAGCTCCGATCATCACGCCGGTGCCCATGGCAACTGAACCGGTCAGCGTCAAGCTGTTCTTTTCGTAATCACCAGATGATTCTTTATCGTTCATTCCCTACCTAGCTGGACAGCGCCACTTTCAAACTGATTCATTGGGTTTCACGGTGACTTCGGCTCGACGCTTTTGATTCGATCTGGATCGATTCCCTTGGCACGGTAATCGGCGATGCGTTTCTTGCGGTGGCTGCGACTTGCCGCAG
>JBDNIG010000503.1:0-12211 GCA_041688415.1 Rhodopirellula sp. | reverse complement strand
TCAGCGTGCGGGAAGTGATTGGCAGCCGAACCGGTGGGCTGTGACGTCGGTTGGCCGACGGCATGGGTGAAACGGCAGATCAAATCCGCCGAATCAATCAATTCTCGTAATCGGCCAGACAGGCTGGGGAATTGCTTCAGGAAAGCGTCTCGGGATGTGACCTCACCCCGATCACACGCCACCAGGTAGGCTGCGAACGCTTCGTCGACCTGTGACTCTTCGTCGTTACCGAGCGGTTGCGGCTCGCGTGGGGCCGATTCGCTCACGTTGACCACCACGGGCTGCTGTCGCTGTCGAGCAGCGTTCGCATTTTTTGCAGGCCACGTTTGAGCAGTCCCGCGACGGCCGTTTCGCTCTTGCCCATCCGCTCGACAATTTCCTTGAGCGGCAAGCCTTCCATGTATCGCAACCGGATCGCCTCGGCTTGGGTCTCGGGAAGTTGGTGGAGCGCGTTGATCATGGCCAACACGGCTTCCTCGCGAACGGCCACACCGCTGGGGCTGGTTTTTCCGCCGGGCAACTGCGCGATCCAGTTCTCTTTCGAGCCTGAGTCACCGGCGCCACCGCGCGCGTGGACCTCTTTCTTGGTGCTCCGTTTCTGCGTCATCACGTGATGCGAGAGCGCCGAGGCGACGTTGTTTTTGAGGATACCGCGAAGCCAGCCGGCAAATTCGGCGGGAGAATTGCCACGAAACGAGCCGAGATCGCGTTTGGCTTCCATGAACGTCACCTGCACGACATCGGCGGGATCAATCCGGCGACGCAGTTGGTCGGACAAATAGCGATGAGCCAACATCAGTAAGAAGCCGCGGTAACGCAGTAGGAGTGAACCGAGGGCCTCGTTGCTGCCGAGTTTCGATGCGACCACCAGCGCCGTGGTCGAAGGGGGATCAACCGGCAAAGCAGGATCGTCGGGGGCGCGAGTGTCACGGACCACGGAATAAGCGGGCCTCGTCGGAGTTAAGAATCGTGGAGGAAGCTATATTACCATAACCACCACGTTTGCGTTTCGATGCGGTTGAGTCGAAAATGGACCTATACTTGTGGTAAGCCCAACCTCTCGTGAAAGTTAATCGGATGTACACAACTCGACTGCATCGCCTCGTCCGCGTGTGGAATCCGTGTCGCGGTGATGGATTGACGAGATTGTCATTGTGGTGGATCGCTGCGGTAGCCTCGCTGTGTCCACAGTGGGCCGCCGCTGCCAACCCGGGGCAGCCCGTCGTGGCGAGAGAGGAAATGCAGATCGCGGGCGACGAGAAGGACGCCGGGCTGATCGACAAAGGCGATCTGTTGACCGTGGTCGAAGATCGTGGTGACGATTACGTGATCGTCACCCATGCCGGCGTCCGGGGTGCGGTCGCCAAAGCGAACGTTGCCGAATTGGCCGACTCCACGAAAATTTACACCGAGTTAATGGAGAGATTCCCCGAGCAGGGACGTTACCACACGCTGCGTGGTTCGGCATGGTGGGCGCGGGGTAATAAAGACAAAGCGCTCGCGGACTTCGGTAATGCGATTGATAAGGGATACCGGGCGGCGCACGCCTACACCAGTCGAGGCGTGTTTTTCGCTGCCCAGGGGAATCATGAAGCGGCGCTCGCCGACTACGACCGGGCTCTGGAAGTTGACCCCACCGACGTTGCGTCCCGGGTCAATCGAGCCGAAATTGAAATGCGGCAACGCGACTATGACGACGCGATCGCGGATTACACGGCTGCCTTGAAAATTCGCCAGGACAACGCTGTGCTGCTGCGGCAACGGGCGATTGCCTACAAAGCCGCCGGGAAACTCGACCAAGCGATTGCGGATCTCGATACGATTCTGGCCGCCGATGCCGAGGATGTGGAAGCGGTGATGGACCGTGGCTACATCCGATTTCAACAGCGGCAGTACGCTGTTGCCGCAGCGGATTTCTCGACCGCGATCGAACTCAATGACAAAGATCCCGTGGCCTGGAACAATCGTGGCTACAACCGCTATCAACTCGGTCAAGCCACCGAGGCGCTGCAGGATTATGATCACGCCATCGAGCTGGCACCCAAGTACGCCCTCGCCCATCAGAACCGAGCGTGGCTGCTGGCGACTTCGAACGATCCATCGCTGCGCGATCCCGAAGCCGCGATCACCGCGGCCAAGAAAGCCTGTGATATTAATTCCTATGAGACCGTCAGCGACCTGTCGGCGCTGGCTGCCGCCTACGCCGCTGCGGGGCGGTTTCGGGAGGCCGTGGACTGGCAAGAAAAAGTAGTCGACCTCGCCCCAGCCGAAGTCAAAGCAGTCGCTGAAATGTTATTGACTCGATACCGCGATGAAAAACCGTATGTGACGCAGGATGCCGTAGGCGAGGCTGCGGATAGGTAAGTTTCGAGCGGGAAATAATAGTCGCGTTTCGCTCCTAAGGAATGCGGGCACCAAAAGCAAAAGAGGGACAGGCTTCCAGCTTGTGATCGGATGTGACATAGGCTTCTAGCCTGTGATGGTTTTTCAACGCAGGCTAGAAGCCTACGCCACGGGGACGATACTCGTCAAACACTCCCGCCATGACTCGTTCGTAGGCGGCGGCGTCTCCCTCGACGCGTCGCCAAGCTTCGACTTTCGCGGCTTCGAACTCGATCGCGACTTCGGGGCGGGCGCGGAGGTGATCGCGGAACTGGATTGCTCGCTGCAGTAGCGGCGAACCTTGAGTGACGAAATAGACGCGGTGAGTCGTTTCGCCATGGCGTGGTTTGTTCAGCACGAGCTGCTGGCGGCGGCCATCCGCGGCCCAATCCTGGCCGTCGGTTTTGCGATAGTTCAATCCGGTGGTAAGCAGGACCGCGTCATCGAAATCGACGGGATCGGCAACGACGGCGACGGCATCGACGATCGGTTGGGCGATGATACCGCCAATTGCCGTCGAACCGATGTGCTCGACGGCCACGACGCGGCCCTGACAGCATTGTAAAAGACCGCTGCGGGTTTGTTCAAACTCCTGTCGCCATCTGGCATCGTGATGCATCAGCCGGATGCGGTTTGAATCGCTGTGCCGGTTGGCTGAGAACTCGTCACGATCGTTCAAGCGGTCACCTGTGGTCGTTGCATAATACGGTTAAGAACAAGGTTACCCGGCCGGCGGGACGTGGATTTTATTGCTGGAGGCGTTCTTCTCGTGGAGGTGGCTACACGTCCCGGCTCTGGGATCTTTCACAAGACCCACTACCTCAGCAATGAAATTGACGCTCCTCGGCCCGGAATACCTGGATCGTTGGGCTGATTTCGAGACTCGGCGATGTCGGTTATAACCGGGACGACTCGCGTTTGATTGCCAAGCGTACAATTTCCTAGCTCTTGGAGGCACCCCCGCGTGAACTCGACCGCCGCCGTTTCAACGCAACCGACCGACGATCCCACCGACGTCGTCGTTGGCGTGATCATGGGCAGCCGCAACGACTGGGACACCATGTCGGCGGCTTGCGAAATGCTCGCCCTGTTTCAAATCCCGTTTGAAAAATCGGTAGTTTCGGCGCACCGGACGCCCGGTCGGATGTTCGAGTACGCGAAATCAGCTCGCCAACGGGGCTTGCGGATCATCATCGCGGGTGCCGGCGGTGCGGCCCACTTGCCGGGCATGGTCGCCTCGGAAACCATCTTGCCCGTGATCGGCGTGCCGATTCAAAGCCGGGCGTTGCGGGGACTCGATTCCCTGTTGTCGATCGTGCAAATGCCCGGTGGCATCCCCGTGGCTACGATGGCGATCGGGACCGCCGGTGCCAAGAACGCAGGGATTCTCGCGGCCCGGATGCTGGCGATTTCAGACCCCGCTCTGGCCGAACGAGTCTCCGCGTTCGTTCAGCAACAACACGATGACGTCATCGCCGCCGCTGACCTCAGCGACGTGTAAGAAGTGATTCGAAAGCGTCGGGAAAACTCGCGGCTAGCGGGTGTTGAGCCCTGAACCCTTTTTCCTCCCTGAAACCTTTTCCTTCCTATGACTTCAACTTCCGCTCCGATTTTGCCTGGCTCGACGATCGGGATGGTCGGTGGCGGCCAGTTGGGACGCATGTTTGCGATCGCGGCGGCGAAGCTGGGATACCGCGTCGGTGTGTTCTGTGGCAGCAGTGACGAACCGGCGGCGGACGTGGCTACGTTCACGGTGTGCGGACCACTGGACGATCATTCAGCGATCGAAAATTTTGCTCGCCGCTGTGACGTGATCACGCTGGAGTTTGAGAATATTCCTGCTGAAACGCTCGCGGTATGTGGCCGTCATGCACCGACGTACCCCGACGCCTCGGTGCTCGCGATTGCCCAAGACCGACTGCTCGAAAAGACAACGCTGCGCGGCGCCGGGTTACCCGTCACGCCGTTCGCCTCGGTGCGAGATGCTCAGCAGACCTGCGCCGCGGCCGAAACACTGGGCTGGCCGCTGGTCGTCAAGACGCAGCGATGTGGCTACGACGGCAAGGGGCAACATCGATTGGCAAACGCTGGCGATGTCGACAGCGTGGACTGGCGCGATGGTGGCGAGTGGGTTGCCGAAGCGATGATCGATCTGCAGCGAGAAGTCTCCGTCATCGTGGCGCGCCGCGCCGATGGCGCAACGTGCACCTTTCCCGTATTTGAAAACTTGCACCGAAACCATGTGCTCGACCTGACCACGCTGCCCGCTGCGATCTCGCCCGAGATGGAAGTGAAAGCTCGTGAACTGGCGAAGGCGGCGACGGAGAGTTTGGATGTCGTGGGATTGCTGTGCGTGGAAATGTTCATTGAGAATACCAACGATGGCGAGCCACGGATCCTGATCAACGAAGTCGCGCCGCGACCGCATAACTCGGGACACGTCAGCATCGAAGCGTGCCGGACGAGTCAGTTCGAACAACACGTTCGCGCGATCTGCGGCTTGCCGCTGGGCGACACCGCCCAAATCACGCCCGCCGCGGCAATGGTCAACTTGCTCGGAGATTGGTGGGAGTCTCCGGGAGCACAACCGAACTGGCGCGCCGCCCTCAGCGTCGATGGCGTCTCGCTGCACTTATACGGCAAACACGCTGCTCGAACGGGACGCAAAATGGGGCATCTAACCGCCGTCGGCGAATCGCTTGATGAAGTCACGGCGAGACTGGAGAAAGCACGGAGGTCGTTGGGGGAATAGGGAGGGAAGAGGGTTCAGGTGGTGCGTGGTGGGGCCTAGATGGCTGCTTCGTGGGCGAGTTGCCTAGTTGCCGTTCTGATGCCTGCGTGTGGCGGCGGTGTGTCAGTGATACACAACTATTCCGAACGGGATTGCAGCGATTAGCCCGGATATTGCATCCGTTGATTTCTGGATCGCGAGGTTTCGGCTTGGATTGCTCTGAGGTCTCGGCCGGCGAGCCTTGATTCGCGTGATTCGCGGGCAACGTTTTGGTGGCTGATCATTTTTTTGGCTAAACGTAGCAACCGCTTTCGCGCGATCAGTCAGACTCACGGAGTCGTGCGGTAGAACGAGAGCAAGCACTTCGTACGGGGGCCACAAATGGAGAACTGCCGTCGTGGAAAAAACATCTTTGGTTTCCAGTGGTTCGCGAGGGCAGATCAGCACTTAACGGCGAATCGCACTTTGGACCGGAGGGTTTTCAGCACCGTTCTGCACGAAGACCGCTATGGTAAGTATCAGGATGCAGCGTGAACTGACCGATGCGGTGACCCGTCTCGACGGGGCCGAACTACTGGCAAGCGATGTTGCCGAAGGAGTGTCGGTGACGAATGGCGGTGTAAGGATGCCAAAACGTTTTGGCAACGATGTCGAATTATTCGAATTGGTAATGGAACAATAGCAGCATGACATCCAATCAAAGCAACTCGAATTCGCCGAACGAACCACGGGCGGGCGGCGACCGCGAACCCATCTCCGCGGTCGAAGAAGCGTCCACAGGCACCGCCGAACAGCCTGATGTCGGAACAGACATCGCGCAGGATCTACGACCATCGCGAAAGCTTGCGGCCCTAGTCTTGTTGTGTGGGATGGCTGGCAGCCTTTACGTTTACGCACGTGTGCCACCGCAATGGCAGGAGCAAAAAACGACGTATAATGTTTACAAGAATGATTCTGGCCAGTTGGTGTATAGGTACAAGGGCGACGAGACTCCCGTGGAGAACATTGTTCCCTACGATGAATCGCCTCTTCGACGCGAGGCGTTGCAGAATGACCTAGGCGAACCACCGCTGGAGCGTCAGTGGGTTGTTGAATCGGCGGTTCAGGAGGGCGTGAGCACGAATCGTTACTCGTTGCTGGAGACCCGATTTCACTACGGGCCGTGGTCACTGTTACCCGCGGCGATGGCCGTAGGGCTCTGCCTGTTGACCAAGGAGCCATTGACCGCGTTGTTGAGTGCGGTAGTTGTTGGAGCGTTCATGCTTGGCCAATTCGATATCACCGATGCGGTGTTGCTGCCGAGTCTCGCCAGCACGAGCGCAGCGACGATTCTGTTGTTGTACCTTTGGTTACTCGGCGGGCTAATGGGAATCTGGTCTCGCACCGGGGCGGCTCAGGCCTTCGCGGAATTCATGACGACCCGCTTTGTGAGAGGACCTCGATCCGCGAAATTGGTCGCTTGGTTCATGGGAGTGATCTTTTTCCAGGGTGGTACGGTCAGCGTTGTGCTGGTGGGTACGATCGTGAAGCCGGTCGCGGACAAGCAAAGAATCAGTCATGAGGAGTTATCCTACATCGTCGATTCCACTGCTTCGCCGATCGCTTCGGTCCTCGCATTCAATGCTTGGCCGATTTACGTCCAGGCATTGATTTTTGTGCCCGGAGTGAGCTTTCTGGCGACCGAAGCTGATCGCATCGCGTTCTTCTTCAAGAGCGTCCCCTTCAGTTTCTACGGGATTCTGGCCGTTGCCAGCACCTTGCTCTTGAGCCTCGGGTACACGCGATTCTCCGGTGCAGGCATTCGAGCGGCCAGCGAACGTGCTCGCACGACCGGGCAGTTGGACGCACCGGGTGGGATGCCCATGAGTGCCAATGAGCTTCAGGTGGCACGCGTGCCACGGGGCTACCATCCTCACGTCCTGGAGTTCTTTCTACCGTTGCTGCTGTTAATTGCCACCGCCGTTGGGACGTTTTTCGTGCTGGGCACGCCCAAAGTGAATTGGGCGTTCGGTCTGGCGCTACTGGTGTCGGTATTGGTGGCTCTGTTGAAAGGCATGCGATTGGGCGATGTGATCGAGGGCATTGGTGACGGATTGAAAGGTGTGGTGCTGGCATCCGTCATCCTGATGCTGGCTGTCACCGTGGGCAGCATCAGTCGTGAAGTCGGCGCGGGCATGTATATGGTCGATCTTCTGGGCGATCGGATTCCCTACGTCGCACTGCCTGTCGCGTTGCAACTGATCACGATGGTCATTGCGTTCTCGACGGGAACCAGTTGGGGCACGTTCGCGATCGCGTTTCCGCTCGCCTTGCCCCTGGCATGGAACGTCGCGACGGCGAGTGGCATCGCCCATCCCGAACTCTTTATGTCAGTCTGTTTCGCAACCGTTTTGAACGGAAGTGTCTATGGCGATCAATGCTCACCGATCTCGGATACGACCATCCTGAGCGCGATGACGACAGGCTGCGACTTGACGGATCACGTGAAGACGCAGATTGTTCCAGCATCTTATGCCGCAGCGCTGGCTGCCGTGATGTGGACGGCAACCGTTGCTCTGTTCGCGTGACTTGACTTCGGCCGGCGACTTCAGTCTCTCGCTTCAAGGGAAGCATCAATGAATGCCTGGAACAATCGTTGCTGAACTGCGCTCCCTGAAATCAGTTTCTCGGGATGCCACTGCACGCCAATTAGGTAGCGATCCGGATTGGTCGTCTCGATGGCCTCGATGATCCCGTCTGGGCTTTTTGCGACGGCACGCAAACCCTCGCCGACCTCACGCACCGCCTGATGATGGAACGAATTGACTTCAAACTCCGTCTCGCCAAAGATTCGGCTCAAACGTGAATCGGGTTCGAGCCCCACCATGTGGGACACGTACTTCGGATGGCCGCCGAACTCCGATGGGATGTCCTGAATGATTGAGCCGCCATGCGCCACGTTGATCCACTGACATCCGAGACAGATTCCCAGCAGCGGTTTGTCTGTCCTCTGAATCCACGCGGTGACCAGAGCCTTTTCAAATTGATGTCGTTGGTCATCTATCAAGTTCGCCTTCGGATGTAATTCTTCGCCCCATTCCGATGGATGAATATCATTGCCGCCGGGCATGAGCAGCCCGTCTAACAATTCCAGATATTCATCGACCAATTCGGGACTACCGTCCGCGATGGGCAGCACCACGGGTATGCCGCCGCAATCGCGAATGGCACGCACGTAAGTGTCTTTTGTTAGAGTGGCGATTCCAATGACGGGCTTGGACAACCGTGCGGTTGTCCCACACGTTTCGTTCGCAGAAGGTTGCGAAATCGCTTCGGCGGGAACCGTTGCATCAAGCGGTGCTTCGGCTGGCGCAGTCCGACCGATCTGCAGACCAATGCAGACCGCCACGATCCAGAAAGTAACCGAGAGTTTGTTTCGATTCATCATTTGATTCCAGCAATCATGTCAAAAAGTGTGAACGACCGGAGTCGTGTCGCCAACACCGAACAGGTCATCCGCCGACTTTCCATTCTCGGTCGCGTCGAGTACTGCAATGATGTCACCGCGTCGATACCGTAGAAGGCTCATTGCGGTCGTTGCGTAGAACGGCACCGAAAACCCTTCGGTCAACACGACGATTCGCTCGTACGATCGAATCTGATTGTAGATCTCGGGGGATCCCGGTGGCAAGGTTGTGATCTTCATTCTACTCCATCGTTTCAACCAACGGTGTCCCACCCATGGCGATTGCAACGGCATAGCCCAGCGCACCGATCGCGAACGTGAGCACCGTCCCCGCGATTTGCCAAGGGTTATTGATGGTAAGAATCGTCGCCGCGATCAACGTGCAGGCGATATACAATACGGGAAGCCAATGCACCGGATGCCAAACTGGCTTGGTACGAACTGTCGGCAAGAGCAAGGTGCAAACCGAGCAGGCGGCACAGATCGAAAGCGTCAGCCCCAAGTACGACAACAGCCCTTGAAGGTCGGACGCGAGTACCAGCACGACGGCAAGCACGATTTGGATGACGGTAGCCGTTATCGGACTGTCGCCTTGAAACCTCAAACGTGCGGGCATCAACCCGTCATCGGCCATCTTGGCGTAGACGCGTGGCGCGGCCATCATCATGCTGAATACGGAGGTCAACAGGCAGGCCACGATCGTCAGTCGCACGAATATCTCGAACCTCTCTCCACCGAGTGACTTGGCCGCGATCGCAGCCACATCCGCCTGCCCCATGATGGACTCAGCCGGCGGACTGTAAACGAAAACTGCGTTCAGCAAGACGTACAGAACAACGACCAACAATGTCCCGGCCACCAAGGCGCGCGGGACAACTCGGCGGGCGCCGCTGACTTCACCGGCCACGTAAACAGCGGCATTGAAACCGGAATAACTGAGCGAGATCCAAACCAAGCTTCCCGCCATCGCGGAGACTAACGCCCACCCCGTCAATATTGGATTTGTCCGCACGACGTCCGACCCAGCGTTGCTGGATGAAAAGGCAAAAGCGGCGAAACCCAGGACGGCGGCAAGCAACGCCAGTTTCAAGACGACAACCACGTTCTGCACCCACGCCCCCGCACGCGGTCGCAGCCCATGGATGGCTCCTGCAACGACGATCGCCGCGACTGCCCAGGTACCTTCGGGTAGCCATGCAGGCCTTGGAAATACACCGGTGATATAACTTTCAAATGCTGTCGCAGCGAACGCGATCGCTCCTGAAAACCCGGCGATCAGTGATACCCATCCGGCAATGAAACCGGCCAATGGATGCACTTTCCTCGAAAGGAACAGATATTCTCCGCCCGATTGTGGCATCTCTTTTGCCAGCATGCCGTAGCTGAACGCTCCCGCAACAGCGATCAAACCACCAATCACCCACGCCCACACTACCAATCCTGGGGACCCCAGATCCGCCAACGCGAACCCCGATGTCGTGAACACGCCGGCACCAATCATGTTGGCAACGACGAGGAACGTGAGTGTCCAAAATCCAAAAGTTTTCATGGCCAAGGTGATCCGCCGCAAGCGGATTCGGTTCAGTTGGGGACGTGGTAGCCGTTGGAGCCAATGCGAAAAACGATCATCGCAGCGGCCAAGATTCGGTTGACGGCGTGCCTGGAACTCACTGCTTTTTAATCGACCAGCGTATCCGCATCGCCGATAAAATACATCAGCACGATACACTCATCGGATCACCTTCGCCCTCATTGAACCATCGACACGGATCACGGGCCGCGTGTCGTGATCTGGCATGAGGCAATTCTCGCACTCGGTACGGACGCCTTGGAACCGTTTTTCACGGCGCGAGTCAATTCGCGTCCAGAGCGAGATTCAGCAGTCACGAGCGTTTAAAAAACAATTTGGATTGCCCGTATGAGTGCCGGGCGACGGTGAATCGGGAGACCGCCAGTATCGTGTTGACGCACTTTTCTTCGCTTTCGTCGAAAGTCATGGCGATTTTTGTTATAATTCTTTCTAAAGCTCAGTCGTCGAAAGAGTTTTCCCTCACCCCAGTTCCCACCGGATTCCATCCCCATGTCCAAAACCTATCAATCTTCGCGCCGCGAATTCCTGACCCACGCGGCGGCTGCCACCGCCTGCGTCGCCGCCACTTCGCCACGCCGCGGTTTTGCGGCCCCGAGTGACCGCCTCAATATCGCCTTCATTGGTGTCGGTGGCCGTGGCGGAGCGAATTTGCATACGATTACGTCCGATCCGGGCGTCAATGTTGTCGCGTTGTGCGACGTCAACGGAAAGAACTTGGCAAGCGCGGCCGGAAAATTCCCGCAGGCCCGCACCTATGAAGATTTCCGAAAACTGTATGACAAGACCGACGATATCGACGCGGTGGTTGTCTCCACCAGTGAACACACGCACGCTTACGCAACCATGCCCGCATTGAAAGCGGGCAAGCATGTTTATTGTGAAAAGCCGCTCACCCACAACGTGCACGAATCGCGAGCAATTACCAAAGCGGCAGCGGACGCGGGCGTGGTCACCCAAATGGGAACCCAGATTCACGCGGGCAACAACTATCACCGTGTGGTCGAACTGATCCAAACCGGAGCGATCGGCAATGTCAGCGAAGTTCACACCTGGGTTGGTAGAACTTGGGGATTGCAAAGCCCCGAGGAGGCGAAAGCCAACGGTGACATTGTCTCCGTCCAGAATCGACCGACCGAAGCGATGACGCCGCCGGACTATCTGAACTGGGACCTTTGGCTCGGCCCGGCACAAGAGCGTCCCTACAATGATGTCTACGTCCCAGGTCCGAAATGGTACCGTTGGTGGGACTTCGGCAACGGTACGATGAGTGATTTGGGCAGCCACTGGAACGACTTGGCCTATTGGGCTCTCAAGCTCGATGCACCCCACCGGATTGAAGCGTTTGGTGACGAGCCGCATCCTGAAATCGCACCGGCATCGATGTCAGCGGCCTACAGTTACGCGGCGCGCGGTGAGATGCCGCCAGTCACTCACACCTGGTATCAAGGCACACACAAACCGGAAATTTGGAAAGAGAAGCGAATTCCGCAGTGGGGCAACGGCACGCTGTTTGTCGGTGACAAAGGGATGCTGCTTTCCGACTACAGCAAGCATCTTCTCTTGCCGGAAGCGGATTTCAAGGATTTCCAACCACCGGAGCAGTTTGTTCCGGATTCGCCGGGCCATCATCAGCAGTGGCTCGACGCGATCCGTGGTCAAGGTGAAACGGCCAGTCCGTTCAGCTACGGGGGCCCGTTGACCGAGGCGAACCATTTGGGCAACGTCGCGTTCCGAGTCGGCCAAGCGATTGATTGGGACGCCGCGACAATGAAGGTTACCAACGCGGACGCGGAGCGATTTCTGCAGAGAATCGATCCGCGTGAGGGATGGAGTTGGTCGTGATCTCGAGACGTCGAAACGGCGTGCGCCGTCGTGTCGGCGCGAGTGATCTCAACTCCCGTTACTTCGTTTCCGCGGTTTTCTTCAGACCGATCGGGTGACCGTCGAGTTCCCACTCCGGCAACGCGGTCACGTTCAAGTGACTCAGTGCGGTGGGCACCATGTCGACTTGGAAGGTGGGGGCATCGGACGTGCCCCGTTGTGCCGCTGGGCCGCTGACAAT
>JBDNIG010000502.1:0-9542 GCA_041688415.1 Rhodopirellula sp. | reverse complement strand
GTAAAGCATTTGGATTTCAATACTTAAAAGCCGCACGACCTCTTCGGGGGAGAGGGGAGACTGGATGAACTGGGTTGGCCTGCACGAGACAGAGATGCGGAAGCAAACTTGCGCATTGCAAACACCTCGCAACCCCAAAGAGTTAGCGGTCCAGCGCTAGCCGTCGGTTCGTTGCGGTTTATACCGGCGGCTAGCGCCTTGCCGCTCACTGGATTGGATCCTGGTATTGCTGTGTGGAGTTAATAATCGCCGCCCACCCTACCCATGCGACCAGTACTCCCTGCAGGGGCAAGCGAACCACCAGAACCCAGTAGGGGATCGAGGGGAACTGAGCTGCCTGCTGCAACATGTCGACATTCGCCGGAAAGACCGCGATCAGCAGCGCGATCAATCCCCATCCGGCGGCCCGGCGCAGTCGCGGTATCGCGACTCCGAGACCACCGAGGATCTCAAAGAAACCTGAAATGAATACCAACGCCACCGGCCAGGGCAGATAGGCTGGCATGATCTTCAGGTACATCGCTGGCGCGACGAAGTGATTGACGCCCGCCACGACGAAGAACAGTGCGAGCGAGATGACCGATGCAAGCTGCCAGCGGGAACGGCACTTAAGCATTGACAGTCGCGCTGGGACGTTCGACCGAATCCAACTTGTACAAAATCGCTACCGGTAAAAACAGCAGTGCCATCGCCGCGAACAAATAGCTGCGCGGCCAATCCGCGGCGGTGATGGTGCGGTCGAGTAGCATGTAGACGGCACCCGAGAGCACAATTGCGAAAAAGTTGGCTTGGTTCATGATCGCAATCATCCGCCCTTTGAGTTCGTGTGGCGGACGATCCTGCAGGAAGACTTGGATGGGAATCGCAAAGAATGCCGCTGACGCCCCCAGTAACATCAATACCGGCACACAGCCGGCAAAACCGAGCAAGTGCCCGTGGCCTGGCTTGTCTTCGGCACCGGGCAGCGTGATCGCCATGAAAGCGCAGAACATCACCGTGCCCCACATGCCGATTTGAATCACGAAGTTATCGGAAATTTTTCGCGTCAACGCGCCCGCGATCAAACCACCGATGGCGATCCCCACGCTGATCAATGCCACCAGCAGACTCGTCCACGAGTCGCTCAACCCCAGTTGCACCTTGCTGAGTGAATTGACCGACTGGATCGTCAAGCCCGCGATCAACCAGAAAATACAGGACGCCAGCAGGGCGAGCAGCAACGGCTTATCTCGCCACAGCAGGGAACGAATGGATTTCGGTATCCACAGGTTCTCCGTTTTGAGCGGCAGCTTCGGATCGGCGGCGGGCAACCGGATGATCACGAGGCTGGTGAGCGTGCCGACGATGGCGATCCCAACGCACACGAGCGATGCGATCCACAACCCGGCGGCCTCTTGCATCGGCGGCAACTTGGGCGACACGATCGCGTCTTTGAGCGGCCCGGCGACAGCGGTGCCGATAATGATGGCGATGAACGTCGTCATCAATACCAATCCGTTGGCGCGGCCGAGTTGGTCACGCGGCAACATCTCCGGCAGGATCCCGTATTTACCCGGACCGAAAAACGTGCTTTGCAGCCCCATCAAAAACAGCACAATCCATAATCCCATGAACCCGATTGCCGGCGTGGCCAGAAATGCGACCAGCCCCAATCCCATGATGCAAATCTCGGCGACTTTGCTCGACACGATGATCGTGCGTTTGCTCAAGCGGTCGGCAAGGTATCCGGCGAGCCCACCAAAGAGCACGAACGGAATGCCAAACACGATCGTGGCAATCCCCTGCAAGTCCGATCCACCGCCCTCGCCGCCGCCCGCTCCCGCTTCCCCAGCCACGGTTTCCCCAGCCACGGTTTCCCCAGCCACGGTTTCCCCAGCCACGTTCTGGACATTCTGCGAATCGAGCATCCCAGCTTCGGACGCACCGGCGACGACGGCCGTTGGAATTGCCAGGAGTAATAGCAATTGTTTGAACAAATTGTCGTTGAAGGCCCCGAAGAACTGGGTGGCTAAGAAACCAATGAACGCCGGATGCGAGAGACGATTGATCTTCCCCGGCCCAGGTTGCTCGGCGGAGTCATCCACCGGCCCCGCATCGGCCGGTGTTTCGAAGGGATTTGCGTCAATTTGGGACATAGATCGGTTTCACGGGTTTCGAGAGCATTTTTCTCTGGGAATGTTTCAAAAGGAGACTTACCACACGGGGTTGCCGCGCGGCGACGTGTGATTCCCGCGATAATCGTAGCGAATCAGGACAACGGCGTGAAAAAAACGCCCGTGAAACTGGAAAGTCGCTGTTTCCCACATAAAAATGAGTGGACCACGCATGGCGGACACGCCTATCATGGAGGTGTCCCCCAGGAAGGGATACGAGCGAATCACAAAACCGTCTTTCGACGGCTTATGCGTTCGCTCGCGATCGGTCAATACCCAATGGAGTTTCGCTTCCGACCTTGTACCAACCGGTACCCAATCGCACCTACGATTATGCCAGATATTTTTGCAGCACCGGCCGTGCAGGCTGGCATCGCCATGACGGTCCTACTTGTCGTGATAGCTGGCGCGATTTGGTTGTTGGGAAGATTGCGCGACTACACCAGTGAAGACCGTCGAACACCCCAGGAAGGGTTCGTAAACCTGGAAGAAATGCTTCGCAAAGGTGACATTAGCGAAGCGGAATTCCGAAATATACAAACATCGGCCCGCTCACATGTCGTGTCGTCGACCTCTGCCCAGTCCCAAGCAGTCCGCTCGCCCGAACCACCCTCCGATTCGTCGGACCGGTGTTCTCGTGCCAGCCGACTTCACCCGGGACCTGCGGACGAGCGAGACGTCCGATCAACATGTCAGTGACCCGCCGATCCCCAATCCAGTCAGTGATTCGCCCTCCCAAAAATGATTCCAGGCCAATGCTGGATCGCGTCCGACAACAGTCGACACGAGCCAACTGCGACTTGGGTCGGGCATACCAATCGCTGACACCAATTACCATTACCAAAACCACGAATGACTCGAGCTTCGAGGACACGGATGTTCCTTCAGGCAGGCGCTGCGATCACGGACACAATCTGATTTGGATTGTGGAGCGATCGCGGCAAGCTTGAAAAGCATTCGAGTCGTGGCCGAAACCGTTCGATGTGTCGAGTTCTCTTAGCTGGAGTTCAGACGAATCGTAGGCAAGTGCGAACAAAATCACATTTTCGGATCTCCCATCCGTCAATGAGTCGATGTTCATGAGAGTCACGTGCCCGCACACCGTCTGAGATCTTGCCTAGAGGCTCTAATAAGTAAAGGAGTCGTGTATGCCCACCAAGGAATCTTCGAACTCACGCAGCAGTAGTGCGTCGACTAAGAAGAATGCGTTTTGCAGTTTCTGTCGTAAGAGTTACCGTGACGTCGGACCGCTCGTCGAAGGACCGGGCGACGTCTATATCTGTGCCGAGTGCATTGACCTTTGTCAGTCAATTCTCGATCAAGAACAGCGTCGACGCGGGCCGTCGAAATCACTGTTCAGCGAAATCCCCCCGCCGCGTTCCATTGTCGAACACCTCGACAATTACGTGATCGGGCAAACCGCGGCCAAGCGAGTGCTCGCCGTCGCGGTCCATAATCACTACAAGCGTCTGAGCAGCGGCTGGGAAGGGGAGGGCGATGTCGAAATCGAAAAGAGCAATATTCTGCTCGCCGGTCCCACCGGCAGCGGTAAAACCCTGCTCGCTCGATCGATGGCGCGAATGCTCAACGTCCCCTTTGCCATCGGTGATGCGACCACGCTGACCGAGGCGGGGTACGTCGGCGAAGACGTCGAGAACTTGCTCCTGAAACTCTTGCACGCCGCCGATTTCGATGTCGAAGCGGCCCAGCGTGGGATTCTCTACATCGACGAAGTCGACAAGATCGGACGTACCAACGGCAACGTTTCGATCACCCGCGACGTCTCCGGTGAAGGGGTCCAGCAGAGTCTGCTCAAGATGCTCGAAGGCACCGTTGCCAACGTGCCGCCGCAGGGCGGACGCAAGCATCCCGAACAACAGTACATCCAGATGGATACCAGCAACATCCTGTTCATCTGCGGCGGTACCTTTGTCGGAATCGATGACATCATCCGCCGTCGGCTCGGCCACCGCACGCTCGGCTTCGGCGACTCCGGCTCGCTCCGCAACGAGCAAAGCGTGTCCGAATTGCTGACCCAGGTTCAAACCGAAGACATTTTGAAGTTCGGTTTGATCCCCGAGTTGGTCGGCCGGATGCCCGTGGTCTCGTACCTGCAACCGCTCGACGTCGAAGGTTTGATCCAGGTCATGACCGAGCCCAAGAACTCACTCGTCAAACAGTACCAAGCGTTGTTCGCGATGGAGAACTGTGAGCTGAACTTCACCGATGGTGCCCTGCGAGCAATCGCCGAAAAAGCGATCGACAAGGGCGTCGGTGCCCGGGGACTACGCGGAATCACCGAAGACGTGATGCTCGACATCATGTACGACCTGCCCGACCAAGAGGACGGACGCGTCTACACGATCGACGAAACCGTCATCATGGGCTCGCAAAAACTCTTCACAATGCCCACGACCAAGAGTGCGTGAGCGAGAAATCGCAAATGTGTTCAGACCGGCGGCCGACAAATCCTTTGATGGAGACGTCAGCCGCCGCACGATGAAACGAAAAGAGAAACGAAAAGATCAATCGCCCAGCGGGCGGCCCATGCAGTCAGCGTGCCGTCCGTCTGGGCTTTGATTGTTTTGGCGGGTGCCGATTGTGGGAAATGAAAAAGTCTGAGATTCTGTGACGACAAATCCGCACGACCTCTGTGGCGACGCCGCCGTGATCGTTAGTCTCTGTGCATGCCAACGCATTGCCTGATCAGTTTTGGATCCAACTTGGGCGATCGAGACGCGGTAGTCGCTCACGCGGCTCAGTTGGTCGATCGTTCGGGCGTGGTTGCGCACTCACGGGACCGCGAAACCTCTCCATCGGCGACCGGTCTGCGCGCCAGTCGCTTGTTTGAAACGCCTCCCATTGGCGGCCCGGGTGGACAGTCACCCTTTCTCAATGCGGTCGCAGCCTTCGCGACGGACGCTTCGGCGGCGGACGTGCTCGATGTGTTGCAGCAGGCCGAGCGGGAACTCGGACGCAAACGCGAGAATCGATGGGGTGCTCGCTCGATCGATCTTGATGTAGTCCTGCACGGCCAGGTTTGTGGCGACGCACCGGCCGGCCGCCGTGGACTCATTGGTGGCCGCGGTCCCGTCGGCAGCCCGAGGTCGCTCGTCGTGCCGCACCCTCGCTACACCGCACGCAAATTCGTCGTCGTCCCGGCGTGCGATGTCGCTGCGGACTACCGCGATCCACGTTTTGGCTGGACCCTCGCCGATCTCGCCACGCACCTCGCCGCTGCCCCACCATCGATGTCGCTGACCGGTGGCGACGAATCACTGCGGCAAACCATCTGCGAGCGGTTGGCAGCCGAATACAACATCCAAATTGTTGATGCTGATGCTCGATCGATCGAGCCAGCTTCGTCTCCATCCACTTGGGATCGCACGCGGCCTTGGGTATCACCGACCGTCCCGCGAGCCCTGCGAGAACAGCTCCCTGAGCCGGAGGCTGCGGCGGTCACCGAATCGCTTAACCTGCCGCGTTTGATTGCCCGAATCGAACGCACGACCGCAGCGACGCGGTGGCCAGCACCGCACCAGATCTGGCCCTCGGGATGGCGGTGGCCCGAATACCGGCTCGAAGTCGATGATCTCGACTGGGCGGTAAGTGAAATGGCCTCGGCGCTCGATTCGATGTGCTGTGAGGCACGACCGGTCACGACCGATGGCAGTTGGTGGTATTCGTAGCGGCTAAACTGGCCGGCCCGGATTTCTCATTCCTCCTTCCCATAGAATGCCATCATGTTTGACCTTGTTCTGGGTACTCACAACGCGAAAAAACTCGTCGAGCTACAGATGATGCTGCCGGCGAGTCTAGCGAAGCTATCGACCCTGGCGGACATCGAGGGAGCGATCGATGTGGTCGAGAACGGCGAAACGTTCGCGGAGAACGCTGCGAAGAAAGCGTGTGAGCAGGCCCAGCGTCTTGGCCGCTGGGTGCTCGCCGAGGACAGCGGTTTGTCCGTCGACGCGTTGGACGGTCGCCCCGGTGTTTACTCAGCACGCTATGCGGGTGAACAGGGTGACGACGCGGCCAATAATCAGAAATTGCTCGCTGAACTGCAAGGCCTGCCGCCCGAAAAACGCGGTGCCCAGTTCAATTGCCACCTGTGTCTTGCCGACCCGGAAGGCCGCGTCGAACTGACCGCCTCGGGGATTTGTCGCGGCCGAGTCGCCGGGTCGCTCAGCGGATCCGCCGGATTTGGATACGATCCGTTGTTCATCATTCGCGAATACCACCGCACCTTCGGCGAACTCGACCTGAGTGTCAAACGAGCCATCAGCCACCGCTCGCGCGGACTACGTCAACTTCTGCCGCGACTCGCCGCGTTGATTGAGCGAGAAACCGGCCGGACGGTTTCTCGGGACGTCGATTAAATTAGTGAGGAAGCAAAACGACGTATGTTGAATTTGCCCAGTCACTCACCACGCCGTGATCTTTGCCAGCCCAGCCTGAGATTGGCTAAGCAGGTTTGGGTAATTCATTCCGCATAACGGAGTGCCATGTTTTCATAACCCGATGCGTAAGCGAGGGATGGCGGCTTGAATCCCTCGCTTACGCGTCGGGTTATGATTGTCGATTCCACCGAAATATTTCCCAGTATCGGCTTATCACTCGTCTTGGTCGCCTACCGCGACGGGATCGTTCCGCAACAGGATCGATTGGATTTTCGCCGACGTCTGTGAGTACGAGGTCGTCATGCTGGTCGCACCCGCCTTGCGAAATTTGACGAACAGGCCATCGTAGTTTTTGAACTTGCCGATGCAAGCGATCACCACGGCGCCTTCGTAACCTTCGCTGCGAATCGACTTGCACAGATACCGAGCTTGGGCAAACCCGCCTTTGGGCAATACCACAATCACGACCACTGGCGGATTGCTCTGAACAACCTGCCGGCCGACGTCCTGCGGTACCGTCTCTTCATCAATTGCCGTCAAATGATAGGTACCCTCGCCAGCGATCCTTAGCATGTTCAGTATCAATGCCTCACTGAAGTGGTGCGAGGTGCAACCGACGACGATGGGTAGGTCAGGCTCAACCGCAGTTTCTTGTTCGACATCTTGTTCATCGGCGTCGACCTGCTCCGCACTCTTCTGCTCAGAACTCTTCGGCACCGCGAGTTCTTCGATCAGACCACCGGCCAATGCAAAGAGTCGATTGGAGTCGTCATCGGAGAGGTGTCCAGCATCGTGATCCACACGAATTCGCTTGAGCGCGGCAACCAAGACCTCGTCACACGTATTGTCCATGCCATGTTCATCCACGTGTTCACGGAGGATCACGCGAGCGCGGTGCTCGTCGCTGGCGAGTAACCGTTGATAGAACCTCATTGAAGTGGCAATCTGGACTTCTTCACCCAATAAGGTTGACAACATCTTGAATCGGGGCACGTACCGACCGAGGACCACCAGGCAAACCGTCAGTGGAGTGGATAAAAACAGACCGACCGGTCCCCACAACCAGCCCCAAAAGACGGCAGCGAAGATGACCGCGACAGCGGAGATTCCGGTACTAGCTCCATACAACCACGGCTCAAGGATATTGTTGCTGAGCAGTTCCATCGTGACGATCAACGCGGCCACCGCGATGAAGACGCCGTAACCGGGAAAAACGGCAAACGCCATCGTTAGCGGGAAGACGGCTGAAGCCACGGGTCCGATGTAGGGTACGAATCGCAAGCATGTCGCCAACGCCCCCCATAAAATCACGTTTGGAAAAACACCGCCTTGGGTCAGGGTGGCCCCAATGATCGCCAACCCAATCGATAGTGTTAATCCGTAGGAAGTGTTGACGATCGTTTGCGCGATCAGGTAGCGACTGATTCGACCGGCCGCCTCATCCATCGCTTCGGTCGTCGTGACATAGTCCCCGTGACTGACCACCGCGATGATACGGTCTCGCAGGTTTTCGCGGTGAATCAACATGAATAACGCGATCACGCACACCAAACCGGCCGTCGCCAAGGGACCCAGCATCGTTCCAGCGGTCGACGCCCACGACGCCAGTGGCAGACTTTCTTGAACTCGAACCGTGTATAGCGGAGTTTTGGGTGACGAACCATCATGCGTCCGGTCCGATTTGGCATCGCCAGGCGCTGGGAAAAGCTTGTCCGTCCAACGCTCCATGAATGACTTCTTGGCAGCGCCGCGTCCAGGCTCGGCGTCACCCTGGTCACCGGTGAATGCCTTGACGGCCTCACCGATTTCGGTGCCAATCGCAGAGCCGGGCGTCTCGGCCGAATCGCTTGTCTTGGATGAATCGGATGAGTCGGGCGTTTCGGATGTGTCGGGCTTCTCGGATGTGTCGGGCGTCTCGGAATCCTCAGCGGGCTCCGCACCGTCCTCCATCGCCTCGGTGACATCGCTGGCCAGTTTATCGAGTGAGCCGCCGACCCCCGTCGTCATGCCAGCCATGCTGCGCGCTTTCTTAACCAGCTCGTCTTTATGCTCTGGAAGATCCCTGACCAGACTGGTCAATTCGCTGCCAATGAGCGTCGCCACCCCCGCGAGTAACGCGAACGTCAATGTGGCCGTCAGGACCACGGCGATCACGTTGGGCACACCGCTGCGCTGCAATCGATTGACGATCGGGCTGAGCAAGAACGACAGCAACAGGCCTAGTGCCAGCGGAATGAAAACGTCCTTGGCGAAGAACAACGCGGTCACCGTCAGCACGACGGCGAGCAGTTGGGCGACCGCGGCAATTGTCGCCACTTCCGAATTTGATTTGGTCATTCACGTTTGATGTTTTGGAGACGAAGTGGACGGCGCAGAACTTGCATTGATCTGGACGCTGCCGAGCAATCGCGTGCGGTTGCCATTTCCGAAAGGACAACAATGGAGTTAGCATTATGCGTGCCTTGATCGTCGTCATCGTCATCTTAGTGGTCCTGGGCTTCGTCGGCTGGATTAAATTCAGCTCGCCCGATGGAGATCCGACCCTGCGCGTCGATACTAACAAGGTCAAAGAGGATACGTCAGCCATCGTCGAAAAATCGAAAGAGCTCACCCATCAAGCGGTCGACGAAGCCAGCGATGATGTCGACGCCACATTCAATCGCGGGCAAACCACGCCATGAAATAGCCCTGGACGCAATTCCGGGGAACGCTTGCAGTCCGCGCAGGGTTTGAAATCTGCTCGACGCGTTTACTTAAAAGCGATCGTCGAATACAACCGAGCCCAGTTCCGCTTGCTATGGGCGATCGGCGGGTCCGTCAATCTGCCCATCACGGCGGAAGACGGACAATTTGTTGACTTCGTTCCAACGGAGTTCTGATTTGGCTTATACTCGTGCTCGCCTCGTCGCTGCCATCTAGCCGGACAGCGCTACTTTGCTTATCCGTTTGGGCGCGAGCGGGCTGTCGATTGAATCGTTTTTACGAAATT
>JBDNIG010000501.1:0-16219 GCA_041688415.1 Rhodopirellula sp. | reverse complement strand
CTTTTTGCCTGCCAATTCTTGATGCCCTCGGATGCCTTCTCCGCTCCAAATCCATACATCACTCGCTGAAACTCGGGAATCGCTTTGGCGTACTCCTTCTGGGCAAAATAAATCTCACCCATCATGAATCGGGCACGGGCAGCCAGCTCGTTGCGGTAGCTGTCGGCGACTTGGCCATACAACTGCAACGCTTGTTTCTCGTTGCCAGCTTGTTGATAGGCAAATCCGGTCTCATAGAAAACCTGGGCGAGATAGGTCGTTGCGGGAAATCGTTTGCGAAGTTCGTCGTACCAGTTGATCGCGGTCGTCCAATCCTTGAGCTGAGCGGCGCTTTGCCCGCCGTGCAGCAACGTCAACTCACGAACCTGCCGTTCGGCTTCGTCCCGCACCGTTTTCGCCGAGTCGTTGTCTGCAACAATTTTTTCGCGTGCCTTTTCGTACGCTTTCAGCGCCGTATCAAAGTGGTTTTGCTTGAACCGTGATTCGCCGATCATCATCATGGCATCGAGGCTCAATGGGCCTTGGGGTGCGTCGCGAGATTGCCGCACAAACGCTGCTTCGGCGCCGGGATAGTCGCCCTCCTTGAACAGCGACCAGCCTAGCCGGTAGAGCGATTTCTCGAGTAGGTCGTCGTCTTGGTTGTCTTGCGAGCCTGACGCCGCAGCGATCTCAAATGATTTCGCCGCATCGGACCATTGCTCATTCTTGTACTGATTTTGGCCGACGAAGTAAGCCGCTTCTCGAACCATGGCGTTGTCGGGATATTGTGCGATCAAGTTTTGGAACTGCTTGATTGCCTCGTCCGTCTGACCGGCTTCCTTGAGCGACCACCCCCATTCGTAGAGCACCTTATCCATGTCAGCATAATCGGGAACTTCTTTGACGAGTTCACTCAGTCTGGCTGCGGCCCGCGTGGGTTGATCCTGTTTTTGTCGCACCAGCGCGAGTTCATACAGTGCGTGACCGCGCCGCGTGCCCTTGGGCTGGGTGTCGAGAAACCGCGTGAGATCGCTGGCTGCTTGATCGTATTTACTTAAGTTGCGCAAGCTGATGCCGCGCGCCAACAAGGCGTCGTCGAGAATCGGATGCTGTGGAAATTCTTGAATCACTCGTCCGAGAGTCTCAACGGCCTTGGCATAGTCATGCAACGACATCTGCGCCCAACCCTTGCCGTAGAGCGCGAAGGGACGCAGCGTTGGATCGCGTTCGAACTCAATCACGGGATCGAATTGCTCGATCGCCGCAGCATAGTCACCATCGTCACTGGCGATTTGTCCGAGTTTATACCTCGCTTGGTTAGCCGCTTTGGACTGCGGTGACGAGCTGATCAATTCACGCCAGTTCGCAGCGGCAGCGTCCCGGTCGCCAGTTTCCAATTTTGCTTGGCCCTCCAACAGCAAAGCTTCATCAGCGTCGGCATGATTCGGATCGGCCGCACGACTGGCCTGGAACGATTTTGCCGCGGCGACCGCGTCACCCGTCTTCAACTGGGCTTGCCCGGCCAGCAAATAGGCCTGCGCCCGCTCGCTCGGCTTTTGAATCGAATCCAGTTCCGCTTCGATCAGTTTCGCGGCGGCCGCGGGCTGATCGGCCGCTTGCAGCGCGGTCGCCCCCCGCACAATCCACTGTGATCTTTGACGGTTTTCACGGTAGTTCGAATTAGCAATGAGACGCTGATAATCCTCCGCCGCTTCGGCGGCATTGCCGGCAAGCAGCTTCGCTTCGGCACCAATGAACGCGGCGTCTGGCGCGAGCGGATTGCTCCCGTGTTGTTTCGCGAAATCGCCAGCGAGCTGCTCAGCTCGCTCGTGGCGTCCCAGCTGCAGGGCAGTGTAAGCGGCAAGATAGATCGCCCGCGGAGTCAGCGGCGAGTCTGGATGTTCGGTAGCAACCTTCTCGAAGGCTGTCAGCGCGTCACCGAGTTTTTCTTTTTGAAACGAGAGTGCCTCGGCAGCATCGAACTGCAATGCGACCGCATACTCGCCCTTCGCGCCATCCTTCAATTGCTGCGCAGCGACATTGTATGCAGACTCTGCGGCAGCTTTTATCTCCGGCGAATCAGCTGGTGATCCAGCCGCTTTGGCAATGTCGATCCGTGCGAGCCAATGGGCGGCTTGCGTTGCCGCAACTGGATTATCGCCGGCGAGCACGATCCGAAATTCAGCAGCTGCCTGTTGATTGTCGCCCGCTTGGTAAAGCGACTGGGCGGCGGCTAACCGCGACGCCGAGGCAAACCGCGAATCAGGATATTTCTCGAGGAGCTGCTGGTACCGTTTCGCTGCTTCGATCGGCTCGCTGAGCTTCGCATGACAGAACGCTTGGCGGAACATCGCCAACGCTCGATCGTCGTCCGTGGCCAGTCCCGTGGAGTCATCGATCACTTTCTGCAACAGTGCGATGGCATCCGCAAAACGTTCGCCAATAATCTGTAAATCGGCGAGCCGCAACTGCACATCGACGACGAGGTCCGATTCCACGCACGCCTGCAGAAGCTGTTCGTATGACTTTGCCGCCGCATCGTTGTCGTTGCTTTCCTCCTGTGCAATCCCGCGTGCGTACAACGCGTCACACCGCAGCGGAGACTTTGCCGCACCCTTCATCTGCAGCAGTTTGCTGTAATACTCGATCGCCGGTTTCAACTCCCCAAGTGCGTAGGCCGACTCTCCACTGTAAAAGTAAGCGCGGTCGCGGTACTTCGAATCCGTATTTTCTTTCAGCAATTGCTGGTAGGTTTTCAGCGATTCTTGCAGCAATGCCTTGTCCGGCTCGTTGCCTTTCATCGCGGCGGCGTACAAACACCAAGCTCGATTGGACAGGCTTTCTTCGCGGAGTTCATAGTTCTGTGATTTGAGCGCTGTCCGAAATGCCGCCGCGGCCTTGGTGAGGTCCGGTGGATCGGAGCTCATGTAGCAAACGCCGAGATAATGAGCCGCCTTGGGAGCGAGCTTGTCTTGCGGAAACTTTTTGAGGAACTCTTGCCAACTGTCGATCGCCAAACCGATCGCACCATTGGTTTGAAAGTTAGCCGCGTCGGCGTAGATCGCTAACGCCGCCGAATCGGATTTGGAATCAGTGTTGCCGTTGTCCTGAGCAATTGCGGGGGACGGAGCCAGCAACATGGCGAGCGCCACAATGACGAGCGGTAGCGATCGATTGGGCTTCATGCGTAGCTAGCTCATACGAAGTGAGGATCGCCCCGGTGGGGGCTAGATACTTGTCTGACTTCTTAAACGACAGGGCGATGCCCTGCGCGATCATAGGATTGGGCCGAAACACCACCTGCGATTGGCTTACCCGCGTATGCCCACGTAGGCCATTCGCAGCGCGTGGAGGGCCTCGCCGAGCATCTTGGACTCATCGTCGCTCAGGTTCCCTTTGGTTTTCGTTTCGAGCATTTCGATCATGTCGATGCTGTGTTTGGCCATGGCCTTGTCCACGCTGGTTTGTCCGTCGACAGGATTGGGCATTTGCCCCAACGCACTGATCGCTTGGGTAAACAGCATTGAGATCAGAATTTCAAAACTCGGCGGCGGCAACGCTGGCCGCTCGGGTGCACCACCCTCGACAGGATCGCCAACTGCTGACGTCTCATCCTCAGATCCGGGGACAC
This sequence comes from Rhodopirellula sp., assembly GCA_041688415.1. Classification (GTDB taxonomy): domain Bacteria; phylum Planctomycetota; class Planctomycetia; order Pirellulales; family Pirellulaceae; genus Rhodopirellula. Next base: position 12,609 of record JBDNIG010000501.1, on the reverse strand, counting down.
TCGTCCCTGAACCCTCTCCTACGGAACCCTCTTCGACTGAACCTTGAACCTCTTCCTCTGCCGCCTCCGCCGCGTCAGCGGCGACTGCGGCCGCCTTTTCCTTGGCTACCTGCTCCTTCCAATCGGAATCGACAATGATTTTGGGAGCCGCTTGGGCGTCTGACTCTTTTTCGTTCTCGTTGGGTGTGTCTGTCATCTTAACGTGATACCTCGGCTGCGTGAACTTCGACTTCGTCGGCTGCTCGCTTCTGACGCCGGTGAATTGCGGCGGCGATGAAGTCCGCGAATAGCGGATGAGCGGCTAACGGTTTACTCTTGAATTCAGGGTGGAACTGGGCCGCGACGAACCAGGGGTGCGACGGGACTTCGACAATTTCAACGAGCCCACCATCCGGGCTCTTTCCGGACAACAACATCCCGGCGTCTTCAAAATCTTCGCGGTACTTATTGTTGAATTCGTATCGGTGGCGATGGCGTTCGGCAATCGCTTCGACCCCGTACGCCGCATGCGCGTGTGAGCCGGGCGTGAGCCGTGCCGGTTGGCTGCCCAACCGCATCGTGCCGCCGAGCTGGGTCACGTTTTTCTGTTCGTCGAGCAAGCAGATCACTGGGTAATCGGTGTCTTTGTCAAACTCGGAGGAATGAGCACTGGTGTGTCCCATGACATTGCGCGCGTACTCGATCACGGCGAGCTGCATGCCGAGACAGATTCCAAAGAACGGAATACCGCGTTGGCGAGCGAACTGGATCGCTTGGATTTTGCCTTCCATACCGCGTTCACCAAACCCACCGGGAACCAAGATGCCGTGATAACCGGATAGCAATCGTTCGGCACCTTCACGTTCGACGTCGCTGCTCTGGATTCGTCCGATACGAATCTGAGCATCATGTTGCATCCCCGCATGATCGATCGATTCATAGATCGACTTGTACGCGTCCTTGTGCTCGGCGTACTTGCCCACGACCGCAATCGCGAGTTCGTGCTGCGGGTTACGCAGTCGGTGCAACAGATCGGTCCAAGGGGTAATGTCGAGACTACCCGCCGTTAAGCCAAGCTTTTGGACGACGAGTTCGTCCATCTTGTTATCGACCAACGAAATCGGGACTTCATAGATCGAGAAGTCTTTGTCCTTTTCCTCGATCACGGCCTCGGTTTTCACGTTGCAGAACAGCGCGATTTTTTCGCGGTCGTCGCGGCTGATGCTCCGTTCGCAGCGACATACCAAAATATCCGGCTGGATACCGATCTCGCGGAGTTGACCGACGGAGTGCTGGGTCGGCTTCGTCTTCACCTCATCGGCGGCTTTCAGATACGGCACCAGGGTCAGGTGCATGTACAGACAATTTTCGCGGCCCACGTCGAGCGAGAATTGCCGGATTGCTTCGAGGAACGGCAGACTTTCGATGTCACCGACGGTGCCGCCAATCTCGGTGATCACGACGTCGACATCGTCGCCGCCCATGCGTTTGATAACGCGTTTGATCTCATTGGTGATGTGCGGGATGACCTGGACGGTCTTACCGAGAAATTGCCCCTTGCGTTCTTTCTCAATCACGGACAGGTAAATCTGCCCGGTCGTGTAGTTGCAATCGCGATCGAGTTTCCCGGAAGTGAATCGCTCGTAGTGGCCCAGGTCGAGGTCGGTTTCCGAGCCGTCATCGAGCACGTACACCTCGCCGTGTTGGTATGGGCTCATCGTGCCGGGGTCGACATTGATGTAGGGGTCGAGTTTTTGCATGCGGACGCGGAGGCCCCGGCGTTCGAGCAACATGCCGATCGAGGCGCTGGTTAGCCCCTTGCCGAGAGAACTAACGACGCCGCCGGTAACAAAGATGTGTTTGGTCATGGGAGGTGATGATACCGAACAACTGGAAACGCGAAAGTCTCATTGTCCCCCATACCAGACGCCTCGCAACCACTGGTGCCGTCGCAACCGCTGCAATGCTTGCGGTGTGAAATTGGGCAACCCCGCCGATGCCACGTTTGCGGCGACTTGCTGGGGATCTCGCATCCCCACAATCACCGTACTGACGGCCTCGTGCGCGCCCGAGAATTTCATCGCCGCCGCGGGGAGGGAATAATCCTCCGCCAATCCAAGTTCCTCGAGATCGGCAGCAATTTCCCGCACGCGGATCGCGGTTCGCTGCATCCGATCGCCGCCGAAATACGTGCTGCGGAAATCGTCGGTGGGGAACTGGTGATCGGCACCGTATTTCCCCGTCAAACCGCCCTCGTCGAGCGATACCCGCACGATCACGCCCGTGCCCGTTTCGGCCGCAACGGGCAACAACTGGGCAGCGGGCTCCTGCTCGAACAAATTAAAAATCACTTGCACGACGTCGACCAGACCATCTCGCATGAGCTGGACGACGCAGTTCTGGTCCTGCTCGGGGGTACAGACGCCGATCTGGCGAATCTTGCCCTCTTCCCGCAATTTCTGTAGCACGAGCAGCGGTTGCGGGTCGTCGTTCCAGGCCCGCGTCCAAGTATGCAGTTGCAGCAGATCGAGACAGTCCGTTCTCAAATTCCGCAGCCGTTCTTCGACGTTGGCGCGAATGTACGCGGCGGAATAGCGATCCTGCCAGCGGCAATACGGACTCGGTGGCCACGGTCCCGTACTCGGCGGCGTTTTCGTCGCCACATGAATTGTCTCGCGGACGGCCGGCGGTAGATCGGCGAGCATCGTTGCGATCACATTTTCGCTACGACCATCCCCGTATCCCGGCGCCGTGTCAATAAAATTCACACCCGACTCGATCGCCTTTTCCAACGCCGCCACCGACTGCGAATCGTCCTGCACACCCCACTGGCCCCCAAACGCCCAACCACCGAAGCCGATCACCGACACCGGAAACCCATCGCAACCGAGCTTGTTCTGGGGGAGTGAGTTTTTCAGCGGAGCGGCAGACATGACGATTGAGCAGATGAATTTGGACGAAGGCGGACCGAAAACAATAAACTAACGATTGCCGCCGAACTGGCACAGTCCTCTGTGACTGAGACAGAGCAGCGATCTCAGGGTTGGTTTTCCGGTCTTTCGCCGAAGATTCCCAAGTGAATTGGTAGCTCTTGTACCCTGGCCCCAGATCGATCGACGTCGCCTCGCGACGGTACGATTTGAAGCGAGATGACGTCAGCCGAAAAAGAATATCATGGCCCGCTCTCGGGACGAAGCTCCTCGGGGAGCGAGAACGCTGAGCGGTTGCCCGCGTTACGGTTTGGCGTTTCGTTTATTCTTTTTGCTTTTGCCTGCGAAAGAACGTTTGACGTTGTGTGGGCCGCCACCACCCTTGCCGTGCTTGGGCTGGAAACGTCCTTGTCCACCGCCACGGGAATGATCACCTGGTGAACCGCCATCGGTGTCACGCGACACTTCCAGATTCAAACGCTTACCTGAAACCCAGGTCTTGCGAAGTTTCTGATAGATATCCGACGGCATTCCTTCGGGCAGATCGATCGTCGAGAACTCGTTGCGGATATTGATCGGACCGATGTATTGGCCTTCGATACCGGCTTCGTTGGCGACCGCGCCGACAATGTTGCCCGGCTTCACACCATCCTGCCAACCGACGTCAATTCGATAGCGGACCATTCCTTCGCGTGGTGGACCGAGTTGACGCGGTGGTTTGCCGCCTCGGTCATGGGAACCATCTTGTCGATCACCCCGATCGAAATGATCACCACGATCAAAGTTGTCATCACGATGTGCCGAGCGTGCCGTGGCCGGCCGGTCCTTCATCAAGAACGGACGTCCCTGCTGTGCGATCTCAGCGAGTGCGGCAGCGATCATTTCCAGCGGCTTGCCCGACTCTTCGGCAAAGCTAGCGATCAAGTCCTTGAAATGCGTCAGGTCCTTATCAGCTGCGGTGTCGGTGATCTGTTGACCAAATCGCTTGACCCGCTTCGCATTGATTTCTTTGGCCGTTGGGATGCCGACGACCTCGATCGGTTGCTTCGTTGTACGTTCGATGTGACGCAGTTTGCTGCGCTGTGCATTGGTCAGAAAGATAATCGCTTCGCCATCGCGGCCCGCCCGGCCCGTGCGTCCGACGCGGTGAATATACGACTCGCTGTCATGCGGCAAATCAAAATTGAACACGTGACTGATCCGTGGCACATCGAGCCCACGAGCAGCAACGTCGGTCGCGACGAGGATGTCAAGCTTGCCGTTTTTCAATTGGCTGATCGTGCGTTCGCGAACCTTCTGCGGCATGTCACCGTTGAGGGCGACGGCCGACAAACCTTCCCGGCTCAGCCCTTCGGCGACACTGATCGTCGCGTCTTTCGTTTTCGTAAACACGATCACACCATCGGTTTCTTCCACTTCGAGCAAGCGAACCAAGGCATCCATCTTGTCTCGCGGTGAAACAAACAGTGCTCGTTGGCGAATCGATTCCGCTGTCGCTGTTTTCTTCTTGATCGTGATTCTGGCGGGATCATTTAGATATTCGTCGGCGATCTTGCGAATCGGTCCCGGCAAAGTTGCTGAGAACAACGCGACCTGGCGCGACGACGGGGTCTTTTCGAGCACGAACTGCACGTCTTCGAGGAATCCCATGTTGAGCATCTCGTCAGCCTCGTCGAGCACGAGGCAATCGAGCTTACTCAAATCGAGCGTGCCGCGATTGACGTGGTCAATCACGCGGCCTGGCGTGCCCACGACAACCTGAACGCCGCGGCGGAGCTGCTTGAGCTGCGGCTCGTAATCCTGCCCGCCGTAGATCGCCACAACGGCGAACCCGGGAACGTTCGCGCCGTAGGTTGAAAATGATTTGGCGACCTGGATCGCGAGTTCCCGCGTCGGTGCTAACACCAAGACCTGCGGATGCGATTTCTTGACATCGATCGTCGTCAGAATCGGCAACGCAAACGCAGCCGTCTTACCCGTCCCCGTCTGCGACTGAGCCAGCACGTCGCGACCGGCAAGCATGTAGGGAATGATCTCAGCCTGGATCGCCGTCGGCGTGTCGTACCCAGACTTCTTGATCGCTTGCAGGACCTCCGAACGCAGCGGAAAAGTGGCGAAACCGGGATCGGCTGGCGGCTCGACCGGTTCCTTAACGGGCGGTGCAGCCGCGGGCGGTGCAGCCTCGGCCGGTGCAGCCGCGGCCGGCTGTTGCTCGGCTGGTGCTTTCGTGGCAGCTTGTTGCTGAGTGGGTGATTGTTCAGCGTTCTGCTGTTCAGCATTCTGCTGTTCAACGGGCTGCTGCTTGACGGGTTGCTGTTCAGCGGATGCTTGTTCGGTGATCGGCTGTTCGGTAACGCTGCTCGGGTCCGCAGCGCTACTCGGGTCGGTCGCCTGGGCTTGCTCAGCAGCCTTGACCGGCTGCTCGGTCGGTTGAGGTGGGGTCATCTCGGGCTGGACCGTTGGCGGATCCACCACCGCCGTCTCCTCAACGCTGGCGGGTGGCGTCGAGCAGATGATTTCGACTTCCGCTGTTGCGGGGCTCGCCAGGCATTCGACGCTGATGTCCTCCGCGTAACATGCCAGTAACGCGTCGTTGGTTGCCGGTGTGGGATCCAGCATCATCTCATCGTTCTGCTCGGGAAGGTGCAGCAAATGGGAGTCGCCGGCTTGTTCGATTTCAGACAACAGTAGATTCTCAGAGTTTGGGGTCGGGCTCGACATAATAGTGCCGCTTGCGCAAAAGAGCTCCCACAACCGAGTCACGAAACCGGTCGATTAGGAGCGAGGGGGGTTGGAAGGATGGCGTGGCGCACGAACACACCGGTACGCACCGGCGTGTCGAAACACAGATCGCGACGCTGCTTTCACTTCCCGGAAAATGAACGAGCTGACTCGCCGAACATTCCTACCCGCTGGACGATTCAAACGCTGCGGTGGATCACCGCCAGCCTGAATCGATAAAAGACTTGTCGCGTAAACGAGCCCGTGAAATAGCTCGGCATGCTCCCCGGTTTTGAACCAATCGCAGCGAGCGATCAGCACACGAATCCAAGGGCAGCGACCGAACGGCCGAAGTTCTGTGAACCTTCGACGGCTCTTACGTGCACGGAAGTCTAACCTACGATCCGTTGTCACAATAGGAGCAATTTCCGAAGTTACGCTAACGCGCAAGTCAACGGTAACCCTCCACGTCATTGACTCCCGCTGACGCCACGCCCACACCCCTTATCACCAGCCCGTGCCGTCAAAAATGTTGAGTTCTGATTCCATTGCGAGAAACGAGAATACCGGTGGACGCACGAATCATTGAAAACTCCTGATCCTAACGCTTTTCAAGCCCTGGTTTTTTCAGGAAGAAACCAACGTCGCGACGAGATTCCGAATTTGTCATCCTTTTGGTTAGCACGCTAATTTGGTTAGCACGCTAAAAGGAGATGGGAATGGACCCTCAGAAACGACGTCGGCCAGTTCAGCGAAAACGTGCACCCCCCAGTGATGGCGATCGAGCAACCCACCGCACGAGCAATCAAGTCGTTCGGTTGATGAACCGCATGACTCGCTTGATGTATCCTGGACGAGGCATTGACGGCAATCATACGGCCAGTGAGCGTCGCTTGCGTTGGTGGGCGTTGATGGCCAATTTCGTTCCCCCTGCGCATCTGTGTTAGAGCCAGGGGAATTCAAGCGATCGCCGCTCAGCCTCAATTGACCGCTGGACGCAGGCGAATGGCAGCAGTTGCTGGACCTACGGCGACCGGTCGGTCAGGGGGCTCTCGTCCGCCAAGATCCAAAAAAGCCCAGAAAAACCGGAATCATGTTGTCTGGCAGTCGTTCGGCGAGCGCACGAAAATACACCCCAGAGGATTCGAACCTCTAACCTTCGGTTCCGTAGACCGATGCTCTATCCAATTGAGCTAGGGGTGCATGGGCTTGGGTGGGCGAGGCGGTTTTTCGTGGGTTGCCTGCCGTGCTGTCACGCGACGGGGAAGTTAGAGATTTCGGCTTCGCTTGGCAAGGGGGAGTTCGGGGTTTGCCGCGGATATTTTTGCCGAGGAATCGAAAGAATTTTCGACACGCGGTTTTTCCTGTGGTGGGGACCGCTTGACGACTTCGCCCGAGTTTCGATAATCTACGCCCTCCGCAATCGCCAGCGTAGCTTCAATTGGCAGAGCATCGCATTCGTAATGCGAGGGTTGCCGGTTCAAATCCGGCCGCTGGCTTCATGCATTCGGGTGCGTTCTGATTACGGAACGGATCCGTCGGCGAAATCGTGTCGGTATTGCGAACATCTCCTTTCCTCTGGGAATCTCACATATGAGCGAAGTCGATCTCGATGTGCTCGACTTGAAGCAAATGGTCCTCACGAGCAACGCCTTCGGGCCGAATGAAGTTGGTGAGATTCGTAAGGCGATCACGGAGAATTACGGTCATTTCTCGGAACTTCGTGATGCCGCCCAGGAACTGGAGCAGGACGAGGCACTCACGCCAGCGGCACGCACCAAAATGGGCGTTTGCCAGTTCTTGCTGGGGCGATTCCAACAGGCTCTGGACACGCTGACGGCTGCCGACGGCAGTGCGATGGCGTTGTTCTACACCGCCCGCTGCCGCTTTGAACTGGGCCAGTACGAAGAGGCGATGAAGGCCTACGAGAACGCCAAAGTGTCGGGCTACAACGAGGACCAGTGCAAAATCGGTGTCGCCGAAGCGAAACGCTATGCGGGCGAGATTGAAGAAGCGATGGCCATTCTCGACGATATCTTTGGTCCCGCCGAGCAATCGGCGGACTACATGTATCAACGTGCTGCAACGGCAGCGTTGATCGGCGGCCGGATGGATGAGGCAATCAACCTGTACCAGCGCGCCGTTTCGACCGATGAGAATCATGCCGGCGCGCTGTTTGGCTTGGCGCTCGAGAATGATCGTTTGGGCAATGATGACGAGGCGTTGCAGCTCTACGAGCGCGCCGCCAAGGCATTCCCCACCGGTCTGGGCGCACTGACGAACCTCGGTGTGATGTACGAGGACCGCAACGATTACGAAAAAGCACAACAGTGCTACAAGCGAATTTTGGATTGTTTCCCCAGGCACCCTCGCACGGCGCTCTACATGAAAGACGCGTCGGCAACGGGCAATATGCTCTACGACGAAGAGGCGCAGCGCCGCAATGATCGCTTGACTCAAATCCTCGGCATGCCGGTCACGAACTTCGAACTGAGCGTTCGTAGTCGCAACTGCCTGCAAAAGATGGGCATCGAGACGATCGGCGAACTGACCCGGCACAGCGAGCAGGAATTGCTCGGCAGCAAGAATTTTGGCGAAACCAGCCTGGTGGAAATTCGCGAAATGCTGGAGCAAAAGGGCTTGTCCCTCGGCCAGTTCGCGGGCGAGAAGAAGGCCAGCGAACCACCGATCGACACGTCGCACATGTCGGCCGATGAGCAAGCGTTGCTGGAACGTCCGATCGCGGACCTGAACCTTTCCGTGCGTGCTCGCAAGTGCATGACTCGGTTGCAAATCAACTCGATTGGTGAGCTGATCCGCAAGACGGGCGACGACATGCTGGAGTGTAAGAACTTTGGTGTGACGAGTTTGAACGAAGTGCGTGAAAAACTCGCTGATCTTGGCTTGAAAATGCGTGGCGATTGATCGGAGTGTTTCACTTCGACCTGCTGCAAGAAAGCGAAGGTGCTCGCCGGGGCGTTTTTCATACGCCCCATGGTGACGTGCAAACGCCAACGTTCATGCCCGTCGGGACTGTGGGGACGGTCAAGGGGCTGACCATCGACCAAGTCGCTGCGACGGGCGCGGAGATCATTCTCGGCAACACCTATCACCTGCGACTGCGGCCCGGCCATGAAACCGTCGCCAAACTCGGCGGCTTGCATGCGATGTGTGGGTGGGATGGGCCGATTCTGACCGATTCCGGCGGGTTTCAAGTCTTTTCACTTGGGGCGCTCAACCGGGTGACCGAGGACGCGGCGACGTTCCAGTCACACCTCGATGGCGCGAAAATCGTGCTGACGCCGGAGCATTCGATCGAGATCCAGCAATCGCTCGGCAGCGATGTCGCGATGGTCCTCGATCATGTGATTGCATTGCCAGCATCGACCGCGGAAGTGGAGGACGCGTTGGCGAGATCGATTCGCTGGGCACGCCGTTGTCGCGAGGCCGCCGATCATCCCGAACAGGCATTATTCGCAATCGTGCAGGGCGGACTCGATCCGGTCCTCCGCCAGCAGTGCGCCACCGAACTGGCGTCGATGCCGTTCGAGGGATACGCGGTCGGAGGACTGAGCGTGGGCGAGACGCCCGAGGAGATGTACACCACCGCCGCGATTACGACGCGGTTTCTGCCAACTGAAAAACCACGCTACTTGATGGGCGTGGGAACGCCGCGTGACTTGATCGAGAATATCGCGCGCGGGATTGATATGTTCGACTGCGTGATGCCGACCCGCAATGGACGCAACGCATTGGCGTTTACCGATGACGGGCCGCTGAAACTACGCAACGCCGTGCATCGTGAAGACGTCCGCCCCATCATGGACGATTGTCCGTGCTTGGCATGCCGGCATAGCCGTGGCTACGTGCGGCACCTATTCAATGCGAAGGAGATGTTGGGGCCGATCCTGTTATCACATCACAATTTGATGTACTACGGCCGGCTGATGCGGTCGGCCCGCGAAGCAATCGAAGCGGGGCGATTTAGTGAGTTTGCTAGCGGGAAGCTCAAGGGCTGGGGATACGAACCCGTTGGTTTTTGAGTGGTGACAGTAAGTGGCGTAAGCTTCCAGCTTGCGATGGGAAAAACGTAAGCTTCCAGCTTGCGATTCGAGAAACGCAAGCTGGAAGCTTACGCCACGTCAATACTCCGAAAGCCCGCGGCTCACATCAAAAGCCGACTACGGCGATTCGGATGCGGGAGAATCGGATACCGGTGTTGCTGGGGCCGCATCTTCGGACTTTTCTTCGGCGGGGACGCGGACGATTGCGATCAATTCGTCGTCATCGTCGACGCTCATGATTCGCACGCCTTGGGTATTCCGTCCGATCACGTTGATGTCTGACGCGGCGATGCGCTGCAGCTTGCCCTTGGCGGTCATCATGAAGAGCTCGTCCTCATCCGTCACGCGGGCGATGCCGATAACTTTGCCGTTGCGCTCACTCGTCTTGATGTCACGGAGGCCTTTGCCGCCGCGTTTTTGGGTTCGGTATCGAGCCGAGCCGCTGATGGCCGAATTTTCATCGTCGGCGTTCGGTTCGGCGTTGTCCTCATCGCCGTCGCCATTGTCGGGGGCAGCGGCGTCGCCATCGGCGGCATTGGGTCCGAATGGCGTGCGTTTGCCGTAGCCATTTTTACAAACGGTCAGCAAAGTGGCGTCGGGATTGGTCACGACCATTCCGACGATGCGATCATCGCCGATCAGCGAAATACCTTTGACGCCGGAGGTGTTTCTGCCCATGGGGCGGGAATCGGATTCTCGGAACCGGATGGCCATTCCGTCGGCGGTGACGAGCATCATTTCGTCGCCCGAGCCGACGACGACGGCATCGACGAGTTCGTCATCCTCGCGGAGTTTGATCGCGATGATGCCGCCACGTTTGGGTCGGCTGTACTGCTCCAGCGGTGTCTTCTTAACGAGTCCACTCCTCGTCACCATCGCGACATAGTGACCGGGCTGGTTGAAGTCACGGATGGCAAGGCATTGAGCGATCTGCTCGTTCGGTTCCATCTGCAACAGGTTCACGATCGCGCGGCCTTTGGCATCGCGGGCGAGTTGAGGAATATCGTAGACCTTTTGCCAGCGGACCTTGCCGGTCGTCGTTAGGAACAGCAGGTAGGCGTGCGTGCTGGCGACGAACAAATGTTCGATCGGATCCTCGCCATCACTCTTGGCACCCTTGAGTCCTTTGCCGCCGCGGCGTTGGGTGTTGTAGACGCTCGTGGGGGTGCGTTTGATGTAGCCGCGATGGCTGATCGAGACGACCATTGGCTCCTCGGTGATGAGGTCCTCGAGGTCGATATTGCCGAGTTCTTCGAAGCTGATCTGCGTGCGTCGTTTGTCGCCGAAGCGACGTTTCATGTCCTCGAGATCGTCCTTGATGATGTTGCTGACACGTTGAGGCGTGGCGAGGATATCGAGGTAATCGATGATCTCCTTGAGCAATTCCGCGTGCTCGCCCGAGAGTTTTTCTTGTTCGAGGTTGACCAACTGGCCCAACCGCATCCGCAAAATCTCGTCCGTCTGGACGCTCGTCAGCGTGTAGTTGTCGGCTTTGCCGCGTTCGCTCATGAACTGCTTGAAGCCGTCCTCACCGAGTGCTCGCTCGAGCATTGCGGCGGGGCATTGAATTGCCATCAACCGCTCTTTGGCCTCGGGCTGGGTGCGTGAGGTGCGGATCGTTTGAATGATCTCGTCGATATTGGCGAGAGCCAGCAGCAGACCTTCGACGGTATGCTTGCGGCGGCGGGCGCGAGCGAGCAGGAACTGGGTACGGCGGCGGATCACGTTGCCGCGGTGCCGCAGGAACTCGGTCAGCATCTCCTTGAGGGTCAGCTCGCGTGGCTTGCCGTCGACGAGCGCGAGAAAGATCAGCGAGAACGTGTCCTGGAGCGGCGAAAACTGATAGAGCTGGTTCAGGATAACGTCGGGATCTTCGCCACGTTTGAGCTCAATGACGAGGCGAACGGGTTCCTTCAAATCGCTCTCGTCGCGAATCCCCGAGATACCTTTGATGCGGTCGCCGTTGACCAGCGCGGCGATCTTTTCGATGATCCGGTCGCGGTACTGCTGGTAAGGGATCTCGGTGACGACGATGCGGGTGCGGTTACCCCGCATTTCTTCGATTTGGCATTTGGCGCGCACGACCATCGTGCTGCGTCCGGTTTTGTAGGCTCGGCGGATTCCGGCGCGGCCACAGATGATGCCGCCGGTGGGGAAGTCCGGGCCCTGGATGATCTCGCACAGCTCGTCGATCGTGGTGTCGGGCTCATCAACCAGTTTGATCAGCGCGTCACAGACTTCGGTGGGGTTGTGCGGCGGGATGCTGGTGGCCATCCCGACGGCGATCCCGCCCGAGCCATTGATGAGCAGGTTGGGGAATCGGCTCGGCAGGACCGTCGGTTCGGTGCGTGCTTCGTCGTAGGTCGGAACAAAATCGACGGTGTCGAGTTTGAGGTCGTCGAGCATTTGCGCCGCGACGGCGGACATCCGAGCTTCGGTATACCGCATGGCGGCCGGTGGCAAACCGGCGACGCTACCGAAGTTCCCTTGCTTGTCGATCAACAGCGCCCGCATGTTCCATTCTTGGGCCATCCGCACGAGGGTCGGATAGATCACGCTTTCGCCGTGCGGGTGATAATTGCCCGACGTATCACCGGAGATTTTCGCGCATTTGACGCGTTTACTGCCGGGCCCGAGGTTGAGATCGTTCATGGCCACGAGGATGCGGCGTTGGGACGGTTTGAGCCCATCGCGAACGTCCGGCAGGGCGCGGCTGACGATGACGCTCATGGCGTACGTCAGGTAGCTATCACGAAGTTCGTCCTCGATCGGCAAATCGACCATTCTCAACGCACCGAACCCGCCCGAATCATCGCGTCCACCATCGGGGGTGCCGTCACCGGGGAACCCGGACCGCGGTGGATCACCGCCCGCACCATTGCCGCCACCGGCCGCGCCAAAACCGCTGGATTTGG
>JBDNIG010000070.1:0-5703 GCA_041688415.1 Rhodopirellula sp. | reverse complement strand
GCCAGCCAACGCTCCCAACCCGGTTTGAGTACTTCCACAACCTCGTCGGTAAACAAGAAGAACGGTGCGCAATACAGATCGCCGTCTGCTAGTTCAATCATCACTCCGGCGCATTCAAATGTGCGGGGTTCGCCTTTGAGTTTTTTTGCCCATGCCTCGAATTCTTTCTCGCCATCGATCTCCTCTCCCGTGAAGTGCTCGACGATTCTGGGGGTGATCGCGCGGTACACGCCAGGCATCTTATCGAACCGGCGGCTGTTGACGTAAACCTTTCCGAGGCGGCGTTGGATCACAACGGGATGTTTGTCAAACCCAACGATTCGCCCCCACATTTTCAAACCGGACTTCAAGGTCCAGACTTGAGTTGTTCCGGACGACTGATTGAGTTTTTCGGCTTCCTTTTCAACATAATCCTGATCGGGCTTGGACAATTGCTCCAACGGCACGGCCACCAAATCACTGTCGACCTTCTTGAGCACAACAGTGGATTCGCTGAATGCGATCATGTCTCCCTCAATGCTGTAATTTCCTGATACGTCGGACCATTCTCTCGCGGTGGCATTGGTGGCTGCCATGAGGACCAGCCCCAGCCAAAGTGCGTGCATTTTCATCTTTGAGTGTCTCCTGTGCCGACAATGAGATTGAATCGTCTTTGGAGTCATTGAATTGTCCGGTTTCTATTAGCCCCGCCGCGTACGCTCGAACTCGACCTGCAAGTTCAGCAGTTCCGATCGCAATCGGTCGATCTGCCACTGCAAGTGCTGCATCGGGTCAGCCGTGATCTCCGGCTGTTCTGCTCGCTCCAATGCCAACCGTGCGAGTTGGACAGAAAGTTCCAACCGCTGTCGACACGGTTGAGGTGGACGAGGATTATTGAACAACGAGGGAGAGTGATATGACTAAACGCAAATCTGCCAATCCGTTCTTGGGTCGATGGCTGATCGAGGAAATGGATCAGTGGGACGTAGGCGATGAATCGGAAGCAAACCAGCCTTTCATTGAATTTCAACGCAGCAGTACTGGTCAGTTCCAATTCGCTTGTGTTTTTGGCCGGATGGACTGCCGATTCACCCAGCGTGACGGACTGCCCGCCGTTGAGTTTGCTTGGGACGGCAATGATGAATCGGAGCAGGTGTTTGGACGTGGGTGGGCCGTCCTAAATGGGGATCAACTCAGCGGCATGATTTTCTTTCATCTCAGTGATGAATCTGGTTTCACCGCTACGAAGGCATGAATCGTTGGAACCGACATTCACATCACAGGGACTGACGAAGGAGAGATCATGTCCAAGCGGAAAAACAAGCCCACGTCCCTTGCAAAGTTCAAAGTCGGCGAAAAAGTGCAAGTGCGGCGTGGCGTCAGGGACTCAGATTATCCCGACATGCCACTTGGAGGCTGGAAAGGGGTTGTTGAAGAGGTCCATGGCGACGGCATGTATACCGTTCGATGGAGCAAAGAAACACTGGCATCGATCCATCCCGTTTTCAAAACCCGCTGTGAAAACGATGGTCTGGATTTTGTTCAGTATGGTCTTGGTGAAGACGATATCGAACCCGACAACGGGAAGTCGCTCGTCATCGAACAACCGCTGGAAATCACGACGAAACCCCTTTCACCGAAAAACCAAGATGATCGCATCAGGATGGTCTTCGGATTGACGAGCAACGATACTCTGCCTGATGTAAATGGCGGATCGCTGGAAGCATACCATGAGCATCTGTCGAACAATTTGGTCTTTCCGTTTGCCGCCGACCACAGGCCAGAACATGGTCATGCTGAACAAATCAAGGTGATTGGGCTTGGTGATCCTGACGAGGAGCCAATTCTCGATGAAGATTACGGAATCATTTGTGAAGCTCGTCTTGAACGCCGGGTCATAAATGTACCCCTTGGCGACTTGGAACAAGTCACGGGAAAGTACAACCGTCAATTGGTCGCTGATTTTCTTTATTGGTTCCACAACTGGAGTTAAAATTTGGTCAAAGCTGCGAAACAGAAACGGATCAAAATTATTCCCGCAATTCATGGCAAGCTAACCCGTGATCACAAGGTTTGCGAACCTGATGTTTCATGGATTTTGGAGCAATGGCTGGAGCGGCATCCTGAGATCAAGAAGCGCCAAAAAGATATCCGAGTCACTCACGGACAATGGACGACAGCAGGTGGTCTGAAAACTGAAGTCATCAGCGTTTCAGTTATCGTCGGTGACGACATCGCCGGTTATGATCCAGAAACGGATGTCGATCTTTACGAATACTGGATAGCTGAGGACCGATACTGGCAAGCGTCCTGAACGAACCAGCATTAACGTGAAAATGAGACGGCAAATGGTGCAACAAGATCACCTTCCACGAGCGGAGGACGAACTGATAATCTACTTCGATGAGTTTTACTGCAAGATCCCCAAATGAGTGTCACAGTAATCGACGGCGACCTTCTCGATCAAGACGTTGATGTCATCGTCAACACTTGGAATCGAAACATAATTCCGTGGTGGTTGCTACTTCCGCAAGGCGTTTCTGGTGCAATAAAAAAACGTGGCGGAACTGGCCTATTTCAAGAACTCGCCAAGACGGGTGCCATGCCACTTGGATCAGCAGTGCTGACCTCGGCAGGCAGGCTGCCATTCAACGGAATCATTCACGTCGCCGGAATCAACATGTTCTGGCGAGCCTCTGAGCAGTCAATTCGGGATTCCGTCAGGAATGCAATCAAGGTAGCCGAAGACCATGCTTTCAAGTCCATCGCCTTCCCACTGATCGGAGCCGGTTCGGGTGGCTTCGATCAGCAGAAAGCGAAAGGCATCATGCTGGATGAATTACAAAAGTTGGAATTGCCGTTGAAAGTGAAAGTTGTGGTGTTCGCCAAGCGCTGAGTCGGAGATCACTCGCCATCTGACTCACCACCCTCACCATCGAACAGCCTGAAGTTCGCCAAATCATCTCGCAAAACGATTTGCCTAGAGCCCTGCTCGTCAGTTGCTAGGTATTCCTGTTCGCTCAGTAGAGCCGGTTCGCAGAGAACTCTCGATCGACGGCGATCAAATTGTGGGAATTCCTCGAGATGGACGATTTCGTCGTGAAAATCGTCCTTTTCGTTGCCTGCTTGTCCCGACAGGAATACGTCGAGCTCACGAGCACCCACCGACGAACGCAACGCGAACTGCGCTTCGCGGTAGATCGACTGACGCACGTCATCCGACGCACTCACCGCTCGGCGAGCGTCCTTCACCACGTACGTCACCATCGCGTTGATCCGCAGGCTCACCTTGTCGGCCGTCAGCATTTCTTGGCCAGACACGTCGACTTGCGATTCACGCATGTCGATCTCGACAACACGAGCGTCGCCGGCATCCTTCCAGAACGCATACAAACCCGGACCGAGCTGGTCGACATAACGGCCGTCCAAAAACAGCACGCCCACGTGGTCTCGATCGACCTTGCACACGTCTAGGAATCGAACCGCATCGTCACCGCGAATGATCGACGCGAGCTGCTTGTGCTCCAGCCGTGCATTCTCGATTGCTACCGTTTCACTGCGGACATCGCGAACGCCAATCCAGTAAGCGTACAGCCCAGGGCCGAGCACGCGGCTGAAACGACCGTCGATCCATACCAATGCTCGCTCGTGATCTCGCAGGTCGATCACCTCAGCTTTTCCAGCCAAAGCACCCGACTTCACAATCACGTCGAGTTGCTCGTGCTGGATCCACGGATCTCGCTTGCTTACAACTTGGATGCTCTACCCACTGAGCTACTCCGGTCGATGCTCTTCAGAACCCGTCTACGGAACACGGGAAGCCAATCGCAAGCCTGCGAGGCCACCGCGCCGCCGGAACTCACACCGACCGATCGCATCTTTCAGGACACGGTTTGTCGACCTGTGGTTCGCGATCGCCTGAATGCAATAGAAATGCCCGCGGTGGAATGCTCCGCCGCGGGCGTTTTGCTTTTGTTGCGTTAAGCAACAACTCTCTTAACGACGCCCGAGTCGACGGTCTTGCCGCCTTCTCGGATTGCAAAGTCATCGCCGTCGCTGAGGGCGATCGGTTGCCGTCTTGAACGGGCGGGGCGTTCCAACATGACTGCGACGGCCCGCTCTATTCGATCCCGTACTGCTGGCCGAGCCAGGCGAGTGCCTCGTTTAGCTGTTGCTGTGGAGCTTGGGTGTAGTGCCGCTCTGCGACAGTCGCCGGTGCATGTCCGAGAAATAGCACCTCCAATCCTCGGTAATCCTTGTTCGATTTGAGCAGGCTCGCCGATGTCTTGCGAAAGTATTTCAGCGGCTTCTTGATGCCCTTCTTTCGCTTTAGCCTGGCGAAGGCACTCGCCACGTTGTCGATCTTTTTCAGTTTCCCTTCATCGTCAATTCTCTCTACTTTTAGTGGACCTCCATCATCATTCACCAGAACCGTTGCTGCATCGGAGCTTCGCTCCTGCTGCAACAGTCGGAACGTCTCATTCCACAGGACGTAGGTCACGGTCGGTACGCTCTTGTGTTTCGCCGTTTTCGATCTTTTCCGCGTGATCGTCCCATTTTTCCAGTCCACCTCAGTAGGCAGCAAATCGCTTAGATCTTTTTGCGTCGATCCCGTGTTGAGCATTAGCAGCAGGTACAGCTTCGTGCGATCCGTTGCAGCAGCGAGTAACATTTTAACTTCCTCGATGGTGAAGACTTCGGGCGTCGAGGTTTTCCTGCTGATTCGCAGGTCGTTGCTTCCAGGAGCCAGGACGCGTGGCAACTCTTCGATCGCCTCGACCCGCCAAAGCCATTGGACGAAAGATTTGACGCTGCTTAGACGGTCCTTAGTATAATCGGCGGACAGCTGCTCTTCAGAAATGGCAGTCAGTAATTCCGCGTGGTAATCAATAAGAACCTTTCCACTGATCGAAGAGACCGCAGTCGATGCACCGAGCCAATTGCGAAAGTGGTACAGGTGGGTACGGATGGGGTCGTAACGGCCCGCGGTGAGGTGCCCTGCCTTTACCTTGGCCAGCTTCGTTGCCAAATACGATTCCACGTTCGTCCCAACCGTATCGCGTTCCCCGACTTGCTTTTTCTTCTGGACTTGGATGCGATCCTGCCAGATCTCCCGCTCAATTCGCTGAGAAGTGCCGTCCATCGATGAGGTATCCAGCTTGGATGGGTCGATTACTACTCGCGACGATAGGTCTGCGGGTAGCGGAGGCGTCGGAATGAGGGCAGCCACCGATTCCATAATGTGTGCTGGCCAACCGAGGTGAGAACGGAATCGGTCTTCTGGAGTCAACGGTTGCGGCTTCGATGACTCCAGGCGATTTGTCAGTTCTTCTACTTTGCTTCGTGCCAGCGATGCGTACTTCGTGTCGACGTTTTCCATCGACCATTGCAGCAGGAGCCTCCATTCAGAAATGGCCTCATCATATTCCGCCTGGTGCGGTTTCGGCTTTTGGGCTTCCTTCTCATCGATCGTCTCTTGGAACTTCTGAAAGTCGTCCCATGCGACGCGATAGGCCTGCTCGTCATGCTTGCCGCGGCCCCCCGAAGCGTGAAAGACCCTGCCCTTGTACTTTTTCCGCCAGCGACCGCTACGATTTTCGCTGCCCGCTTGCCAAGTCATTCGACGCTTCCGTGGCACGATAGATCCTCCCGTTGGTTTGACTGCTCGGTGATACCCTTGGTGATACCTTTTTTACACGAACGGGAGGAGAAAAGGTATCACCG
>JBDNIG010000500.1:0-7134 GCA_041688415.1 Rhodopirellula sp. | reverse complement strand
GACAGTAACCAGCTCCACTGATGCCGACTCAGAAAGGGTGTCAGGACTCAATAGTGGTGTCACGTTGAAACGAGTCCGCGTACCTTTTCTTCTCCACGTTGAAACGAGTCCGCGTACCTTTTCTTCTCCCCGTACCTTTCTTCTCCCGGGCGCTAACGACGCCAGAATCACGCGGTGTTGCATTCGCAAAATTGGTCTCATTTTTTCGCGAAACGTCTGATGGATGGCGATTCGGATACAGACATAGTTGTTGATCTCGCAAACGATGAAAACAACGGGCGGGGGCGCGAGTTTCTTCCGCTCGGCCTGGTAACTTCCTCGAAAGATGTTGCGTTGCCGATCTTGGAAGGCTGGACAGCCAAACCGACGTTGGCTAAGAACGCGAAGAAGGCAATCAAGCTTCTTAGTTGAAGCCGACGGCCAAACGACCTTCCATCTGAACGAACTTGCAAGCAGTCGGAACCACAACGCTGATTGATGTTTGCTTGCGTCTTTGCGGGTCGCGAAGCGACTGCGGCGATGGCAGGAAGCCATCGCAACTTTCGGCGGGATGCCGCCACTCGCGGGCGAACGCGCACGTTTGAGCGCACCGGAGCGACGCGACCGCGACGCACACGAAGTGCGTCGCAATCTTCGGCACGATGCCGCCCGGCGGAGAACGACACGAAGCGAGCCCCGCGATGCGGTGTCGTTCGTAGCCGGGTCGTAGCGATCAAACGCAGGGAAGGCGCAGTGACGAGGAACGAGGAACGGAGACCGCACCGGAGTGCCCGCTTTATCCACGGTGGAGCGATGCCACAGGAGATCGTCGTGCCGGTCATCACGGTGCGACAGGCCAAGAGTAAGAAGGCCCTTGAGAAGACCAAGACGAAGCAGGTATCGTTCTCCGTGCTGGGCAGCAATCATAAGATCACGACACAAACGCACCGCTTCAAGCTGATCCAAATGGAACCGGTCAGCGACCGTGCCAAAGCCCTGACGGTCAAGATCGCCATTTACGACTGGTGCTGAAAGACGCCAATACAGATTTTAAATTACAAAGCCAAGACGTAACCATCGATCGAGCAATTGCTGATTTTAGTGGGCGGTCGGCGGTGGGACTGGGCAACAGGCAGAGAAAGCTAATATGATGGGAAAAGAAAACCCGAATATCTATATTATTGCCGGACCAAATGGGGCGGGAAAAACGACGTTTGCCACTCGGTTTCTACCGCACTATGCAGATTGTCGGGAGTTTTTGAATGCGGACTTGATCGCTGCCGGGCTTTCACCTTTTTCGCCAGCACTGCAAAATATCCGGGCTTCTGAATTGATGCTGGAGCGAATGCGAGAATTGCTGGCTAATCGCCAGACCTTTTCGTTTGAAACAACATTGGCGGCAAGAAGCTATGCTAGACGCATTCCGGAGTGGCGGGCGAGCGGCTACCGAGTATTTTTGTTCTTTCTCTGGCTACCTTCCAAGGATTTGGCAATCGAGCGAGTTGCCAACCGAGTTCGACAGGGCGGGCACGACATTCCGGTTCCGACGATTCGGCAGAGATACAATGGGGGACTCGCCAATTTCAGGAGCCTTTACAGCCCCATAGTTGACGGTTGGCTGCTGCTGAACGGTTCCCAATTCCCGCCACTCGAGGTCGCTCGGCAGGAAGATCGGTTGCAATCCATCCGTGATCCGCCGCTGTGGCAACTCATTGAACAACAAATGCGAAATTTACAGAGGATGAAGTAATGATCCGTGGAGAGCCCAAAGAGTTGACCCTCTTCGACAAGGCAAATGCCGCTGCAAAATCTGCGATGCAGTCAGTAGTTGATTTGGCGAGCCGAACAAGCACGCCAATAATCGTCTTTCGCAATGGAGAGATCGAGCGAATCGCCCCTGAGGCGATTGCTGACCAACAGGCTCGTGAAGAGCCAATATCGAAATCTGGCGTCAACGAATCGTAATACGAATTAACATGAACGAGATCAACGAAAATGACACGGACCTGGACGAACTGCTGAATCAGCATTTCGCAGGCAGAGTGGTGCGCAAAGACCGGCGGCGAAGAAAACGGGACGCGAAGAAAACGGGACGATGGTTGATTGGGCCGAAGTTGGACGATCTTATCGCATGCAACTGAGGTGGAATGATGCCAAGGCAGAAACGTGACGATCGCGCCGGGCAAGTTTATCATGCCCTGAACCGGGGGAATTTGCGGCAGCCGATTTTTGAGAAACAGTCCACGCTCTGGTGAGCGTGGCTACAAAGTCGCTGCCCGAGTGACTATCCTGCTTAGCTGCTCGATTGCGAGTGAGTCGGTCACCATCCCGCTCGAGTCAATTGCTCCGTTTCGACGAGGAATCCTTTGGAAATTTCACAATGGCATTTGCGCGTGCTGGCCATGACGTGCCTGTTCGTCGCTTGCACCGCCAGTGCCACCGCTGACGATATTCGCAGCGTCGAGCCAACCGTCGGCCTACGTCAGAACGCTCCCACGATCGCCTTGCTTCGCGGTGCGACGCTAATGTCCGGGCCGGAAGATTATTCTGATTTCCCGTCGGGCGAGGCTGATCGCTCTTCGCAGGACGTTGGAAAGACGGGAGATGTGCTGATCCGTGGGGGCTCGATTGTCGCGGTCGCACCCTCGGTCGAGCCACCGCCGGGTTGCCAGATCATTGACTGCTCCGGCAAGACGCTATCGGCCGGTTGGATCAATGCTTGGCACGAAGTGGGATCGGACCAAATGACGCCTGCCGAGGCGGGCGACGACTACTGGAATGCGAATATCGTCGTCAATCGCCGCATCCGCGAACTTTCCGCGGTGCCGGATGCGGAAAAACTCCGCAGCCAAGGGTTCACGACGAGCGTGTTGGCACCTCGCGGGCGGATTCTCGGCGGACGTCCGTCAGTGTGGTCGCTGAATGAATCCGAAGACGATCAGCCAGGACCGCAGCGACTGGCCGAGACGACATGGATGACGGCGGCGATGAGTGTGCCCCGCTCCAACGACGCCGGCGAGCATTACCCCAATTCGCCCATGGGCGCGGTTGCGTTGCTCCGCCAGTCGCTCTTCGACGCTCGTTGGTACGGCGAAGCGACGGTGGCGTATCGAGCCGATCCCACGCTGCCGAAACCCAATTACAGCGCATCGCTGGCCGCATTGCAACCCGCGATGAGCTCGTCGACGTTCGTGTTCGACGGTTCGAACGAACGGATGGCGCTGCGTGCGGACGACATCGCAACGGAATTTTCATTGCGAGCGATCGTTCGCGGTTCGGGACGCGAGTACCGCGACGCGGTGGCGATCGCCGCGACGGGGCGCGCGATCCTATTGCCGCTGAATTTCCCGAGCGGACCCGATGTGGCGACTCCCGAGGATGCCCGCGAAATCGATTTGGTCGATCTGTTGCACTGGAAGTTCGCTCCTACCAATCCCGCGGAAATGGTCAATCGAGGTGCGTCGATTTGCTTAACAACCGATCGGCTGAACGACGTGGGTAAGTTCCGGGCTCACCTGCGCGAGGCCGTCGATAGTGGATTATCGCATCGCGACGCAATCGCGGCGGTAACGACGACGCCCGCCCGTTTGCTCGGAATCGACGCCACGCACGGTCACATCGCCATCGGAATGAGCGCCGACCTAATCCTCGCCGATGGCAACCTGTTCGACGAAGACACCGACGTGCTGAAGGTGTTCGTGGCGGGTCAAGAGTTTGAAATCACGGCAAAACCCGGCGACGAACTGAAATCGATCGTTGGCTCATGGCGATTGCGGACGCCGAAAAAGCACAAGCAAACGATGGAGCTGGCCATCAAACTGAAGGACGGTCGCGTGTCGGCGAAGTTGGTCACGAAACAAGATTCGGAACAGCCGGCCACGATCGAGCTCAAAAAAGTCATCCAACGCACCAACCAATTCTCCGCTCAAATCAACTGTGGCGATGGCACATCGGATGCCTGTGTGGCATTGGGGTTGCCTGCGGGCACGCACCGAATCGTGGTCAGATCCCCTGGGAAATCGCTCGGTGATGTGTCGGCCGACAAACCACTCGTCGTGCAAATCGACCCGGTGGGCTCTCCGGCCGTTCGCTTCAAAACCCAGTGGATCGATCCAGACAAGGAAAAATCGGAAACGTCGGAAAAGGAAAAACCAGAGTCCAAAGACGCGGGCGACAGTAAGAAAGAGGAAGCCGACGCCGAGCCCGATGAAACGCAAATAGAATCCACGATCCAAATTGTCTTTCCACTCGGAGCCTATGGACGCGAAGAACCCGTGCCGCGTCCGCATCGCGTGCTGTTTCGCGGTGCGTTGGTGTGGACATGCGAAGATCGTGATGACCTGAACATTCCCGAAACGCCGCAGGATGTGTTGATCGAAGACGGCAAGATCGTTGCCGTGCAGGATCATATCAAACTCGAAAAGGGCGACGATTGCGTGGTCGTTGACGCTCACGGCAAGTATCTCACCCCAGGGTTGATTGATTGTCACTCGCACGCGGCAACCGATGGTGGGATCAACGAGTCAGGTCAAGCGGTTACGTCGGAGGTTCGCATTGCCGATTTCATCAACCCGACCGACATCACGATCTATCGGCAACTCGCCGGCGGCGTCACGACCGCCAATATTCTGCACGGATCGGCCAACCCCATTGGTGGCCAAAATCAGGTCGTCAAGTTCCGTTGTGGTGACTCGATGGATGATTTTCCGTTTGCCGGAGCGCCCGCTGGGATCAAGTTCGCGCTCGGTGAAAATGTGAAACGCGCCTCGTCGCGATATCCCAATACTCGCATGGGCGTCGAACAATTGCTGCGTGATCAGATGCTCGCGGCGCGCGAGTACGCCGTCGCCCATCGACGCTGGAACGCCGGCGAGCGGGGCACTCTACCACCGCGTGTCGATCTGCAGCTCCAAGCGATCGCTGAGATTCAAGATGGAAAACGTTGGATCCATTGCCACAGCTACCGGCAAGATGAAATCGTTGCGACATTGGACGTGCTCGCGGAGTTCGGTATCCAAATCGGTTCGCTGCAGCATATTTTGGAAGGCTACAAGGTGACCGACGCCATGGTCGAACACGGTGCGATGGCGTCCTCGTTCGCCGATTGGTGGGCCTACAAGTTCGAAGTCTATGACGCGATACCTTACAACGGCGTCCTGATGCATCGCGCGGGAATTGTTGTCTCCTACAATAGCGACGACCCAGAACTCGGGCGGCATCTCAATACCGAGGCGGCCAAGGCGGTCAAGTACGGTGGCGTCAGACCGACCGAGGCGCTCAAGTTCGTGACGCTCAATCCCGCGAAACAGTTGCGGATCGATGACCGCGTCGGATCGATCGAGGTCGGCAAGGATGCGGACATCGTACTATGGAGCGGATCGCCGCTGTCGACGACGACGCGCTGCGAACAAACTTGGATCGATGGACGACCGATCTTCGACCTCGAAAGCAATACGAAGCTGCGAAAACGCGACCAAGCGTGGCGAGACGAGCTGATTCAGGAGCTGCTCGACGGGAAACCACAGGCCGAGCGGGATGGCGAACAGGAGTCCAAATCGAAAGAGACTGTCGACGAAGAAGACCGTTGGCTCAGCTATGACGAATACTGCAACTCGCGCGGGGCTCAACAGGCCACCATCGAACAGGCCACCATCGAACAACGCACAGGAGAATCAAAATGAAAGTTTCATTAGGGAAGCGGCTGGTGCTTTCGATCGTGTTCTCCGCTTGGGGATGCGGCGACGCCGGCGCGCACGATATTGTTCCCGGCCGACCCCAAACACGCCCGATTCTGATCGAGCATGCGACGCTGCATATCGGGGATGGCTCGGTAAAAAAGAATACATCGCTGCTGTTTGACGACGGCGTGATCACGCGCATCGGTGACGGCGGCGATCGCCCGCAAAAGACGCTCGTGATCGACGGACACGACAAGCACGTGTACCCAGGCTTGATCGATGCGCTCACCGATCTGGGGCTACGTGAGATCACGGCCGTCGATGTCACCGTGGACAGCACCGAACGGGGCGACGAAAATCCAAATGTCCGCTCATGGATCGCATTCAATCCCGACAGCGAATTGATCCCCGTCGCGCGGGCCGGTGGTGTTCTGGTCGCTCACGTCGTCCCGGGTGGCCGCTGGATCCGGGGCCAATCCGCCGTCATGCAACTCGACGGCTGGACCGCCAAAGAGATGATGATCGAGGCACCGAGCGGCCTATGCATCAACTGGGAAACCATGGTCCCGCGCGGTAGCGATGCCAAAGCAAACGCAAAGAAATACGATGAGGGAATCGACAAGATCGATAACCTGCTCGATCAAACGCGTCGGTATCGAGATCAACGTGCCGCCGATGGAACGACGCCCTCCGACGTGCGACTGGAAAGCTGGATACCCGTCGTCGATGGGCAACGGCCCGTCTTCGTGCATGCCGATCGCATGGCAACGATTGAAGCGGCGATCCAGTTCTTCACCTCCCGCGAGATCCCCATGGTGCTGTGCGGCGGTGCCGATGCCATGCACTGCGTCGATGCCATCCAAGCTCATGATATTCCCGTCATCCTGATTGGAACGTATCGGCTACCGCGACATCGACATGACGCCTATGACGCTTTATACGAACTGCCCGCACAACTACACAAAGCGGGTGTGCGATTCGCGATCGCGGGCGAAGGTTCGGGATACCCCGGCGGTGCATCGAATGTCCGCAACCTGCCCTATCATGCTGGCGTCGCCGTCGCCTACGGACTCGATCGTGAACAAGCCGTCCGCAGCATCACCGGATCGGCAGCGGAGATTCTTGGCGTCGCCGATCGGATCGGCACGCTCGCGGCCGATCGGGATGCCACGCTGATCATCGTCGATGGTGACGTCTTGGAATCCGAAACCAATGTCGTCGATGCCTACGTGCGAGGACGAAAAGTAGACCTCCGCAGTCGACATCGCCAGTTGTACGAAAAGTACCAACAAAAGTAACCAAGGTCAAAGACCTGTCAGTTACCCACAAGTTATTCTTCATCCCGAAGGGATTTCAAGCCATTAGCCGTAGGTCGCGTTAGCGCACCTACGGTTACTGGCCGAGATCGGCATTTTCGACCCCGGAGGGTGTCGCAGCGACCCCGGTCGGGCTGTGACCACCTTCGGGGTCAAATCGG
>JBDNIG010000007.1:0-3736 GCA_041688415.1 Rhodopirellula sp. | reverse complement strand
TCTTCGATTGTCAATTGCTCGGCCAATCCCGCGGGCATCACGGAGACGTCGCTCGGTTGCAGAATTTCAATCTCTTCGGTCGGGATCACAACCAATCGTTCGGCATTGACTTGGAGTTCGATTGCTTCGGGCGTGCGATGCTTCACCAAGCCGTTGTAAACTTGACCATCGAACGTCAACACTTGCGATCCCTGGTAGCTCTGCTCTTGGCGGGCACTGGGAAACAGGATCGCTTCCAATAACGCATCGGCCGTCCGGCTCGCTCCAATTTGAGTGAGCTCGGGACCAACATCATGTCCGACATAGCCGATGCGGTGACAAGCACTGCAGGCCACCTTGCTGCTACGAAACACTTGGAAGCCGCGAACCGGATCGCCGCTGTGGAGTCGAGCCAGCATCTTGTCAACCGTTTCCTTGACGTCCGCCGGGGGACGCATCAAATCCGCAGTCGTCCGTTGGGCTTGTTCCCGCAACTCCTTGGACGAGCTTTTATACAGGTTCGTCAGATAGGTTTGCGGCAACGTCTTTGCCGCAGGCAGCGATGCCAGACTCGCAAGCATCTTGGCTTGGTCCGCATCATTGCTGGCCCGATGGACCGCTTCGATCGCGGTTGTCAAGGATCGAGAAGGGATCCGTGGCAACGCTTCTACCAAGCCGCTTGCGTCGGAGAGCTTCACTCGTTGGAGCACCTTGGACGCCAGCGGGGAGAGCGTTCCATCGTCGCTCAGGAACGACGCGACCACCTCTTGTTCGAGTTTGGCATCGTCGACATTGCGGCCCGTGGGGAGTGCGGCAAGGACGCGCAATCGAGGGGCGACCGCATCGGCGTGGGCCGCGATACCAACCATGGTTTCGAGCAACTGCGGCGCGTCGGCCGCGTCGATTTGGATCCGAGCCAGATTGTCGGTCAACGCCCGTTGCACCGGTTCGCTCGAAACGGCCAACCAACGGGCGACTGCGTCGACCCATTCGTGAGGCATCTTCGTCGGCGAGAACTGGCTTAACTGACTCGCCAAAAACAGTTGCTGTGACGGTTTCGCTGCGGCCGCGTTGTCAATCCAATCAACGATCATTTGCTGCGTGGACGGTTCATTCTTCCAACCCGTGACCAGACGTGCCAGGTTGCCTGCTGCGGCGGAATCCGCCGTAGCGAGCTGAGCGTACATCTCACGGATCTTGTCGATCGACCGAGACGCCCACTGAGGATGCTTTGCCAATATTTCTGCGGCGATGTCGCGCAACTTGGGATCGCTGCTGCTCAAGGCCGTAAAGTACTTGGCAAGATCGACTTCGGCACCGCGTCCGACGCGGTCAAGCACCAACAAAGCGGACCTTAATTTTGTGTCCGAGTCAGCCATCTCTACCAGATCGACGGGATTCGTTTGCGTGATTTCGATCAATGCGTACAACAAAGAATGTTCAAGTTGGCGATCGTCGCCCGCATGATCGCAGGCACTCAGCAGCGGGGCAATCGAGGCGGCGCTGCCGATCCGGCCGAGTGCTTCGGCGGCGACGCGGCGAACGGCAAGCGATGAGTGTTTCAGTAACTCTTCGACGGACTGCCGCGAGTTGGCGTCCCGGTGGATCGATACGGCGTGACACGCCGCCTGCAAAATCAGGGGATTAGGATCGCTCAGGTGGTCCGAGACGACGGCGATCGCCGCCGGGCTGCCGGTTCGGCTCAAGGCCCACAACGCGGTGATGCGATCGTCGACCGAACGATCGGCATCGCGCAGGATCGCATCGAGTGATTCGGTCGCGGCGTCACCTGTCTTCGTCAAAGCCAATCCCGCCTGGCGACGGACCCAAGGTCGCCGATCGTACAACTGGGCTACGGTTTCCGACGCTTGCTCAGGAGCGAACGATACGACAACCGGGCCGCGCGTGAAATCTACGGCGGCTGTTTTCTCAGACGAGATCCGGTAGATGCCGCCCGATGCCGTCTTTTGATCGATTCGTGATGTTGGGCAACACAGGTCGTACCAGCCACCCGTATCGACGACCAACAAACTGCCGTCGGCGTCTTCAACCACATCGGTAGGATGAAAGTCAACGCGGTCGGCGACTACCAAATCGTGATCGATCGTGCGGAAACTGGCTCCCTCGGGAACCAATTGCTGGGCGGTTACCTTCTGCAAATTGAACAGGGCGGCGACGAGGACGCGGGCCTCGTTGTGGTCGGCAAACCGCGTCAATTGATCGGAGTGTAGGCACGCCAATCCGCTGGGAGCGGCCGGGCCAAGTTGAGTCATGATTGGCATCAACGGTCCCGTGCGAGGATGATTCGCTAAAACCGAATTTTCTTTCCCATACACACCCCCGTAGACGGCATGGGCGATACCATCGCGGAGTCCACCGCCGGGTTGTTGCAAAAACGTGCTGGTAAAGAATCGCTCGCCCTCGGGAGTGAAGGCGACCTCGACTGGATTGTCCATCCCGCCAGTCATGACGGGTTCAATCGGTCCCCCTTCGATCCGGCGGCGAAAAATATGGGCGGCCGAGGTTTCCAGCGTCCGACCATTGATCAGGTCGTGCGTCTGGGCTGCAAACGCACCCTTGCACCAATACACCCAACCGTCGGGGCCGAGATACGGACCGTGCAAATCGTTGGCACACCCGGTGATCGTCTGGCCATCGAACCACACCTCGCGGCGTTCACAAACTCCATCGCCGTCGGCATCAATTAGTTTCCAAATCAACGGCGGTGCCGAGACGAGCACGTCGTTGCCGATGCACAATACGCCCTCTGGGAAGGCGAGTTGCTCGGCGGCCACGATCCGTTTGTCGAACTTCCCATCGCCGTTGGTATCCACCAAACGAATCAGTTTGTGAGGTTTCGTTTTGTTGTGCTCGACGATCGGCTTGGTGACCCCCGCGGACTCGGCGACCACCAAACGACCTTGATTGTCCCAGTCCGCCACGATCGGCCATTTGATCAACGGCTCGCCCGCAATCTTTTCAATCCGCAACCCCTCGGCGAGCGTGAAGTGAATTCCATCAATCTCAGTGGTCGGATTCGCTTGGTTTTGAGCTCTTCCGCTCGGCGAAAGGAAGAGGATCACCAATGCCGTACAGGCAACAGACAAAAGCGGGCGATGGAGCATAGGTACACTCTGCTGGCGAGAAATGGGGGGGGAGGTAAATCGAGGTGCTACCCAGGGTTGTGCCTCACGCGCTAAGTTCGCAAGACCTTTGAACTGTCTGTTATACACCAATCGTTCGCGTCCGTCGCAGCACGGTTCGGCACACCTGTTGGTCCTCGTTGGCTCGTGCAGGATTTCTATCTGGCCAACACCCGATAGATGCGTTGCGCGTCGCTGATCCAGTAACACTGGATTTCGTTTCCGCCGCCATGGCGTGTAACATCGATCCGCGTGGAAACGTATCGATCTACTTTAAAATGCGTATGTAGCATCCATGACGCGACAGCTTTCCCTTTACGAGGCGGGAAATCCGATCGGGTACTCGGAGATCGTCAGCATATGATTCTAGACTGTTCGAGTAGGCGCTATCGCTCGGAGTGTTGCGGCGATCGTAGCCAGACGGCTCCGCCCGTCTTGGCTGTGGAGCGCCTGGGACTTTGCCAACGCGGACGCCTCGTGCGAAACGCACATCGGTCGGGACCAACCGGCGGAGCGGTCGGACGACAATGGGCGCTATCGCTCGGAGTGTTGCGGCGATCGTAGCCAGACGGCTCCGCCCGTCTTGGCTGTGGAGCGCCTGGGACTTTGCCAAC
>JBDNIG010000006.1:0-2679 GCA_041688415.1 Rhodopirellula sp. | reverse complement strand
TGCTGAACGCGATTTTGAAATAGTTTGAGGTCATTGTTGAGTCGCACACGTGTTTCGGCCCCATCGGACAATACGGCAGCAATCCCCTTGTCTTCCGCCCCGCGATTGACGTTGATTTGACTTGCAATCGCCTTCAGGAACTCAACCATGTTCTGTGCTGGCACCTCCAACAAAGAAAAAATCAGGACCAAGTTACTTTGGTCATTTTCAGCCAATTGCTTTTTGAATTCACCGCGATCGCGCGCACTTCGCAGAACGCCGCCAGCAGCGAAACGGTTGTCTTCTGAAACGAGTTCGGCAACAACTCGCGGAAGGCCTGGATTGCTTCCCACGGCGACAATTTTGATGGATTGACCGGAACGCCGTGTTGGCTTTGCAACGGGCGGAAATGCGATTGGATTGGGATCGGGAACTGGCGGATCAGTCGTCGTTTTCGGGTCGTTTATCGTGGTTTCAACAAACTCGCCATCGGGAATATTGGGCTCGGACTCAGGGTCACTTTTTCGATGAATCGTTTCGGATTGGAAGGGAGGATGAAGAATACTGTCGACAATTTTGCGGCACTCTCTCTCGGTTTGCTTTGGAACAAAGTCGCGGCGGTAGTAGCAAGCCAGGACCAACGAGACAGCAGCGACAATCAGACGAGGGAAAAACACGTAGGTCAAGACAAGAGCGAGCAGAAACCTCGACCACTCAACCCGGAAACCCTGCGTCATACGGGCGGATATGGACTTGGCAGCCTCTGCTCTCGTGCGTTGATTCTGTTCAGATGAACCCGCTGCGTTCCTGCCTTCGTCGATTTTTGGCTCATGCAAAACCCAATCGCCCCCGGCCCATGCGATTGCATTCTCACTGGGCGCTGGAGTGCTCGTTAACCACCGCACTGGCGCAGCCACGTAATGAATTTTTTTCTGCCGACTTTCAATGTGAGACGTTGAATCTTGATAGAAGAAGTCGATTTGTCGGGTGGACAGGCGATAGTAGACGGAGCTCCAAACTACTAAAGCGACTATCAGAAAATACAGATTCGTAATGAACACTGCCCCGGCTGAGCCGAAGTAAGAATGCGACCGAACCATTTCTTCGATTTTGGTGATCGCGTTCGGGTCGGCTTCTTCGATCAGCCCAAGTCGCATCGCAAGCTTGCACCAAACCCGACGAATCGTCCGAAAGAATGTGATCAC
This sequence comes from Rhodopirellula sp., assembly GCA_041688415.1. Classification (GTDB taxonomy): domain Bacteria; phylum Planctomycetota; class Planctomycetia; order Pirellulales; family Pirellulaceae; genus Rhodopirellula. The sequence continues at coordinate 1,495 of JBDNIG010000006.1, read as the reverse complement.
AACGGTCGCCAATCCAGTCTTCTCTCGCTTTTGCGAACGATGGATCAGCAGGGAAAGCACAGAGAGCACGGGCAAGACGATTGGCAGTGCAGTTAGAGCGACCAGCCAAAAGATCGCCAATACGCTGGCGGATCCTTTCTCGGCGTTAAAGAAATTCGCCCCGATGGTCAGGCCCGCAACAAGCGCGATTGCAGAGAGAACGAGTAACGCCACTAAACCGACAGTAGCGGCATGCCAAAAGTGCTCGTGAATCGTTTTTTCGTCTATACGGAGTTTTTCTTTGCAGTAGAGCCGTGCCCTTGCTGCGAGCAGCTTCCCAAAGTACCGCCGTGAGTCATGTCGGTAGGCCTCAATAACTTCACTTTCCACAGACGTATCGATGTTCAGATCAAACTCAGAGTAGCCGGACTGGTCTCGCATCGCCTGGATCATTGCGAGTTCAGTGTTCGACAAGCGATGCGTTAGTCGGATCATGACGAAAACTCTCCCGAACGGCAGCTCAGTAGTTCGATGCACAACAACAGCATTGATGTTGCGACGCCGACGGGTATCTGTTGGCCGTCGGTGTGTTCCGTTCGATTTCGGATTGAGAGTACTGCGTTCGGCAGCACGTAATTGCCGGTCCCCCTTTCGCCCAGAATCAGAGCAGGCAAGTCACTGATCGTGGGCATCCGCTTTTTTTTCGCGCCCGCGCGTCTAACGCGTTCACGATAGATTGCTGACACTGCGTCGAGTTTCCGGTCGCCGCCTAATGGCAGTGAGCTCACCGCAAACTGTCCGGGGGTTCCGGAGTTTGCCTCGCGAACAAACGCCAGGTAGCGGGACTTCCAGCCCGACTGTTGATCGAGCTTGGGAAGGAAATTATGGTGATAGAGATTCAAAATGCTGTCGGTTATTATTAGGTCCACAATCGTCTCTGGTAGGTGGGTACCGCAATTACATCCGATGTGGTGAGACGCATCCGCCAGAATGGATGCATGATGAGCATGCCGCCGAATGATCTTCAAAACAGGTGATGGAAATGAAATTTACCGCCTAAACGCGAGAATGCTCACTTGAAGGAAATCTCAGTTACTAGATGCGCAATAGTAACGCCGACCGATAGCATCAGAAAGGTGTGATGAAGTCGCTCGCGTCGAGAGACCCTTGCTGGGTGGTGCATTATCGCCAAACACAATGGATTTGCAACAAGAATCGAACGTAAGCGGTTGAAGAGCGGTTTCGGTTGCCAACTTTGAGGTTGAGGAAAAGCGAGTATCTCAGTTGAGATGCGGGCTTCGCTCCCAGTCCCGGCGAAACGAAGGGTGGTCCGGCAGCACTCTGGCTAACGACAGAGCTGAACGGATCATGCCGGGACTAGACCTTAATCAAGCGAACGCCCCCGTTGCTTTTTCAGAAATTTCGATGTTTCGCGTCCGCGCACGCGGCGGCATCCCAACTTAAATTGGCGATGAAATTTTGCGATGTCGGTGAGCATGACGGTGATTTACTTTCT
>JBDNIG010000499.1:0-4443 GCA_041688415.1 Rhodopirellula sp. | reverse complement strand
GGCGGCGTGAATCCCTCGCTGACGCGTCGGGTTATGATTGTCGATTCCACCGAAACATTTCCCAGTATCTGCTTAGCGTGCGGGCGAGATCGAAATATCTGAAAAGGTCTTGAACACTCATGACGATCACGTTGGAACTCGTGTTCTCGATCACGCTGTTGTTGGCGGTGCTCATCTCCGGTTACACCCGCCGCAGTATCTTGTCGACCGCGGTATTGTTTTTGCTCGTCGGGTTACTCGCCGGCAGTGAGCCGATCGGGATGCTGAACATCACGGCGACCGATCCGCTGGTCGAGGGACTCGTGGAGATGGCGTTGTTTGCCGTGCTGTTTACCGATGGCATGCGCGTGGGCGTGAGTGATTTGGCGAGTGCGTGGCGATTACCGGGGCGCGCCCTGTTGCTCGGCATGCCCCTGACGATGTTCTTTACCTGCCTTTTGGCCCATGGTTTGGTGGGACTCTCATGGCTACAGGCTGCCATTTTGGGGGCGGCCCTCAGCCCCACCGATCCGGTATTTGCCGCGGCCATCGTTGGTCGCCAAGAGGTTCCGCTACGGTTGCGACGATTGCTCAATATCGAGAGCGGGCTCAACGATGGGCTGGCGCTACCGATCGTGGTGGCGTTATTGCACGTGGCGAGTTCGGATCAACCGCATTACCTGAGACTGATGGCGGAAATTGCCGGAGGAGTTGCGTTAGGAATCGTGCTGCCGTGGGTCGTTCTGCGGCTCGAAAGCTCGCGATTTTTCGGCGCCTCGGATGATTATCAACCGCTCAACGGATTTGCGATTGGTGTCACGGTCTTCCTGCTCGCTCGGGCAACGCACGTCAATGAGTTTCTCGCGGCGTTTGCCGCTGGCGTCACCATCGCATCGGTCAGCCCGCCGGCGCGAGACGCCTTTCACCGTTTCGGCGCGTTGCTGGCCGAGCTACTCAAACTCGCTGCCTTGCTTGTTTTCGGGGCGTTGATGTCGTTCGAACTGCTGGCCAAAACGACGCTACGTGAAGTCCTGTTTGTCGTCAGCGTACTGGTATTCGTGCGCGCGTTCTCGTTGCTGCTCGCACTGTTTCGCAGTGGGCTGGGCAGGCGGGAATGGTGGGCCGCGGCCTGGTTCGGACCCAAAGGATTCGCATCGGTCGTTTACGGCATGCTTATCCTGAGGTCAGGTATCGACGGTTCCGAGCGTATCCTGCACATCATTGGGCTCGTCGTCGCCACGTCGATCGTCGTGCATTCATCGACCGATGTGGTGATCGCAAAATGGTTCGACGACGACGAAAAGACGCCCGTGGAACACCCGTAGCCACGTTCGCCAGCGCGTGGATGTCTACCACCCGTAGCCACGTTCGCCAACGCGTGGATGTCCGCGAAATGCGAGTCAGAGCCACCGTCTGGTGACGGTAGCTACGACTCAAAACTGATCAGGCAAGATGCACGAGGCCGGCAAACCGACGGCTTCGGTTTGTCCGAATTGACTCAAGCGGCCGGGCCTAGCCGTTCGATACCAGACTGAGGAGGCATGGCCGGAAAAATGATACAATCCGAAAAATCGGCACAATCGGCATATCAGCGGCGACTGCTGAGTGTCCCCGCTTCGGTCAGCGTGACGCTGGCCGAACGCACGCAGACCCTGGGCAGTCTGCTCTCGTTGGTCCCCGGATCAATCCTACCGCTGCATACCCGTTGCGACCAACCCCTGCAACTATCGATCGGCGGACAATCGATCGGGACGGTCGACGCGGTCAGAATCGGCGACAAGTTTGGTGTGCAGATTCGCGAAATGCGGAGCTTGAAAACCGACTAGCCCCACTTGCCCTGATGAGGCTGAGACCGCATTCTGTGACGCAGTCGTCGATCCTACGATCGAATTATCTGCAATTCCCCCCATTCTCTTAGTCACCCATCATGACCCATGACGTCTACGCCGTCGGCAACGCCCTCGTCGACATCCAAGCCCAAGTGAATGACGAGTTACTGTCGCGTCTCGCGTTCGAGAAGGGCATCATGACGCTGGTCGACGACGACCGGCAAGCCGAGGTACTGGCGAACTTTGACCTGCCCAAGCTGCATCGTTGTGCGGGCGGGTCAGCCGCCAACACGGTCGCGGCGGTGGCGGATTTTGGTGGTCGGGCAGCCTTCGTCGGTAAAATCGGCGATGACGAGACCGGCGAGTTTTTTCTGCGTGATTTGCGGACCCTCGGGGTAACGATCGACGTCGCACCGCTGCCGAAAACGCCGACGGGTACCTGTGCGATCTTGATTACCGACGATGCCGAGCGGACGATGTTGACGAACCTGGGGGCGTCGACTCAGTTGACCGCCGACGATATCGACGAAGCCGCTATCGCGGCGGCGAAATGTATCTATATCGAAGGATACCTGTTCACCGGCGATTCCACCAAAGCCGCCGCCTACCGGGCCATCGAATTGGCCAAGAAAAACGATGTGAAGATTGCCTTCACCGCGTCGGATCCGTTCCTCGTCAACATGATCCGTGACGAAATTTGGGAACTGATTCGTGTCCCGGTCGACCTGTTCTTCTGTAACCACGAGGAGGCGATGAGCCTGACGGGACTGACCGATCCAATTGCCTGTGCGAGCAAAATTCACGAATCAGCCCAAAACGTCGCCATGACCCTCGGCGCGCGAGGATCGTTCCTGATGCACGGTGGCGAAGCGATCCCAATCGAAGGCGTCAGCGTCAAAGCCGTCGATACGACGGGTGCGGGCGACATGTACGCGGGTGGTGTTTTGTATGGTATCACTAATGGACTATCATGGAAGCAATCTGGGCACCTCGCTTCGCATGCCGCTGCGCGTATCGTCGGGCAACTGGGTGCCCGACTCTCCACCCCGTTCACGAATGACGAAGTCCGTGAGCTGACCAACGTATGAGCCATGGTTCCCAACGTTCTGATCACCGATGACGACGCCGGGTTTCGCCAAACCCTGTGTGATGCACTGTCCGACCGCGGCTTGAATCTCCATCAGGCCGGTGACGGAGAAGAAGCGCTCGCGGTCATTGGCTTGAAATCGATTCACCTCGTCTTGGTCGACGTCCACATGCCTCGCGTGACGGGAATTGAGGTCATCCGCGAACTTGCCAGGCGTCCACTGCGGATCCCAGCGATTTTGATGAGTGCGATGATGGACGAGGCAATCGAACGCGAAGCGGCGAGAATGCGTGCCTACCGAATTTTGCACAAACCAATTCGGTTGCATGATCTGCGGAAAATCGTCTGTGGCTCCTTGGCCGAGACGTATGGGTGGCGTCACTCTTGAACTACCCACTGTTGCTGCGATTTCTCGGAACAATCTGTTTGCTCATCGGTGCGTCGATGAGCTTCAGCTTTCCATTTGCATTCCCATCGATGGCCACACGTACTCACGTGCCGCCGGCCACGGCGTTTGAACAGCGGGCCAGCTATGGACTCCTCGCCAGCATGGCGGTGTGCTTCGGTGTCGGGTTGCTGTTTCGTTTTCTCGGCCGCAGCAATCGCCCGGGCAGTCACCTGTTTCGCAAGGAAGCCATGGCGATTGTCGGCCTCTCGTGGGTGTGCGCCACCATTTTGGGGGCGCTGCCGTATTACTTCAGCGGCACGCAGACGGCCGCCGGCATGCCGATCACGTTCATCGAAGCGATGTTTGAATCGCAATCGGGATTCAGCACTACCGGGGCGACCATCCTGACGGATCTCGAAACCCCGGGGCTCGTTCCGCACTGTATTCTGTTCTGGCGATCTTGGACCCACTTTTTAGGGGGGTTGGGGATCATCGTCTTGTTCGTCGCGATCTTGGGTCAGGGATCGGCGGGCAAAGCGATGATGCGGGCCGAAATGCCAGGGCCCACCAAAGACGGCAGCATGCCCCGGATGCAGCACACGGCGTTGGTGTTCGCGGCCATCTACGTTGGGCTCAACGTGTTGCTGACGATCGTCTATTTCTTGGAAGGCATGAGCGCCTTCGATGCGCTCTGTCACGCCTTCGGAACGATGGCAACGGGCGGTTTCAGTACGTACAATCGATCGCTCGGAGGATTCGATAGCCCGTTGATTGAATCCACCACGATCGCCTTCATGGTGCTCGCCGGTACGAACTTCACGCTGCTGTACCTGAGTTTGATCGGTCGGCCACGACGCATGCTGCGTGATGCGGAATTCCGCGCCTACCTCGGGATCATTGCGATCGTCACCGCGGGTGTCGTATTTTTCGGAATGCGGGCCAACGACGAAGGCTTCAACACACTCACGTCAGCCTTCCGCAACGGGCTGTTTCAAGTCGTCTCGGTGATCACGACGACCGGCTACGGGACTGCGGATTTCGACCTCTGGAATAATTTTGGGCGTGGGATTTTGCTGCTTTTGATGTTCGTCGGCGGTTGCGCGGGCAGCACGGGCGGCGGTCTGAAGGTGATCCGGATCGTTTTATTCTGTAAAATTCTG
>JBDNIG010000498.1:0-7576 GCA_041688415.1 Rhodopirellula sp. | reverse complement strand
GGTTCGCGGTCACGCAGATGGACGAAGCGGTGCGGAGCGGGACGACGGCGGCGGGCAATGACGTTCGCGACATGGCACTCGTCGGGTTCGGCGGGGCCGCTGGCGGGCATCTCTGCCGCGTCGCCGAATCACTGGGCATGTCGCACATCGTCGATCATCCGCAAGCAGGCATTTTGTCCGCCGTGGGGATCGGTCAAGCCGCGATCGGTCGCATTGTGACCGCAGCAAAACAGGGCACGATCGCATTGGGGCAAACTTCCCGCGATCCTTCCAATGCAGAGCAATTTGCCCGCGTCAGTTCAGCGGAGTGTCAAGCCGACCTGCGCGACGCCGCCGCAGCGCTTCGCCATGATTGCTTCGCTCTCCTGTGCGACGAAGAATCGCTCGCTGATCTGACGGCGAACGACGACCAAGTGAGCGTCAAGGTCTGGGCCGATCTGCGTTATCAGGGTACGCAGTCGACGCTGGAGTTGCCGCTCGAACCGACCCAAACGCTGGCCGCTCGCATGGATGTCAAGCACGAGTCGACGTTCGGATACGACCGCGTCAACATGCCGATCGAAATCGTTTCCCTGCGTTGTGAAACGACGATCCAGAAGCCGCGTCAGGCTCAGCCGCGCGTGCGCGATGGGCATCATGATGGCGAACGCCGGATAGCAACCCCGCTCGCCGGTGACGGCGAAATGGCGGTGCTGGATCGTGAACAACTCGTTGGTGGCGACTCCATAGCCGGACCCGCGATCGTCGCTTCGCCGCATTCGATCCTGGTGGTCGAAGCCGGCTGGATCGCGACGATGGACGGGGAGGGGGTGATCGAGTTGCGGCGAACGCGTGTCTCGCCAACCGATTCCGCCAGCGGTACCGAAACGACTCACGATGCGGTGGAGATGGAGATTGTCAGCCGCCGCGTCCAGGGGATCGCGGAAGCGATGGGTGAGGTGATCCGCCGCACCAGCGTGAGTGTGAACGTCAAGGAGCGACGCGACTATAGCTGTGCGGTTTTCTTGGGTGACGGATCGCTCGTCGCCAACGCTGCCCACGTGCCCGTTCACTTGGGAGCGATGGGGCATACCGTCCGCAGCATGATCGCCTCGTTCCCTCAGATGGAGCCAGGCGACTGTTTCATAAGCAATGATCCGTTTGCGGGTGGCTCGCACCTGCCTGATGTGACCGTCGTGACGCCGGTATTTTGTACGTCAGAGATGCGGCAGCGACCGGCCGGATGGCCATGCGATTACTTTGTTGCCTCCCGGTGTCATCACTCCGAGATTGGTGGGATGGTACCCGGCTCGATGGCTCCGGAGGCGACGTGCTTGGCGGACGAGGGTGTTTTAATTCGCAACATGGCGTTGACCCGGGGTGGTGTCTCGCATCACGCTGAACTACGTGAGTTACTGCAATCGGCGGCATATCCATCACGTAGCGTCGACGAAAACATGGCTGACATCGCCGCGGCGGAGGCGGCTGGGCGTGAGGGCGCACGAATGATGGCGATGCTGTCGGAATCACTGCCGCCGGGTCGATTGGCCGAACTGCTCGCGCGATTGATGAGCGTCGCTGGCGAGGCGGCGGCGAGATGGATCGAATCCCTCGGCACATCGACACGGTCCTTTGCGGATCAACTCGACGATGGGACTCCGGTGCGGGTTTCACTGCGGCCGAGTTGCACCAGTGTCGCCGAAGAGTCACGGCGCCTGACGATTGACTTTACCGGCACCGGAGACGTGCATCCGCATGGATTCAATGCAACTCGCTCGATCGTCACCGCCGCGGTGTTGTACGTGCTGCGGTGTGTGACGCCCAACGAATTGCCGCTGTGCGATGGTGTGCTCGACCGGATGGAATTGATCATCCCGCCGGGACTGCTCGATCCACCGGGTGATGAGGATCCCAGACGTTGTCCGGCCGTGGTTGCGGGGAATGTGGAGACGTCCAACCGGGTGGTAGACGTGTTGCTCGGTGCACTCGGCGTGGCGGCGGCGTCTCAGGGAACGATGAATAATTTGTTACTCGGTGATGACACGTTTGGATATTACGAAACAATCGGCGGGGGTGCGGGGGCGACGGATCACGCTGATGGCGCCGATGCCGTCCACACGCACATGACCAACACGCGGATCACCGATCCCGAGGTACTCGAATCTCGTCTGCCGGTGCGGTTGTGGGAATTTGCGATTCGCCGTCACAGCGGCGGTGCGGGACGACACCGGGGCGGCGACGGGATGGTCCGGGAAATGGAGTTTCTTCGCCCGCTGACGCTCTCGCTGATCACGTCGCGCCGGACGACCCAGCCGTACGGCGTCGCGGGCGGGGAACCGGGAAAACCGGGCCGGCAATCGTTGATCCGCGACGGGCGGGAAACTCCGCTGGCGGGCTGCGTCTCGATATCGGTCCAGACTGGAGACCGCGTGCGGATCGAAACCCCCGGTGGTGGCGGGTTCGGAGCTGAGTAGGCGAGTCTCTCCGAGACACGCTCCCGAGTCTCGGAGAGACCCCGATTTCTTAATTACGCACTGAATCTTGTTAAAGATCCCACAGAGGGGATGTGAAGCGACGTCCACTACGGCAAAATTAATAATAATTGAAACGATGTCGCGAGAGGCACGCTCCCGAGTCTCGGAGAGACTCGGCTACTCAAATTTGTAGCCAACACGCATTGCAAATCCTTGTCGAAATCGTCACACTGTGCGGCCCTTCGGCGAGTCGGCTGGAGACCCTCGTTTAAATTAGCCGACCGATAGAGACCATTCGCCTTCCATTGACAGGAAAACCATGCCCCCACGTCCGATGACCACGCGTAGCCGTGCCCGCAAACGCTCACGCGTCCGCAGCCGAACTCGCAAGAAAGACCCGATTTTCGTCGATGGCCATCGCCCCCGGCCGATGTACGTCGATTACAAAGACATCGATTTGTTGTCCAAAATGGTCAACCGTCAAGGTCGGATCATGGGTCGCCGCAAGAGCGGGTGTACCGCGGTTAGCCAGCACGCGGTGACCGCGGCGGTCAAACGGGCTCGATTCATGGCTCTACTTCCCTACGTGGGCGAGTAAACCCCCGCTAGTGAACGATCCTGAAGCTGCAGCCGATCCAGCAGCCCGTTTTCAGACGAGACGCCGCGTCGAGTTTCGCGACACCGACGCGGCCGGAATCGTTCACTTCTCAGCGTTTTTCCCAATCATGGAAACCGTTGAGCACGAGTTTTTGCGGTCCATCGGGGTCGCCATCATGCTGGCTCACGATGCCGCCGATTCATTGACGTGGCCCCGCGTCGCCGCGGCCTGCGAATACCTCGGCCCAGTCCGTTTCGAGGACATGCTCGACATCTCGCTGTTCGTTGAGCGGGTGGGAACGAGTAGCATCCACTATCGCCACGACATCGCGTGTGCTTCCCGCGCCGTCGCGGTCGGGCGAATTTCAGTCGTGTGCTGTCGACTCTCCCCCGGCGGCAAACTGATCAAGACGCCCGTTCCCGATGCGATGCGTCACGCACTGACGACGTCGACTTCTTCCTGACACTTTCCGATTCACAATCGAACGCTCCAGCCCATGCCTGCCACCTTTGAGGGATTTGGTCTCAAACTGCTCTATCCCGACAACTGGACGCTCGCTCCCCGCGGTGACGACGAAGGCGACCAGGGAGCAACATTCGATCTTCCCAGCGGCGGGTTCGTTTCGATCGAGACGCTGCCGATCACCCGCAGCGATGACGAACTGATTAACGAAATCGCCGATATGCTCCGGGAGCAATACACGAATGTCGAATTCGAAGAGGTTCGGCTCCTCGGAGCCGACGATCACGAGCGCACGGTCGATCTGAGCTTCTACCACCTCGACCTGGTGGTGTTCTCACGCGTCGTCTTGCTCGACGCCCCCGCGTCGACCCGCGATCAAATGCCCATCGCCGGTCGAATTCTAGTGCAGTTCCAAGCCGAAAGCCGAGACTTCGACGCCAATGAGATGGTGTTCATGGCGCTGTTGAAACAGATCCGCGATTGCGAGTGAGCATTGTCGACCGACGGCATTGTCGACCGACGGCATTGTCGACCGACGGCTCCGCCCGTCGTGAGGAATCTGTGCGCAACGCAGCTCAGACGGGCGGAGCCGTCTGGCTACAATGTCGCATCAATTGATGCCATCCAGCCGATCGGAATCCGCGAGCAGCTCGACGTCGTCATCGTCTGCGTCCAAAGCCGCATCGACGCTCGCGGCGGTCATCATTGGGACCGTGTCGGCGGCGCTTAGATCGGCCGTATCGCCGACCTGCAGCCATTGTGGTGCCGTGCCATCGGCGAATACCTGATCGATCGCATCGTCGCCCTGACTGATCGAAACGGTTGCATCGGTCGAGACCTGTTGCTGAGGCACCGTCGCGAGACTTTCGCTGGCGGGATTCCCCGCGAGGCTCGCGTCCTGGCGATTGAGATAATTGATCACGATCAACGCGTCCAGCGCGGTCACCGCGTTGTCTCGGTTGACGTCCAGGAACGCGCTCGATGATCCTGCCGCGGAGAGTGGTTCGCCACTGGCACTGTCTCGCTGATTGAGTTCATTGATGATCCGCAATGCATCGAGGGCTGTCGTCCTCCCATCAACCGTCGTATCAGTCGGTTGTAGAATATTGGTCGACGGTTCATTGGACAACGAATCCGAACCAGCGGATGAACGAATGGAGAAAATTCGATTCTGGGTTTGCGGCTCAAAAATGACCGCATACAGTCCACCCGCGGTCACGTCCGCCGTGGTCACGCCGTTGATGTACTCGCTGATTTGCTGCGTGTTGCCGTCGACGATGTAGACGTTTTCCGTCACGGATGCGAAACCGACCGGAAAGACGGTCACGGTGGTGTCAGTGACAGCTTGGAAAATGATGGCGGTGGGAATTCCATCGCCTGGGATCACATGCGGACGTACGACTTGGGTCGGCGTCAGAATTCGTGTGTTTCCGTCGACGCGGTCGTCATTTCGAATCACGCCGGATGCCACGTCACTGACGATCGACGCGCCACCGGTCGCGTTACTCAGCGTCACTGTGAAGCTCTCGTCCTGCTCGACAAAGGTATCGCCCGCCACGCCAATCGTCAGCGTTTGAGAAGTCTCGCCAGCCGCGAAATTGATCATTCCCGAAGGGAAACCGCTAGCAAAGTCGTTCGCGTTGGCGGGATTCACGCCCGATCCAGCAATGGTGTAGTCGACCGATATCGCAGCGGATGTGTTGCCACCGCGAGTCACGGTGAAGGTGAACGGCGTCGAGCCCGAGTTGCCTTCCAACCGATCCGCGTTGGCAGCGGCGATCGACAGTGTGGGTACGACAACGGCATCGTCATTGCGAATCGTTCCCATGGCTTCGTCCGTCGTCACCGTGGCACCGCCGGTGGCGCCACTGAGCATCACCGTGAAGGTTTCGTCATTTTCGAAGTCGACATCGCCGGCCACATTCACGGTGATGGTTTTCGATGTTTCACCGTCAGCGAAGTTCACCGTGCCGCTGGGGAAAGCGCCGTTTTCAAAATCGTTCGCATCGGCCGCGTTGGTGCCGCTACCGCTGACGACGTAGTCAACACTCGTCGCCCCCGTCGTCACGTTGCTGCGGGTGACCGTGAACGTGAATGGAGTCAACCCGGAGTTACCTTCATCTCGGTCCGCGTTGGCGGTGGTGATCGCAAGTGTCGGTGTGGCGGGAGGGTTGAGCTCGGATTCAAACGCTCCGATGTCGATGCCGGTGCCTTGCGGGCGAGCGACTCCACGTTGATCGACGGCGAGCCCAGCGGCTACGCCAGCATTCAGCGCCGGACTGCTAGTCTGGAGTGCGATCGTTTGCGTGGGACCGCCGTTGTCCGCGAGCGTTCCCAACCCCGCGTCGACGTCCAGAATGTCGGAAGCGACCGTGCCGACCAAGGTGGCGTCGGTCGTGTCACCGATCAGGTTGTTCCCGTTACTGGTTAGCGAACCGGCGATGTCGGGGCCGGTGGTGGCGGTGTTGGATGCGACGATCGTGTTGATCGCCGACACGGTGCCGCCGTCAGACTGGATGCCACCGCCCGTGGCCGCAGAGTTCGCAGCAATCGTGACGCTGGTTAGAGTCACGTTGGCACCTTCGCTGGCGATCCCGCCGCCTTCACCGGTTGCCGTATTGCCGGCGATGGTGGAGTTGGTCAGGGTAATGTCACCGCTAGTGCCGGAGTTGTAGATACCGCCACCATCGTCAGCCGTGTTGGCAGCAATGGTGGACGAGTTGACGATGAGGGTACCTGCGCCACTGTTCCACAGCCCACCGCCTTGAACGGCGGCGTTGCCGACAACACTGCTGCCGGAGATCGATACAACGGCGTCACCGCCGATGTGCAACCCACCGCCTTCACCGGGATTGGCGTTCTCAGCAACTGAGTTTCCTTCGGCGTCATCATTGACACCGTCTGCATCGCTACCGAGTGTCACATTGCTGAGTGTTACACTGCCACGGATGGTCTCAATTCCGCCGCCCGCACGAATGGCGGTGTTGCCGGAGATGGTCGAACCAGTCACCGTGAGTGAACCATCGAAGTTATAGATGCCACCGCCACCGCTGGCAGCTCCCATTGCATGATTGTCCGCGATGGTCGAATCGCTAATCTGCACGAGACCCTTGTTGTTGTACAGCCCGCCGCCGCCAAGTATCGCGGGATCGTCGGTCGCCGTGTTGCCGGTGATTGTGGCATTGGTAATAGTTGTTCCCGAAGCGGGAATGAGTACACCAGCAGCAATCGGTGCGGTGCGGCGGAACGAAGTACCGTCGCCTTGATCAACACCAGCCGTCGGGCTGCCGGGAGCGGCACCCGTGGCCGCATCGATCGCGTCGGAGATCTCTTTCGGCACAACCAATCCGTGCAGCACGATCTCACGCGTGTTCAGTGGTGTCAGGTTGTTGTACTGACGACGTGCGTCGGCATCACTTAGATCAAACGTGTACGTCGTATCGCGATTGAACGTCGTGCCAACAGGGAACTCATCGGCGGCGTTGATGTTGCCAGCGGCGAGTTGCTCGAAGAAATACGTCAGCGGCGGTGTGCCATCAGGCGCGGACGCGAGTTGGTTGGCGGACAGGTTCAGCACGACAGGACCGTAGTCGGGACGTCCTTCGAAGAAGTCCAAGAAGTCAGTCGCCTGACCGAACTGAGTCGACTCGTCAATGTTCTTGGCACCATCGTCTGCGGTCGTTGGTGACACCGAGTTACTCGGCGCGAAGCCGTTGGCGGCTCCACCTTCGCCATCGAAGAACGGACCATCGCCTTGATCGGCCGACGGTCGCGCGATGTTGCCCGCGAACTGGCCGTGAATGTGAGCGACATGGATACCGCCTGTGACATTCGTCAAATCCGGCAGCCCCGTCGCATTGACTTGGACGCGGATGCTCGCGGTGCCGCTGTCGGGCCCGGTCACACCGGACGTATCCAGTGTGATCGTGGCGGTCCCAGTTGCGGTCGAACCATAGGCCGAGTTGAGCGTGCTCAAATCGACGGTGAAGGACTGCGTGGTCGACGTTTCGTCTTGGTAAACCCCACCGCCCCGAACCGCCGAATTATCGGCGATGGTGGTACC
>JBDNIG010000497.1:0-6314 GCA_041688415.1 Rhodopirellula sp. | reverse complement strand
GTTGGAGCCCTCGCTTTTGCCAACCGAGCGTCGCTGCGCCGCAGCCAGCAAGTCATCCAGTTCCTCCTGCTTGAAGAGCCGGTATCCGTTCACCGGATGTCGATGTGCGACGATCTTGCCAGCGTTCTCCCAATTGCGCAGCGTGTTCGGCGACACGCCGAGATACTCGGCAGCGTCCGAAATACGAAGGAAGTCATTCAGCTTGGTCATTCTCATGGCTCGCGGCGGCGAAGATGCTTAATCCAACTAACCAAACCCTATCAGCACCTGACAACCTTGCCAATCGGGTGGGAGAGGCGATTAGGTCCGCAATAGCCTGAATGTTGTGTAACGAATCGCAGCAATCCGGATTGGCATGTGGCGAACTAGGTTGAGGAGAGATGGCAGGAAACGAACAAGATGTGGCCCACAGCGATCACTTCCGCGTACGAAGGACAACGATCGCGTAGATGGACATCGCCATTTCCACGTTTTATTTGTTAGTCTCTCTGTAATTTTGTTGGGATTGATCCCGATTTCTCGGCAGTCGGCCACGAGTCGCTTCCAGTGACAACGGCTTGTCGATCCCGATCCGCTCGCAAAGCTCTTTGAGGAACGACTGTGAATTCGCAAGTTTCGACTCGCTTGGCTTTTCCCGCCACAAAGCAAATTCATCAGGCGTCATTTGTGTCTCGCACCACTGTCAAGAACAGGACTTCATCTCATTATAACCAGCGAATCTCCGAGCATTTCAAGAAAACGAACCGCTCACAATCGCCAACGAACGCAGGCCATAGCGGTCCTCTCACCGTCTGCCTTTCCCCCTAAAAACGTGGTTCTTCTGGGGTTTCAGATTCCCCGTTTGTATAATTGTGTCCTAGACGGCACGAAGCCGCCGATAACAATACCGGGGGCACTTCGGCCAGCTCCCCAGGAAGATCTTAGTGAATCGGGTAAATAGCGAAGAATGAAGCATGGCGACCGCAGATCAGGTTAAAGCACTCCTACGCAGCTACAGCGAAGCCGACGGCGAAAAGTTTTTGTCGATCGCGACGCAAATTGCTGCGCACGCGGCTCGCTCGGGCAAGTCGCGGGTAGCGAGTGACCTGAAGGAACTCGTCGATGAAATCCGGGTCAAGCAGAAATCTGGAAAAGTCGGCGGCGCAGTCCCGATTGCCCGACCAACCGGGGAACTCGGCACGATCCTGTCGGCGTCTTATCCGAAGACGCGGTTATCCGAAATGGTACTAGAGGACTGCCAACGCGATGATTTGCAGCGGGTGCTTCGAGAATACCGTCAGCAATCCAAATTGCGGGAATACGCTCTGTCGGCACGCCGAAAACTGTTGCTGGTTGGGCCACCGGGGTGTGGGAAGACCATGACGTCACACGCCTTGGCCGGTGAGTTATCGCTACCTCATTTCTCGGTTCAACTTCATGCATTGATAACGAAGTTCATGGGCGAGACGGCGGGGAAATTGCACGCGGTTTTCAATGCGATGAACGAAACGCGGGGTGTCTACCTGTTTGATGAGTTTGACGCGATCGGCGGTGACCGATCCATGCGGAACGATGTCGGCGAAATTCGACGTGTCTTGAACTCGTTCCTGACGTTCTTAGAGGAAGACGATTCAGACAGCCTGATTGTCGCGGCGACCAATAATGTCGGTATGCTGGACGATGCGTTGTTCCGAAGATTTGACGATATCGTCGTCTACAGGCACCCGACGGCTGAGCAAGCCGAGCAACTTGTTAAGAACCGTTTGGCGATCTTCGGCACAGACGAACTTGTCTGGGTCGAGGTGAGCGATCGAGTGGTTGGCTTGTCACACGCGGAAATTTGTCGTGCGTGTGACGATGCGGCCAAGGATGCCATTCTGGACGATCGGATCGAGATTTCGAGTGACGCATTCATCCGGGCGGTTGCCGCTCGACGAACACGACTCGATATCTATGCCGACAGGTCATAATGGCTGAACTGAAGCACTTCTTTTTAACGAACACATCGTCATCCGAACGCTATACCGCCACAGGTGGTGGTGGCGGAGAGTTCCGATCTCCGCCGCGAGATTCTCGCACCGATCACGGTAAAAAGCTGATCGTGGGACTCGAATCTGCGAAGGCGGAAGCCGCCGCTCGTGAGACCGCGTCTGATTCCAGCCTTGATGGAGTTGTATTCGTTCCGCTCGCACTCGAAGGAACGATCGGAACGGTTGGCAACAAAGCCATGAGTGGTTTGGATTTGGATAAGCTTGATAGCGATGTCAAGGGAATACGAATCGTCAGTGTGCGGGAGGAAGGTGACCGGCAAATTGCGACAGTGGCGATTCCAAAGGACCAACTCGATTACTTCGAGCGAAAGATCGCCGACTACATCGAGAAAGATGATGTCCGGACGCTGAAGGATGGATCGGTGTCATCAAAGCCCAGAAACAAACGTCTAGTCGAGAGCATCGACGAGATTCGTTTTGCCACGCTGCCCGATTTCTACACCGACGCGGACGAATCAATTCCTGAGCTAGATGAGTCGATTTGGTGGGAGGTATGGCTGGGATTTCTGTCCTCCGATGGTGATCTGGAGGAATTTAAGCAAAGGGCTAGCGAACAGGAAATCGAATTCAGTGATCAATCGGTTTGGTTTCCTGAAACGGTTGTTGTTCTTGCCAGGGGAACGCTGCGCCAATGGACGCGGGTGCGAGGTTTGTATCGAAATCTTGCTGAGTTCAGGCGGGCCAAGATTGTTTCATCAGAATTTCTTGAATTGCCCCCGTCTGACCAAGCGGAGTTTGTCAACGATTTGTTGAGCCGCACCAGCTTCGCTGCGGCGGACGCACCGGCGGTGACCGTACTCGATACCGGAATCAATCGTGGTCATCCGTTGTTGAGACCGGCTTTGGATTCCCACGATACCCAAGCGTGGGGCGGACACTGGACCGTCAATGACATTCAGGGACATGGGACGGAAATGGCCGGTATCGCTCTATTCGGACCTCGACTCAAAGAGCTGTTGTTATCGACGGAGACGGTCGCCCTGCAGCACCGACTTGAGTCAGTGAAAGTGCTACCGGACGTGGGCGTGAATAACCCGCCCGACTACGGCCCGATCACGATTGGGGCGATGAGAAAGGCCGAAATCGCTTCACCGAATCGAAAGCGTACATTTTGCTTGGCGGTCACAGCAGACGATCGCGATCAGCACCGTCCTTCTTTGTGGTCCGCCGCAATCGACCAAGCGGTGGTACGTCGGAAGGGTCAAGACGCACGCCTGATTGCCATCTCGGCGGGGAACTTGCTCACTCAACCGGGAGACCGGTATCCGAATGCAAACCATCTTTCCAGCGTTCAAGATCCGGCTCAGGCTTGGAACGCTTTGACGGTGGGTGCTTTTACCGAAATGGTTCAGTTGCAAGAGGCAAGTTTCAAAGGATGGACACCTGTGGCCCCGCCGGGTCTCTTATCGCCTGCGAGTACGACTTCCATGATCTGGCCCAAGGCTTGGCCAATCAAGCCAGAAGTGGTTCTGGAAGGCGGTAACTATGCGACCGATGGTGCAGGGAATTTTTCGGACGCGGCGGATCTTTCCCTGTTGACGACGCGACTTGCGTCCACTGGGGCGACACTTGGAATGACACGAGCAACCAGCCCTGCCGCTGGTCAGGCCGCACGCATGGCGGCAATCATTCAAGCGAATTACCCGAACTACTGGGCAGAGACGATTCGGGGAATGCTCGTTCACAACGCAAAGTGGACCAAAGCGATGCGGGCCGAATTCCCCGAGAGGAAGAAATCCAGTGGTCACCTCACCAAAATTCCGCCGGAGCGTTTGCGTGCTTATGGATGGGGTGTTCCTAACCTCCGGCGTAGTTTGGCCTGTGCAAAGCACATCGCGACAATGGTGATTCAGGACACGATCCAACCGTACCGTATCGGCGACGATGGCAAGCCCAGAACCCATGAGATGAAGTTTCATTCACTACCGCTGCCCAAAATTGAGCTGGCTCAGATCAGCGAAGAGTCCGTAGAAATGCGGGTGACGCTTTCTTACTTCATCGAGCCGAGTCCTGGTCGCAAAGGGTGGAATGTCAATCACCGCTATGCTTCACACGGGTTGCGGTTTGACGTGATGCGTCCGCTTGAAAGCCAAGCCGAGTTCCAGCAGCGTATATCACGCGATTTTTGGGATGGCACTGTCGACGGACCCGACAAACGGTCACGTCCAGCGGCTGGCCCAAAGGATGATCGTCACTGGGCGATCGGCGAGTTTAGTCAGACCAAAGGCTCCATCCATTCCGACTATTGGCGTGGGAACGCAGGGCAACTTGCGGACTCAGGAGCAATCGCGATTTTCCCGATCACCGGTTGGTGGCGCGAGCGTCCGAACCAGACCTGCGTTGAAAAGACAGCTCGATATAGCCTGATTGTGACGATCCGAACTCAGAAAACCGAGTTAGATGTGTACAACTGGGTCGCCAACGAAGTGCAAATTCCAACGGAGATCATCACCAAGTCGTAGTCACGACAAAGTTTCACGCTTCCGAACGTTTTTCGCTCCCAATTTGCGATGATGCCGTTCACGCTTTTGTTCGCAACGCTGGCCACTGGGCTTCTCGAGGTGAACGATCTAACGTGAAACGAGAGATGAGCATGCCGAAGGTAGTGGTGGTGTATGTACACGAAAATCCTCCAAGCGATCGAAGAGTTCCGTACGTTCTCGATTGCTAAGCGAGGGACCGGCCGATTTGAGATCTGGGAAGAACTTTGTCCACAACGTCTTTGCAGCGTCGTTTCCCATGCAATGCTGACGGATGTGATCAGGGAAGTACTTCAACGAAATGAGGGCCTGAGCATGTTGGAAGTGCCATTCCACGTCTTGATTCGGCACCGCACGAAGGAATCCAGTAGTCGAATAGTCAGTGCAATGTAACCGTACACCAGAACCAGTCGCGGTTCGAGGTTGACTACTTTTCGAGGAGTCGAGGGCGGGCTCGACGCGTTCGCTTGAAGACCCGTATTCTTTGAGAGTTCAACACTGCGAGGTTGGTGAGCTCGGACAACGAGCACAATCGTCAGGCCAGGGTCAACGAGGCCCGACGCCTGACTTTTGGCACGGTATGTAGAAGTGCAAGGTCGCTCGATTGAACGCTACTCGCTGGCCATTAGGATATCGCCAGACCCTTTTCGGTCGATGTAATTGATCATTTGCTGAAGTGCGGCGGGCAGGTCAACCGATCCGCCCATTGGCCGTAAGCAACCATGAAATCCGGTATCACTGCCGTCTTGACCAGGCGTGCCCGGTTCGCTGACTACAACGACAAGCTGGAACTGGTCTAGATCGAACCACCGAATTGGATGAACGGTCACAGTGTCAGTTTTGGTGGATGAGAAGTTCCAAGATTCGCGCAACGTTGATCGTTCGATCGGCGGGTGACTTGTGGAGCGTGGCAGTGAGGATCTCGCGAAGCGTTTCGGGGACAGTGTCACTGGATGGTGATTCGGGTTTTTGTTGCGAAAGCGTTTCAGCCAGTGCGTCTTCGAGGCTTCGGCCAGCATTGGGTGAGCGTCCAAAAAGAAGCCAATGAACCAACCCGCCGATGCCGTAGATGTCTGTTTTGAGGCTGACCGAACCGAACGCAGGGTCGATTTGTTCGGGGGCGGCGAATCCCAATGTTCCACCGAGGATTGGCGGCACCGACTGGGTGGACGCCTGCGAAAATCCAAAGTCG
Organism: Rhodopirellula sp.; assembly: GCA_041688415.1. Taxonomy (GTDB): domain Bacteria; phylum Planctomycetota; class Planctomycetia; order Pirellulales; family Pirellulaceae; genus Rhodopirellula. The sequence continues at coordinate 612 of JBDNIG010000497.1, read as the reverse complement.
GTGATGGTGATTTGATCTTGAGCATCGAGAAGAATGTTGCTTGGTGTCAGGTCACCGTGGATCAGGCCAGCCAGATGCACCACTTCGATGGCTTTGCAGATTTGCGTTAGCCATCTGATCATCTGCTGCGGGGTCGCGTCTTCGACCGCTTGCAGTGACTTTCCATCAATCCACTCACTGATAACATACGGGCCACCATGTGGTGATTCGCCGTAACCGAGATAGCGAATCACACCGGGATGATTGATCTGCGATGCGATGTTGATCTCTCGCTGGAACGACTGACGTGCGTCTTTGTTTTGCCAGAACGCTTTGCGAAGGAATTTGACGGCGACGGTCCGACCGTCAGCTTGCAGTCGTGCGCGGTAGACCTTTCCAAAACCCCCACTACCGATCAGCTTGCCAAGCACAAACTTGTTGTAGCCCACTCGGGGCAATGTCGTAGTGGACGAGGCAACGAGTCCTTCAGGAAGGGTGTGACCGGCAACCCGCCGTTCAAAAACGCCGTGTTTTCGCACTTTTTCAATTTTTGAGATTGTGGAATTGCCAGTTAAGCGAAGCATTAAATCCTCAACCAATGTAATCTGCAAAATTCCTTGATATGTTGATTTT
>JBDNIG010000069.1:0-3398 GCA_041688415.1 Rhodopirellula sp. | reverse complement strand
GGCGGCGGTTACGGCATTCGCCACCGCCTCCCGGGCCGCCCGATGCACGATCACCGGCGGGCAATCTTGCAATCTCGCAATGAGTCGCCCCACCCACCCCGGCTCGACGCCGTCGCGGAAGTACATCACGCGGCGCGGACCGATGCAAGTTGCCCCACTGTTGAACATCAATCCGAACTGGATCGCGTCAACGAGTCGCCGCTCGTCCGCACTCGGCAGGACGATGACGGCATCGGCGCCCGATAGCTCCATGATCGCCGGTGTCAGTCCCTCGGCGGCTTGTCGCAGCACCGCTTGCCCCGTTTTTGCTGACCCGGTCAGCACCACCAGTTCAACACCGGCTGCAATCGCGTTTTGCGCCGCCTCGGTCGAGCTGTCGAGCAACCGCAACGCATCCTCGGGGACGCCGGCACGCCAGAACGCCTCGATCCACTCGCGCGACACCGCTTCGCTACCCGGTGCGGGTTTGACCAGCACCGTGTTGCCCGCGGCGAGTGCTTGAGCAATCTGCACGCCACTCAAAAAAATCGGATAATTCCATGCCCCGAGCACCAGGACGCGGCCCCACGGACGTCGCTCAACCACGCTTCGCACGCCCCACATCCACATCGGTCGGCCCGCCAAACCGATGCGGCGATCGGCCAGCACGCGGTGACCACGACGGGCAATCCACTTCAGTGCATCGCACAGGGGAATGAGCTCCGAAGCCACCGTCTCGACGTCATCGCGACGTTGGTCGCTGCGTGATTTTGCGATCAATCGATCGGCGGCGCGAGCAATCTCATGACGGGCCGCGCCGACGATTTGGCACCGTTGGCGTGTCGACCGCATAGCCCAACGCGATGGTTCGTGATAATTTGTCGCTCGTGTCAATTCGTTCTCTTCAGGTTGGAAAACCGGGTGACAGACAATCCTACCAGCCCTGCTAGTTGCTCGTGAGTGTCCGGAATCAATTGTTGCCGGGGGTCATTGGCCAATCACCCGCGATGCGAGAAGTCAACCGCGTAACCCGCAAGGTCGCCGTCAGTAACGCATCGGTACTGATCCTCGGCGAGACCGGTACGGGCAAGGAACTCGTCGCCTCGGCAATCCACCAACTCAGCCGCCGCAGCGGTGGACCATTCATCAAGGTCAATTGCGGAGCGCTGAGCGAGAGTTTGCTCGAGAGCGAACTGTTTGGGCACGTGCGCGGTTCGTTCGCCGGCGCAGTTGCCAACCGGGCAGGGCGGTTCGAAGCCGCCGATGGGGGTTCGATCTTTCTCGACGAAATCAACTCGACCACAACGACCCTGCAAGCCAAATTGCTGCGGGTGTTGCAGGAAAAAGAATTTGAGCGGGTCGGCGACACCACCATCCGGCGCACCGACGTGCGCGTGATCGCAGCGAGTAATCGAGACCTGATGCGCCAAGTACACAATGACCGTTTCCGCGAAGATTTGTACTGGCGACTTAACGTCGTCCCGATCGAGACCCCCCCCCTGCGGCATCGCCGCGAAGACATTCCGTCGTTGGTTTCGTTTTTCTTAGATCACTACAACGAGATCAACGATCGTTACGTCACTCACGTGGAACCGTCCGTGATGCCCGCGTTGCAAGACTATCACTGGCCAGGGAATATTCGCGAGCTGCAAAATTACATCGAACGCGCCGTCGTGATGAGCGATACCGACGAATTGACTCTTGACCTAATGCCCGCGTGCGTGACCAGCGGTGAGCCACGGGGCGGTCAATTTCCAGAGTCGTTTGCCGGCGGCGGACGCACCGAACCCGGTGAGCATACGCCATCGCTAATTGAACACGATCCACTGAGCGAGCATGCGAGGCATGCCCCACGAACGCCGCAACCCGCCGTCAGCCCCGCGGCGTATGTCGATCGAATGGACGCCAAGACGCTGACCCGGTTCGTCGTCTCGCGGGGGCTCGCCGAAGCCGACGAGGAAGAGAACGTACACGCGTCGGTCGTCGACCAAATCGAAAAAGAATTGATCACGCAGGTCCTCGCCCAGTGTGGCGGAGTGCAAACCAAAGCTGCCGCACGATTGGGAATGAACCGCAACACGCTCTACAAAAAGATCAAGCAGTACGAGCTCGGATAGCGGATCGCGGCGGAGTGACGCGGTCCCAAGCATTGAGTTTGCTGCGTCGCCCACGTTCATCAATTCAGGCAGCGTCAGGTCTTCAAGAAGGCTGATCGCGGAGAATCCGCTGAGGTAGTTCCTCGCCCGCGGGAATCAATCGCATCGAGATGCTGTTGACGCAGTGGCGGGAGTTTTTGTCGGTCAATTGCTCGCCGTCGAAGACGTGACCGAGATGCCCGCCGCAGTTCTGGCACATGATTTCTGTCCGCCGCCCGTCCGCATCGACCTCACGAAGAATCGCCCCTTCGATCTCATCGTCGAAGCTCGGCCAGCCGCAATGGCTTTCAAATTTGTCGTCGCTGCGATAAAGCGGTGCGTTGCATTGTCGACAGACATAGGTGCCCGCTTCGGTGGTCTGGGTGTACCCGCCGGGGCCGGGTGCCTCGGTGCCTTTGTGCAAGATCACGTGGGCGGCTTCGGGACTGAGCGAGTTGTAGGGCTTGGCCTCGTCGGGACTTGTCATGATGCGTCTTTGGAGTGGCGATGGAGCGGGAACTTCGGGAGCTGGGATTTCGGTATCTGCAAATTCAGGGCCAGCGAACGCGACGGGATGGTCGGCTTCGAATTTTGCGTCCGTTCGCGCTTCGACCGCCCCGCTGTAGATCTCGTGCGCGACCAGGACAATCATGCCAAAGAATAGCGGCAAAAAGTAGTATAGGATGCGAAAAATTAGGACCGAAGCGAGCACGGGCTGGCCAACAGTGTCCTTGAGCAGGGTCCACAGGATGAGTTCCAAAACCCCCAATCCTCCTGGGACCTGTGAGATCAACGAGATGACGATTGCCACCAAGTATGCGGCCAAAACCATTGAGAACGGCACCACCGCGTTGCCAGGCATCACGAGGTACAGGGCGGTGGCGGAGATCAACAGATCAACGGCGGCGACGGAAGCCTGGACCGTCGCGAGTCCCAACGACGGCGGTCGCAGATGCAGTTTGCCAATCGGCCACGGTTTGTGCCAGAACGCGCATACGAGCAAGTAACCGACGCTGATGCTGAGCAGGATGATGCCGAGCGTGCGGTTTCCAAACGGCAATGCGTGTTTTTCCGGCAGTTCGATTGGGGCCAACGTCAACGACACACCGCCGAGCACACACACGCCCGACCAAAACGTCAACCCCAGAACCGAAACGAGGGCGACAATCTGCGTATGGGTCAGCCCCCAGCGATGATAGAATCGGTAGCGGATCGGTGCCGCAGCGATCAGCGTGCCGAGATTATTGCCGAGCGAGTAGCCCAAGAACGAAACCAACGCGACTC
>JBDNIG010000496.1:0-4331 GCA_041688415.1 Rhodopirellula sp. | reverse complement strand
TGTCGACCGACGGCTCCGCCGGTCGTGAGTTCATGCCCACGCGTTGGAGTCAGCTCGGACCGGCGGAGCGGTCCGGCTACATTGTCGATCGACGGCTCCGCCCGTCGTGAGTTCGTGCTCACGCGACCGCAATTTGTCATCGCGTTGCGACGGGGTCAACTTGGGCGTATGCTCCGAATCCTCGAATACACCCTGATTCACTGACCGAGACTCTCCCATGACACACCCCGGCGTTTCTCAACATGCGTTTTCGACGGCAAGGATCGCGTGCGTACTCGTCGCGATTCACGGCCTCGTTGTTTTCTCTCATTCCGCCGCTGCTCAACCTCCCTCTTCGGCCGCCATGTCCACATCCCAATCGATCACGTACCCGCCCAGCCCCGTTGGTGACGTTGTTGACAACTACCACGGACGTACCGTTGCTGATCCCTATCGTTGGCTCGAAGATGTGGAGAGCGAGCAGACGGAGGCCTGGGTCGCGGCTCAAAATGAGGTAACACAGAGCTATCTCAGCAAACTGCCGTCACGCGGTCCGATGCGGGATCGGCTCGAAGAACTGTGGAACTACGCTCGCACCGGATTGCCCGTGCAACGTGGTGGCAAGTACTTCTTCACGCACAACGATGGCTTGCAAAACCAGAGCGTGTTGTACGTGGCGCCCGCCGGCGGGTCGGCGGACCAGGTGGCGAAGCAACGCACCGTGCTGATCGATCCGAACACGCTGAGCGAAGATGGCACGATCGCGTTGGGGTCGTGGCACCCCAGCGATGATGGACAACTGCTCGCGTATTCGATCGCCGATGGTGGCAGCGATTGGCGAACCTGGCGCGTCCGTGATGTCGCCAGCGGCACCGACACCGATGATGTCGTTCGTTGGTCCAAGTTCAGCGGCATCGCATGGACGGCTCGCAGAGACGGATTCTATTACGCGCGCTACGCCGCGCCGAGCGAGGGCGAAGAGCTTACCGGCACCAACGAGAACCAGATGCTCTATCGGCATCGCTTGGGAACACCGCAGTCCGACGATACGCTCGTTTACGCTCGACCCGACGAGCCGCAGTGGGGGTTCTCGCCCACGGTAACCGAAGATGGACGCTATCTCGTGATCGAGAACTGGAAAGGTACCCAGCCCAAGACGCAGGTCTTCATTCTTGATCTGCAGCAGGATGATGCCGAGGTGCGTCAGATCATCTCAGGATTCGATGCCGACTATCAGTTCTTCGCATCGATCGGTTCAACGCTCTACTTCCTCACCGATCTCGACGCGCCACGGCGGCGCGTGATCGCGATCGATGTGGAGCATGCGAGCGACATCGCCGCTGGCAATACTCAGGGACACCGATCGCAGTGGCAATCCATCATCGCGCAAACCGATGACACGCTCGAGAACGTCTCCTTGCTCGGCGAAACGATTTACGCCAGTTACCTGAGCGATGCACTCAGCAAAGTGATGCGATACACTCTCGCCGGGAAGCGAATCGAGGATATCGAGTTGCCTGGCAAGGGATCCGTTGCAGGTTTTGGTGGGCGGCAAGATGCTACCGAAACGTTTTTCTCGTTCAGCAACTATGTCACACCACCGAGCCTGCACCGCGTTGACGTTGCCACCGGAAAGAGCGCGTTGTGGCTGCAGCCACAAGTTCCCTTCGATGTCAACGACTACGTCACCGAGCAAGTCTTCTGCACGAGTAAAGACGGCACGCGCGTACCGATTCTGATCACGCGGCATCGTGACCAACGCAACGATGGAAACAACCGCACGTTGCTCTACGCGTACGGCGGCTTCAACATCTCGTTGACTCCGGCGTACTCGCCGGCCATTGCGGCTTGGTTGGACAGTGGCGGCGTGTACGCCGTCGCCAACCTGCGAGGTGGTGGTGAATACGGCAGCGCGTGGCACGAAGCTGGGATGCGATTGAACAAGCAGAACGTGTTTGATGACTTCATCGCCGCAGCGGAACATTTGATCGACACCGGCATCACCCGGCGCGAGAAACTCGCTATTCGTGGCGGTAGCAACGGCGGCTTGCTCGTCGGTGCCGTGATGACGCAGCGACCTAATTTATTCGCGGCCTGTTTGCCCGCCGTCGGTGTGATGGACATGCTTCGCTACCACAAGTTCACGATCGGTTGGGCGTGGGCGAGCGAGTTTGGCAGCAGTGATGAGGAGGACCAAATCGACAATCTGTTGTCGTACAGTCCGCTGCATAATCTGAAATCAGGTACGTGCTATCCCGCCACACTGATTACGACGGCCGATCGTGACGATCGTGTCGTGCCCGGGCACAGTTTCAAATTCGCAGCGACGTTGCAAGCGGCGCAAAACTGCGATAAACCGGTGTTGATCCGCATCGAAACCCGGGCGGGCCACGGTGCCGGCACACCCACGAGTAAAAAAATCGATGAGTACGCCGATCTCTGGGCCTTCCTCATCGAAAATATGTAAGAAGCTCCTAGCTCCACTCCACTCCACTCCACTCCACTCCACTCTCCCACTCTCCTCCATGTTCCTGCAAGCACCTAACGAATCGCCGTACGACCTGAATTTCATGATCTTCGGCTTTCCGGTGCGCATCGCGTGGACGTTTTGGATTGGTGCGGTCGTGATTGGTCACAGCTTTGCGTCCATGTTCGATGCTGGCCTGAGGGAACTCAGTCCAGGCATCTTTCCGCTGCTGCTTCTGTGGACAGCGTGCTTGTTCCTGTCCATTTTGATTCACGAACTCGGCCACGCATTCGCGTTTCGTTACTACGGAATGGAGAGTTCGATCGTGCTCTATCACTTCGGTGGTTTAGCGATCCCATCGAGCATGCGCAGCCAGGGTAGCGATGGTTTTGTCAACGCGTTTTCGCCACCGCGTTTGAGCGAGGCCGCTGACCTGTTGATCGCGTTGGCTGGCCCGGTCACTCAACTGGCCTCCGCCTTCGTGTTGGCTGGCGTGGTTCACGCATTTGGATTTCAGGTCGCCGCATTCGCAAGCATGCCGTGGCCGGTGAGCGAACTCGAACGCTTTTTCGTTGGCGATCAGATTGAAAGCGTGGCGTTGTTGACGATGGTTTTCTTCTACATCTTCCCAAGTGTACTCTGGGCGTTGTTGAATCTCGTTCCCGTGTTCCCACTCGATGGTGGCCGCGTGATGCGCTCACTCGTGTTGCTTAGCGGTGACCGCAGTGACACGTGGTTGTGGATCAGCATGATCTGCGCCGGAGCGGTTGCCATCTATGCGCTCACCCAGGGCGGTCAACCGATCATGGGACTGCTGTTCTTATCGCTTGCCTTCGGCAACTATCAGATGATGCAGAGCCCGTATCGCTGAGTATCTCACACGACATCAGCTACGTAAAAACTTTCGTGTGATCGTATTCAAAACAGACTCACGTGGTTGCAATTCGTTCGTGGCGTAGCAAAAATCGATGTCAACGCAACCGCTTTTTTAAAAAAAGATGTTGCGGAATCTGTGGAAGCGCGTACAGTTACGCGCAAGTGTGTTAACGATTGCTTTTGCTTGCATGGTCGATGAGGATCATCGAAGCGAGCGGAGGTGATCATTCAAGTTTGTGTTGATGAGCCGTGGCCGGTGGCTTTCCAAGCACGTCGTGTTTTGAAAAGTCACAATGACTCAACAACCACTTTCTTTCTCGCGGAGGAAATGATGGCCAAGAAAAAAGCGACTGGCGCTAAGAAGAGCGTCAAGAAGAGTGCCAAGAAGAGTGCCAAGAAGAAGGCAGCCAAAAAGTCAGTGAAGAAACGCGCTGGCAAGAAGGCGACCAAGAAGAAGGCAACCAAGAAGAAGGCGACCAAGAAGAAGGCAGCCAAAAAGAAGGCTTCGAAGAAAGCGTCGAAGAAGAAGGCCGCTAAGAAGTCCACTCGCAAGAAAGCAACCAAGAAGAAGGCAGCCAAGAAAAAGGCCGCTAAGAAAAAGCGTCGCTAGACGCGATTCTTGGTCGCCCCTCCTCACCAAGGGACTTCCAATCGTTCACCTGCCAAGCCACGTGAGATCCGAACCGGACGAACGTGGCTTTTTTCATGCGCCCCTCCGTAAGGCAGTGGACGATCTGCGATCCCATTCGGGGTCGGCTGCGCCTGTTCCCCACCAATCCGGCGGTGTTCACTTCGCTCGACCGCTGGCTAATCGCTAAGCAGATACTGGGAAATATTTCGGTGGAATCGACAATCACAACCCGACGCGTCAGCGAGGGATTCACGCCGCCATTTCATGCGCCCCTCCGTAAGGCAGTGGACGATCTGCGATCCCATTCGGGGTCGGCTGCGCCTGTTCCCCACCAATCCGGCGGTGTTCACTTCGCTCGACCGCTGGCTAATCGCTAAG
>JBDNIG010000068.1:0-4743 GCA_041688415.1 Rhodopirellula sp. | reverse complement strand
TCTAGGAGCAAGCCGAGTTCGGATTCGAGATTCTGTTTGTCAACATTGCGAAGTTGAATCTGCGTGTTGCGTGCTGCCGATTTCAAAATTCGGGCGATTCGATCCGGATATGGCTGTGTGATGTCCAGATGATACGCATAGACATCCATTTCCTGATGGAATCCCGCGTCCGCAAACAGCCTTTGATAGTAAGGCGGGTTATGCGTCATGAAGATGTAGGGCGGGCGGTGGAATCCATCGACGAGGAGTCCGGCCTCCTCGTGAATCGATAGATTGAACGGGCCGACCATCCGGTTCATGCCACGCTCGGCGAGCCACTGGGCCGCCGTGTCGAACAATGCCGCAGCCGTCGCGGGCGAATCATCGCTTTCGAAAAATCCAAAATGCCCCGTCCCCGCACCCTGGTGGGACTGGGTTAGCTGACAGATTTGAGCTGAGATCCGTCCCACGACATGACCATCGCGTTGGGCCAGAAACAATGCCGCCGTCGCGTGCTGAAAGTACGGGTTCTGTTTCGGATTCAGCCGAGTCCGCACCTCCGCATGCAGCGGCGGTACCCAATTCGGATCGTCACCGTAGATGGACCAGGGAACTTCTAGAAATTCGCGCAGATCGCGACGAGTCTGGACGCGTCGCGTCGTCAAATGCGGCATACGCCAGAGTGCCTTAGCGGTAAGAATCAACTCACTGCTGCCGAGGCGGGTGAACCGATAAAGTTTTCAGGAAATAATTTAGTCGTTTAACCGTTAGCCGTAGGCGTACGTATCGCCCTCAACGTACGCCTACGGCTGACGGTTAAACAAATAGCGTTCGCATTTCAGATTAAATCACCAGGCCGCTACGCGTCTCGGCTCACTAAATCACCAGGCCGCTATCGCCAAAACGGTTAACCCGACAACGAAAGATTGACGGACCGCTAGCCCGTAAATCGGCTGAGACACAGGGTGACGTTTTGGCCACCGAAACCGAAACTGTTATTGAGCGCGTAGTCCAGTTTCGCCTCGCGCGCCTGATTGGGCACGTAGTCCAGGTCACAGTCGGGGTCGGGATTTTCGTAGTTAATTGTCGGCGGCAGGACACTGTCTCGCATCGCCATCAAACACACGATCATTTCCGTGACGCCGGCAGCAGCGATCAAGTGCCCCATCATGCTCTTGGTGCTACTGACGGGAGTGGTGGCGGCGAGTTCCCCAAAGACTTCGTGACACGCTTTGGATTCGACCCGGTCATTGACCTTGGTGCTCGTACCGTGCGTGTTAACGTAACCGATGTCAGCGGGCGTCAATCCCGCGTCAGCGATTGCCATTCGCATCGCGGCGATTCCGCCATGCCCGTCGGGCGGGATATCGGTAATGCGGTAGGCGTCGGCTGTTGTGCCGTAACCGGCAACTTCGCCATAGATGGTCGCGCCGCGTTTTCTCGCCGCTTCGAGGTCTTCCAAAATCACCATGGCGGAGCCCTCGCCGAGGACAAATCCATTGCGTCCGGCGTCAAAGGGACGACTCGCTTTTGTCGGTTCGTCGTTGCTTTCCGAAAGTGCCGTTAGCAGGTTGAATCCCGTCACACCGAAGGGATGGATCATGCTGTGCGTACCGCCTGCGAGCATCACGTCGGCTTCGCCGCGTCGAATGATCTCGGTCGCTTCCCCGACCGCTTGGCTGCTCGCCGCACAGGCGGTGAGGCAGTTGAAATTGGGACCTTGGGCATTGAACCGGGTCGCCAGGTGAGCGGCGGGCATGTTCGGTTCTTGCTCGAGTTCCTTCGCTGGGTCGAGCAAATCGATACCGGCGGAAATGAAGCGTTTGACGTCATACTCACCCGTCGACAGCGCCGCGACCATCATCCGGCTGAAGGTGCCGAAGTCTTGGTTGCCTTCGCCGCTGCCCAGGTACACGCCCATCCGCGTCGGATCGGCTACGCAATCCAGTACGCCGCTGTCGGCAACCGCCTGGGAGGCCGCGGCGATCGCGAACTGGGTATGCCGGCCGCGGCGAACATGTTTGTCACCGTCGGGAACGGCTTGGGTGATATCCCAGTTCTTGATTTCCGCGCTGATCCGCGTCGGAAATCCGGTAGCGTCAAACAGCGTCGTCGGTGCGACTCCGCTGCGACTTTCTTTCAGACCTGACCAGACCGTCGTGACATCCCAACCCATGGGGTTGATCATTCCGATCCCAGTAACGACGACTCGGCGACGCGGCGACATGGACGCTCAAAGATTCTTGTAATAAGGAATGGGTTCACCATCGGCGGTCACCGCGACGTGAAAGAAATTCATCATTCGCAGCATCGCCCGCAGGTCACCCGGATTGAATAGAGAGCCATCGACGAGATGCCCCTCTTCTAAAAACGCAAACATCAAGTCCGCTTCGGCTTGCAGTTCACCGTTGCAGTGGCTCGTGCCACTGACCACGGCACCCAGTGCTTGGGTGCGTCCCAACTTCACATGATAGTGCAGTGTATCGCCTGGTTTTGCCGGTGCGTGGTATTTCACCGTACCGACTTTCGCAAGCACCACACGTTTGGTGAACCCGAAATGCTCGTGGACGAGAATCCCGCCCACCTGAGCCAAGCCTTCAATGATCAAGGTCGGTGGCAGCACCGGATACCCGATGCTGTACCCGTCGAGCACCTCCTCGTCGAGCGCGACATTTTTGATGCCGCTCGCGTGGGAACCACTGACAAATTCGGTAAATCGATCAACCCAGAGCCAACGCATGGTTACGCGTTGACCTTGCTGCCGACGTAGCTGCACAGGTCACCAACGGTGAGCAGGTTGCCGAAGTCTTGAACGCGTGGGTTCTGTTCGAACTTGGAAAGGTCCGCCCACGGCATCCGCGACTTCAGTTCTTTGATACCTTCGGGCGTCACCGCACCGGCTTGAACATATTGACTGTTCGTCAAAATGTCTTCGGGCGAAAGTTCTTCGCGGGGGATTTGGATATTGAAAGACTTCTCGAGTTTGAAAACGATGTCGAGGAAGTCGATCGACTCGGCACCCAGATCGCCGACCAAGGTCGCGTCGCGGGTCGTTTCGTCGTCATCCACGCCGAGGGCATCGACCAGCGCTGCCTGGACCTTTTGAAAAATTTCGTCTTGATCAAGCGACATCGTGCGTTCCTATTTTCTTGGTTTAACTAAAAAGAGAGAGTTTTAGGGGGGGTCATCGTTGGTGCGGCATTCTCGCCTGGCTGCCGGAGGGCAGCCACGCTAGGGCAATCACCGTAAAGTTGAAAAAACTGCTCGCGAGCGAGCCGTTTGAGGTCGCTGTCGGTATCAAGATGCTCGGGATCGCCACTAGAGCAGCTTTCCAAAATCAGCCGCGCCGACACCGTGGTGCGATCGCCTTTCCGCGCGACCGCTTTCACCGTCGTCCTCGCGCCGTCGACCTTGAAAATCTCGGCTTCGACCGTGAGCGTCTCGCCGGGCGACAGGAAATCGCCGAATTTGACGTTCCGCACCTCACGCAATAACACCAACGCGTCGTCGAAACCGGGCGCCATCCGAATCAACCATACCGATGCCTGGTGCAACGCCTCGAGCATCATCACGCCAGGCATGACCGGAAAACGAGGGAAATGATCCTGCAGGTACTCTTCGCCCGCGTCCAGAGTACGTTCGCCGACCAACCGTTGGCCGGGGTCGAGCAGGGTGATGCGATCAAGCTGACTGTATTTCATGTGCGAATAATAGTGATCTACCTAAAACCCCTCAACCGGAGATACGCCCCAGAAAGCAGAGAGCGTCCGTAATTCTAGCTGTTTTTTCCCGCCTTAGCCCAATTTTGCTTTCATTTGCGTCAATCCACGGTCCAACAGCTCGATGGCAGCATCGATATGCGCGTTTGTCGTGATTGTCGGTGGCGGCAAAAATCGGATCCGCGTCGGCGAGGCACCGCACAGGAACCCTAACAGCCCCACGTCAAATAGCAGGCCCATCAGCAACTTGGCCTGATCAAGCGATCCATCGCCGGGGGTGAAGACCATCATCATGCCCTCCCCATACGGGCCGCCGATCAACCCATCGTGCTTTTCGGCCAGTCGCTCGAGTGCCGCCGCAAAATAGTCGTGACGGCGCATGTTGGAACCTTCTTCGCCGAAACAGCCGGACGATTCGAGTAAATCGAGTGTCGCCAGCCCCGTACGAATCGCCGCCGTTGAGCCGGTGAACGTTTGGCTGATGATCGGCCCGCTCGGATGGAATTCTTTCCGGTACAAAGTCGCGCACACCTGCGTGATTTTCCCCACCGTGACAATGTCGGCAAACTCATCGAGCCCATAGTGTTGGAAAGCAAACGGGCGACTGGTCCGCGAAAACGTTTGGATCTCGTCAAAAATGATCGGAATCCCCGCGTCCCTGAGCGGCTGACACAACGCCGCGAAAAAATCGTAGCTGCCGGGATAATAGCCACCCTCACCCGCGATCGGCTCCGCCCAAAACGCGGCGTGCTGCTTGGGGTACCGAGCGAGCAGTTGTTTCAACGCGTCGACGGCCCGCCGCGTCGAACCGGCAATATCATGGGGATCCAAAAACGGGAGATAGTCGACGTTAATCGCCATCGGAATGCCGTCGCGATACGCCGGCCGATCCGTCAGCGCCGCCAACGCGATCGAGCGGCCCGCGAACGCATTGTCAAACGCGATCACCCGGCTGGCCGGTTGAGCATGGTGAAAGGCCAGCTTCAGAGCGTTCTCGTTGGCCATCGCACCACTGGTCGACAAAATCGCGTGCTCGAGCGCCGCG
>JBDNIG010000495.1:0-2255 GCA_041688415.1 Rhodopirellula sp. | reverse complement strand
TGCGCGGGCGTTTTAGGGCTTTTTTGGCGTAGGGAACAAAAGGTGGGTTTCTGATTGATCATGGCTTGGCTATCGCCGGAGGCATTTTTCTCGCACAATGGACGCTCCTTCCTTCGCCGCGTTTCCCGAACCGCTTCATCGACTCATGGCCTCACGCTCTCGGACCTCCGCCGTCGCTTCGAACGATGCGGCACGCCACGATGCGACTGAATCTACCGGTCGCGGCGAACCGGGCAAGCAAAGCGACAGCGACGCTACTGAAAAAAGCGGCGCCACTGGCAAGCCCGGTGCCACTGGCAAGCCCGGTGCCACTGGCAAACCCGGCGCCACTGGCAAAACGGACAGCGACAAGCGATCCAGTCAGATTGAACTGTCACCCACGGTGCTCAACGGCGAGACGTTGATCGAGGTCGATGGCATGGAAGTCGACCTCCGCAATCGCCATCTCGCGGCGTTCCTGGCGTGGCTGATTCCTGGAGCGGGACATTTTTATCAAGGCCGACGTGCCAAGGGAACGCTGTTTTTATTATGCGTGCTGTCTCTGTGGTTCATCGGCTTTGCGTTGGGTGGGCCCAATGTGGTTTACGCGTCGTGGCAGCCGGGCGATCGTCGCTGGCACTATTTCCTGCAGGCGGGCGTGGGTGTGGCCGCTCTGCCGGCCCTCGTGCAAGGCGAGCGGATGCGGAAAAGCACGGACCCTCGGGGGCGGACCGTCGACAGCTACCGGCCACGGTGGAATGGGTTCATGGCACCGCCGAACCGGCCAGTGCTCGAGGGGGAAGCCGATGAGGTGGCGGCCTGGTACGCCGTCCACGGCAGCGGGTACGAGCTGGGTACGTGGTTCACCATGATCGCCGGATTGTTGAATTTTCTCGTCATCTACGATGCCTTCGGCGGACCCTTGGCAGTGCCCATTAGCGGGAAACGGCGACCATCCAAAGAAATTTGACGGTTCAACTGGGGGGAAAATTTGTAAAAACGTGGTTAGTCAAGTAGAATTGCTTGTTCCACTCTCTCGATACTCGATCCATCTTCCCTCTCTTCTCACTCGGATCACTGCGATGCAACGCTCTGCTTTCCCTTCCACTTTGTTCTCCCCTCCGCTCTCGATCCTCTCCGCCATGATCGCGTTGGGTGCCCTGGTGCTTGCGGGTGCCACCGCTCGCTCCGCCACGGCCGGAGGCGGCGATCTTGGCGAACGAGCGGCGTTGTTTGCTGCGATGGACGCCGGTCAAATCGAAGCGGAATTCATTCCCCTCAACGCGACCCGTGCCAACTTGATCGTCAAGAACCTAACGGAAAAACCGCTCCGAATTCAGATGCCCGCCACGTTCGCTGGCGTTCCCATTAACGCTCAAATGATGGGCGGTATGGGCGGCGGCATGGGCGGCGGCAGGGGCGGCGGCAGGGGCGGCGGCATGGGAGGCGGCATGTTCGTCGTGCCCGATCAACACTCACTGCAAGACAAAGCGACCCAGCCTGCGAGTGGCCAACAGGCTGCCGCAGGAGCGGAGCCAGACGCCGAGTCCCCGACGCTGTCGCGAGACCCCAACAGCTACCATCCGATCCGTTTGACCGCTCAGGACGGTCAGTCCATCGATGATTTGTGGCGTACCTATTTCGCCGAACTCGACATCAACTCGGTCGAACAGTTGACCGTCCTCGACCGGCGCGTGAAAGCGACCGTGGGTGAGCTCAATGTCAAAGCCGCGGCGCTGCAAGCGGACGGTGATGATTCCGGTGCAATTGCGAAGTTCGATGAGATTCGGGCCGTCATCGCCGGCGCCATCTCCGCCGGCCAGATCCAGCCGTGGATGTACCAGGCGTACGCGATCGCGTTGGTTGCCATCGATGCGCCCGATGCCGAGGTGGAGCGCGCGTTGCTCTCGGCAGTCGACTTTGCCGAGACTCCAGACGATATCCTTAACGTGATCGGACGGCTTGAGTCGATCCGCCGCGATGCGGCAGCGATGAAGCTGTGCCGACAATTGTCGACGATTGACCCTGACCGCCACGAACCGTATGTAACGGGACTGCGACTGGCCAAACGGCTTGGCAGCCCGGATGACCTGGCCTGGGCATGTGAAGGCGTGCTGGGGCAAGCATGGCCCGAAAAAATGCAACCCCTGGTTGAAGAGGCCCGGTTGCTCGCTCGTGCGACGCATCAGGAGCTCATCGAGAACGGCGATACGGAAGCGGCTGCGTTGTTCAGCGAAGCCGTTCGCCGGGCCGCCTCGCATGACGTAATTGTGCGA
>JBDNIG010000494.1:0-4658 GCA_041688415.1 Rhodopirellula sp. | reverse complement strand
GACAATAGGTGTCGATGGCGACGCTCGTATTTTCTATCGATTGATGAGTATGAATTGAGATCGCTGTGATTTTGGCGGGAGGCGTCTCGTGCGAAGAGGGGACGCCTCGTGCGAAGCGCACATCGGCTGGGACTCCAGACGGGCGGAGCCGTCAGTCGACAATAGTGACAATGGCGACGCTCGTGCTTTCTATCGATTGATGAGTATGAATTGTGAATCGCTGTGATTTTGGCGGGGGACGTGTTGTGCGAAGCGGGGGCGTCTCGTGCGAAACGCACATCGGCTGGGACTCCGACGGGCGGAGCCGTCGGTCGACAATATGCTCCTGACGGGCGGAGCCGAGTGGGGTGAGGGTCTGGAGGGTTTTGGAATGCGGTGCGTGCCAAAACGAAGGAATCGATCCCGGTCTGGTTCAGTCGTGGCGAAATCGAACGATTGCTCGTTCACTTTGCCCGCATGCATCGGCTGATGTTTTTATTGATGGATGGAGCCCGGTTACGGCACAAGGAATGTCATCGGTGGCCCATCAAAGACATCTGTTTCGACGAAGTAGTCGAACCGGGACAGACATACCGACGGTGCAAAAACTGATGAGGCACAAAGATGTTGAAACGACGATGGGTGACGTGCACAGCGACGGTTGCCATGCGGTTTACCGTACACAACGCTCAGCACCGAGTCCCCCTCCCCGAACGGCGGCTAAAGGCCGCGTTCGACCTCCCCCAAAGCAAAGCTGTGGTGGAGGTAAGTTACGGCGACGTCTTCACTTAAAAGCCGCACGACCGCTCGACGTGGAGTGGTCGTTGGGTAGATGGAAGGTTGCCCACGAATCTCGCTAATCGGTGCGAATGGAAATTGATTTAATTCGTGCGAATTCCTGTTATTCGTGGCGAACAATCGTGATTGAAACGGCGAGAGTCGAACGAAGGAACGCGGGAACGACGATGGACGGTGTATTGGCGTGGCGTCGGCTTCCGGCTTGTGATTGGAGAAACGCAAGCTGGAAGCTTACGCCACTTCGTGTTCCCATATCGCTAAACCCTCATGCGGCTCCGCGTCCGATTTGCAACATGAACCGCACAGTCATCACAACGAGGAACGCGATCATCGGCTCACCCCTGATCGCGTGGCGGTGGCGACCCGCGGCGACGTCTCAGGACTGATCGCGAGTGCCAGCCAGCCGTCTCGCAGTTCGAGTTGGCTGACGGCGAGTCCGCGCATGGCGGGATGATCGATGATCCGTGGTCCGGTCAGAGGGATGGGACGTTGTTCGGAGAGAATTTTGTTGAACAAGGCTCGCACCGCAATCCGCTGGCCCATCGTCATCCCGGGACCGCGGATGCTGAGGTGTCCATCACGCACGAGGTGTGCATCGAGTCCGTTGACCTTGGGTTCGTAACCCGCCCGCACGATGAACCGCGTTAGTGCCGCCCCGTCCGGTTCGGAGAGCCGCACGATACGCAACGTTATCCAAACTTTGCCGTCATCGATCTCGACCGTGATCGGCCGCGTCGATGCAAATTCGATCATGGCGTCCCCCGGTACATCGTCGGGTAACGGTTTGGCATCTTGGCCGAATAGATCCATGGTGTCCGCGTAAAACTGTTGAATCGATTTCGCGTGTCCGGTCGGTAGCAAACGCTCCAACGTGTTGTTCAGAGCGGATTGATGAATCTGCAAACTCATCCAACTGTCACTCCACGCACGTGGGCGAGGCGTGTGCGATGCGAGCTGCCAATCTCCGGCCACACGGTAGCGGGCGACCAGCCGCCGTGGGGTCGTTTCCAAGTCGATGACTTTGGGATCGAGGTTCAATCGACCGAGCGGCCCCAGGACGAGCTCATCGAGTCGCGTTCCGGCGCCGCGCGTCTTTTGCGTGAGCTGGGTTTGCAGTTCCGTGGTGACTTGGCTGCGGATCCGATCGCCGCTGATCCGTTTCGCGACCGGCAACGCGTCTTCGAAACGGCTCTCAGCGATGCCGTGAACGAGTGACCCAATCAGCGGCCAACCGTCGTAGGGACTGCGAATGCCGCGCAGGCGCTGTTGCCCCGTCACGTTCACGTGCGTTTGTCCCACCTGACACCCGTTAGGACGGATGATCAAGGGTGTTTGAGCGTGAAAAGTGTTGTGCCCGCTACTTAAAACGGTCACGCCCGATTGTCCGCCCTGACTGCGAGTCGCGACATTTCCGTTGGTACCGAGGGTGAGTTGCCATGAATCGGGTGAAGGCTGCAACTGCAAGCTGAGATCCGAGTTCACGGTGCTCACCCCACGGACAGCGTTGCCCAACACGGTCGTGCGAATCGGCTCAGTGCGGGCTGGCAACGTTGGCAAGAAACGGTTGATGAGATCGGCCGAGATAGCGGTCCGCACGTTGGCATTGCGATACGTCACGTCGATCGCCTTGGCCACCCGCGCCGCTTCGAGGCTCTCGGAGAACCGCAACGTTTGGAATGCTTCGCTGACCTTGATCGCGGCCAAGTCGATTGAATCGGTCTCTCCCCGTTCGAGATCGCTGAGCAGTCGCGCGTAATCGATCGATCGCACGGTCCAGGATTGCAGTACGGCGGCGAGCGCGTCGACGGAGTCTCGCTGCAGCCATTGGCGGTGCTCGCTTTTCAATGAATAATGCTTCAATCGAGAGAGAAATCTCTGGGCCAACAAAGCGCGTTCGTCGGCGTCGACATGCATCGCGGCCGCATCGATTTCGTCCAGCAACAGGAACGCGGTCCAACCGGTCGCATCCCCGGTTTCTTGCAAATTTCGGCGAACGACCGCGGTGAGCATGGCAACCTGATCGGCGCCGCTGGGCGTCCGTATCTCGTGAGCGTCCTTTTGAAAATGCGCCAGCGAATACTGTCCGCTAGGGTTGGACCGCTCAACACCGGGGACCGATGTTGCAGCTTGGCGCGCAGGTGAAACGTTCTCGTCACCAGACAAACGTGCCAATTGCCAAATCGGTCCCCAAACGGCAGTCCGACGAGCGAGCGCGTGCGACGCTCGCAGCCATCGGACTTGTTGGTCGCGTGCCGGCACTCGTTCGGCTAACTGCAACCCGGTCTCGGACAATGCCGCGAGGTCGCGGATTTGATCCCCGCTGCGCTCGTCGCCAATTCGCGGCAAGCTTCGCAGCTCGTCCAGCGCGTGCTCGACCTGCACGGCCCATTCGCCCATCGCCAGCGTGGCGGCTTGGCGCTGCACCGGCGCGTCAGCACGATCGCCATCGCCGCGCCGATTGCTCCGGTCGACGAGGTCTTCCATGATCTCCTCGTTGCTACGAATGAGCAACGACCCGCCAGCCCCATTTGCGGGTGCCACGATCGATGTCAACATGCGATCGCCAGCCGGTCCCAATTGCACGACCAGATCGTCCGCGTCGGTGGTGATGGCGGACAGATCCTGGCGCAACTGACTGGGCTGCGGCCACGTGACGGGATTATCCGTGGGCGTGACAGATCGCTTTGCGCGCACGGTTTGATGGGATTTTGGTTCTCGCTGGGATTGCTTCGGGTCCGCGCCTGCCGGAGCGGTCTGGCCGCTCGGTTTGGGTACGAACTCAACGACGGAGGCAGACGATGAATCCACCCGATGCGCCGCCGTCGTACATTGTGAATCGGAGCTGACGGTTGCCACCCAATCCAGGATCGGATTCAAACGGCTCATCCAATCGTCGATGCTGTCACGGTCGGAGATGACTCGCGGCGAAGTGTTCCCGGTGGCGGCGAAGGGATCGTCCATTCCAGGGGAAAGAATGGAGGGGAGGACAGGACGAGCAGTGGGAATATTCTCCCGTCCTGAGTATCCAGCGAGCTCCGCCACCGGGTCCAATACCGGCGCCAACAACGTCCGAGCGATCACCTGGTTGCTCGATCCCAGGTCCGCTACTGCTGACGAGCGTCCGCTCTCGTCATGCGCATTCTCCATCCCCGCACTGCCACCGAAGGCCGCCGTCGATGCACCGGCAAATCGGACGGGCGTCGTGAGCCCACGCATACCCCGGTCGGGACGGTGCTCCGGACCGGCGTCGCGAAGCGAGCGAAACATCAAACTGTCGGCGAGTTCTGCCGTTTCGATGGTCGCGGTCTGCACGGGGGCAGGTTGGACATCGCCGGCGGAACCGAATAGACGACGGGCGGTCGATACAACACGTGCGAAAGCAGACGACTCGGCAGCCACCTGACGCAGTGTCGACGATTTGAACTGCGTGTCCCAATGCATCGGTAGCGAGGTCGCGGCGACCAACACGGTCGATGCGAGTGTGGGCCATAAAAGCAGTGCTCGTTTTACGTCCTTGTCCATTGTTCCAATGCCCGGTCGAGGCATCCATTGCAGTGCGGGGGAGGTGCACGGGGCAAACGTGATTCGTGAAACACCCCAGCAATCATTGCCGGCGAGTCACCCACGCGACTTGATCGAGCCAGGCAGTTTTCTGCGGAAGGAATGCCGCAAATTGCCTAGACCCGATTGACGACGTGCCCCTTAAACTTTCGCTCGTCGTCACACCAGCTATCGTCGAATGGGACGGCGGAAAATCAGGTTCGTTTATCGCGGCGATGCAGTGGTTAAGAACATTGGAATCGTTAAGTTCGCAATAGTTCGAACAGAACGGAGAATCGATACGATCGGTGCGAGGAGAGGGGGAGAGGGGGAGAGGGGGT
>JBDNIG010000067.1:0-24362 GCA_041688415.1 Rhodopirellula sp. | reverse complement strand
CGGGCCGGGACTGACGCTTGACCAGCGAGTCAAATTATTCGATCCGTTCTTCACTACCAAACAAAAAGGCACCGGTTTGGGCATGGCAATTGCCAAAAGAATCATCATGGCCCATTTTGGAACGATCGGCGTCGGAGACGGCGACTCGGGTGGAGCCTGTATCGAACTTGTTCTCCCAGAAGCTTCTGATGATGGCCATGACGCGAACACTACGGATAGTGGTCGCGGATGACGAAATCGACATTCGCGACTACTTCAAAATCCTGCTGCCTCGACTCGGGCACGAATTGGTCGGGTTGGCCAAGAACGGACAACAGCTGGTCACAATGTGCGAAAGTGAGCGCCCGGACTTGGTCATCACTGACGTGATGATGCCGGAAATGGATGGATTGCAAGCGGCGGACAAGATCGCTGAAACGCAAAACGTGCCCATCATCATTGTCTCCTCTCACGAACGCGGTGAATCGACCCTGAATCCGCTGGTCGTCGACTACCTCGTCAAACCGGTCAGCATGACCGATTTGGCGGCCGCGATCGACCACGCGGTACGGGATTAGCA
The DNA here is from genome assembly GCA_041688415.1 of Rhodopirellula sp. Taxonomy (GTDB): domain Bacteria; phylum Planctomycetota; class Planctomycetia; order Pirellulales; family Pirellulaceae; genus Rhodopirellula. Next base: position 23,803 of record JBDNIG010000067.1, on the reverse strand, counting down.
AGTGGCGTAAGCTTCCAGCTTGCGTTTTGGGATTATTGGCAAGCTAGAAACTTACCCCACTTTGGAAAACTCCATGTCCGTTACAAGCCAGCCAGCTCCAGCACGCTCCGATCAAGAACTTTCGCAAGTCGATGCGTACTGGCGCGCGGCCAACTATCTGTCCGTCGGCCAGATCTATCTGTTGGACAATCCGCTGCTCAAGCAACCACTGCAAAAAGAGCACATCAAGCCCCGACTGCTGGGACACTGGGGGACGACGCCGGGCCTGAATTTCCTTTATGCTCATCTCAACCGCATCATTCGCCATCGTGACCTGAACATGATGTTCGTCACCGGTCCCGGTCACGGCGGCCCCGCCCTGGTCGCCAACACCTACTTGGAAGGCACCTACAGCGAACGGTATACAAACATTTCGCAAGACACGGCCGGCATGAAACGGTTGTTCAAACAGTTCAGTTTCCCCGGTGGTATCCCCAGTCACGTCGCCCCCGAAACACCTGGCAGCATTCACGAAGGCGGCGAGCTGGGCTACTCGTTATCGCATGCCTACGGTGCCGCATTCGACAATCCCGATTTGATTGTCGCCTGCGTGATCGGCGATGGCGAAGCGGAAACGGGTCCGCTGGCGACGAGCTGGCACAGCAACAAATTTCTCGACCCGGTCCGCGATGGTGTCGTCCTACCGATCTTGCATCTCAACGGCTACAAAATCGCGAGCCCAACCGTCTTGGCTCGGATTGGTCACGACGAACTCGACGCCCTGCTACGCGGCTATGGGTATACCCCGCACTACGTCGAAGGCGATGATCCCAAAACGATGCACGAGCTCATGGCAGCGACCCTGGACACGGTCGCTGATGAGATTGCGAGGATCAAGGAAAACGCAGTCGAGAACAATGACTCGACCCGCCCACGTTGGCCAATGATCGTGCTACGATCGCCCAAAGGCTGGACTTGTCCGCACGAAATCGACGGAAAGGTGGTCGAAGGCTCTTGGCGAAGCCACCAAGTACCACTGAAGGAAATGCACACAATTCCTGAGCATGTCACGACCCTCGAACAATGGATGAAAAGCTATCGTCCCGACGAATTGTTCGATGACAATGGTCGGTTGAATGCGCAGTTCGCGGCGTTGGCGCCCGTTGGCGATCGCCGAATGGGGGCCAATCCGCATACCAACGGCGGCAAATTGCTCAAACCGCTGAACATGCCGGACTTTCGTCAATACGCCATCGAGGTCCCCGATCCCGGCAACGTCACCGGTGAGGCGACCAGGACGCAGGGCAAGTTCCTGCGTGATGTGATGAAGATGAATCTATCAGAAGCCAACTTTCGCGTCTTCAGTCCCGACGAGAATGCGTCCAACCGCTGGGGCGATATCTTCGACGTCACCGACCGCGCGTTCGTTGGCGAAATTTTGCCCAGCGACGAGCACCTATCGCCGCAGGGTCGCGTGATGGAAATGCTGTCCGAACACCAATGCCAAGGTTGGCTCGAGGGTTATCTGCTGACCGGCCGTCACGGCTTCTTCAACTGCTACGAAGCGTTCATTCACATCGTCGATTCGATGTTAAACCAGCACGCGAAGTGGTTGAAGGTGTGCAACGAGATTCCTTGGCGACGCCCTATCGCGTCGCTCAATTACTTGCTGTCTTCTCACGTTTGGCGACAAGACCACAACGGATTCAGCCATCAAGACCCCGGTTTTATCGATCTCGTCATCAACAAGAAAGCCGAGATCACGCGGGTCTATCTGCCACCGGATGCGAACTGCCTATTGTCGGTAACTGACCACTGCCTGCGCAGTTGCAACTACGTCAACGTCGTCATCGCTGGCAAGCAGCCATCGCCACAGTGGCTGACGATGGACCAAGCGGTCAAACACTGCACCGCCGGCATCGGCATCTGGGAATGGGCCAGCAATGACAACGGTGAAGAACCGGACGTGGTCATGGCATGCTGCGGAGACGTGCCGACGCTCGAAACTCTTGCAGCGGTCGACCTGATGCGGCAACATCTTCCGGATATCAAAGTCCGCGTCATCAATGTCGTCGACCTGATGAAACTCCAATCATCCAGCGAGCATCCTCACGGACTCGACGATCGAGAGTTTGACGTGCTGTTCACGACCGACCGGCCGATCATCTTTGCTTTCCACGGTTATCCATGGTTGATTCACCGCCTGACGTACAAACGCAACAACCATCGCAACTTGCACGTTCGCGGTTACAAGGAAGAAGGTACCACGACGACGCCGTTCGACATGGTGGTGCTGAATGATCTCGATCGTTTCCACTTGGTCGGTGACGTGATCGAGCGAGTCCCGCGCCTGCGATCCAAAGCCGCCTACGCGAAACAACTGATCACCGAGAAGCTGATCGAGCACCGGCAGTACATCAACGAATACGGCACCGACTTGCCCGAAGTCAGCGACTGGAAGTGGCCCGTGGAGTAAGCTTCCAGCTTGCGTACTCACTTTTTTGACTCAGTGGCCGCGAATTTCCTTTATACTCGCAAGCTGGAAGCTGACGCCACTTTGAGGAGCATGCAGGTATGGAAGAAATGATCTTTCGTCGCCGACGATTGCCTCACCAAGATGTGAAGGGGCATCCCGTGTTCATCACCGGTTGCCTCGAAGGCAGTCTCTCAGCCTCTGGATTTCGTCAAATCACTGAGTTTCGAGAATCGCTCGCGCAGCGCCCCAGGCCAGTTGCTCAAACAGAAGCAGAATGGCAGCATCATAAGCAAAAATTACTTTTTGCTTTCGTCGATCATCTTCTCGACCACGATCCACCCGTCGATCACTTGAAAGATGACGTACAAGCCGAAATCGTTCAAAACGCGTTCCTTCACTTTGCGAACGATCGGTATCGTTTGTTGGCCTTCGTCGTGATGCCCAGTCATCATCATTGGCTCTTTCTTCCAAATGATGACTGGGCGACTGCGGCGGTGAAACGCGCCGAGTCGAAGGGAGAAAAGTACCGAACACCTCGCGAAATCATCTCGCACAGCATCCAAAGTTACACCGCGACGATGTGCAATCGCGTGCGAGAAAAAACGGGCGTTTACTGGCAACACGAGACATTCGACCATTGGGCGCGAGACGAAAGCGAAGCCATCAGGATCAGTCGCTACATCGAGAACAACCCCGTCGTGGCCGGACTATGCAAAAATCCGGAAGACTACCGTTGGAGTTCGGCCAAAATCCGCAAGGAACAGAACCCCCGTGGCGTAAGCTTCCAGCTTGCGAATGAGCAACCGTAAGCTGGAAGCTTGCGAATGAGCCTGACCGCAAGCTGGAAGCTTACGCCACTAAGACAACGACTGATCTCGCGTTGACCGTGTAGGTGGGACCATTGACCGTTTCGGTCGGCTCACCCGCCGAAATGTCATGGGGGGATATGCGTGACGTGTCGATGGCGACTTTCCAATCGCCGATCGAGCCTTCTTGGATCCCAAACTCGACGGGTTCGGCAGCCGCATTGATCATCACGTAAATATCGGTATCGCCTCGCGACTCACCGTGCAAACAATAGGCGAGCTGTCGCGAGTCGAACGACATGTCGACCAGATGCCCGACGCTATACCATCGTACGTCCTCGCGCCAGTACCTCGAGCGGCTGATGGACGGATGGTGTTTGCGAAATGAAATCATGTTGCGAACGAAACGGTGTATGTCCTCATGCTCACGCGATCGATCCCAGTCCAGCCAACTGGTCTCGTTGTCTTGGTTGTACGGATTATTATTGCCTCCCTGGGTCTGTAAGAACTCGTCGCCCATGCGAAACATCGGCGTGCCGTTGGACAACATCAACAGAGCGAAGAAGTTCTTGACTTGCTGTTTACGAAGTCGCATCACCTCCGGTGGGACGTTCTCGTCACCTTCCCAACCACAATCACAAGAATATTCGTCCGGCCCATCTCGATTGTCTTCGCCGTTGGCCCAGTTGCGTTTGTGGCGGAAGCTGACCAGATCATAGAGCGTGCTGCCGTCGTGTGATGTCACATAGTTAATACTCAGTTTCGGCTGCAATGCATTGAACAAGTCGTCGGGGAATAAATCGCAACTGCCGTAAAGCCGCGTCATCAGCTCGGGAACCATCCCACCGTCGCCACGAACGAATTGTTGCAACGTATCGCGATAGTGGGCGTTCCACTGCATCCACAACTGGCCGGGGAACTTTTGTCCGAGTTGGAATTCACCGCCGGCGTCCCACGGTTCCGCAATCAAACGGTTGTCGCTCAAGTCCGCATTCGTCCCGATTTCGATGACAATTGGCGGGTCGTCCAAGTTGATCGAACCGTCGCTATTACGAGTGAATACCGAAGCAAGGTCAAACCGGAATCCGTCGACGTGCATGTGCGCGTCCCAGAATCGCAAGCTGTCGACGATCATCCTCCGGACGGCTCGACTGGCCGTGTGCAGCGTGTTGCCAGTACCACTGTAGTTGGCGTAAGGATCATTCGCGTCACCCGTCATCATGTAAGCCGTGCTGCTGTCGATGCCTTTCCAACTGTACTTCGGTCCCCGGCCGTCGCCCTCGCAGGTATGGTTGTAGACGACGTCAAGGATCACCTCGATGCCCGCTGCATGCAGTGCTTTGACCATGGTGCGAAACTCATCGTGTTGATGGCAGGCAACTGGATCGGTGGCGTAGGCGTGGTGAGGCGCGAAAAAATTCAGCGGCATGTATCCCCAGTAGTTCCCATCGTCGGGATCGAATTGGAAGACGGGCATGAGTTCAACAGCGGTTACTCCCAGATCGACGAGATACGGGATTTTGTCGACGACCCCCAAAAACGTTCCACGATGCAATTCGGACACGCCCGAATTGGGATTCATGGTCAAGCCACGAACGTGCATTTCGTAAATCACCAGATCATGGCTGTGTCGAGGCCGGCGGTCGTCACTCCAATCAAAGGGACAGGACTGAGTCGGCAAGATACCCAGCGGAGCCTGACCGGCATTGGAACCGGGCCGACACGCCGCTTCGCGGGAGAAGGCTTCCGGAAAGAACACGCCGAGGGCCATCGGATCGAGCAGGATCTTCTCAAAGTCGAAATCGTGAAAGTCATCCCCACCCATTGGTGCAGGCCCGTCAACGCGGTAGGCATAATACGCCAAGCTGTCGGACGGCTCACACGGGATTCGGCAATGCCAAATTGGCCCCGATTTGTTTTTAAGGTGGTCCAGATCAACTTCGATGGCGGGGTGGACCAAGTCGTCGGGCGAATACAGCAACACACGCACGACGGTCGCGTTGCTCGAATACAACGCAAAATTCAGCGCGGACCTCTCCGGATTCCAGCTCACTCCAATTGGAAACGGTGATCCTTCGGCTTGCTCCCATGCATTCATTGTGGTGTAACCTTCCGGTCTGTTGAGGCGTCTGACTCGAACAACATGCTCGGCTCGTTGGAAAGCGTCAAGGTATCGTGCTCAGCGACAATCTCCATCCCAAAGCGGACCTGCCCCCAAAACTCTCTCTGTCCTCAAGATTCTCTGTCGCCAAAATTCTCCATGGGAGTTCAGACAAGCGTGCGCGGGAGACTTCTAAGGCATGGATCATAGTTCGAGCGTCGAACGATAATTTGTGTACGAGGCCTTTCAACGTTACACTTCAATGGCCTTGAGAAACGCAGCCAAGCTCGAATGGCGTGGACTTAGTGAGCCGACGGCGCTAGCCGCGGGTTTCCACGCCGTTAATGCAACGCAATGCCCGAGGCTAGCGCCTACGGCTCACTCAGATTGCTTAAGTCCACGCCATTCCAGCCAAGCTCGCATGAGCTGCGCGACACTCGATGGCCGAAAGCTAAAACAGGCTGATTAAAGGAGTAGTGTTACGATGGCCAAGATCCCACAACGTCTCGGCGAATACCGTTTGATGCGACACGTCCGCTCGGAGGCGGGTACGGAAATTTATCGCGCAGTCAATGTGACCACTCAGGACAAACGAGTTCTCAAAGTTCTAACCCCAACCCGCAAGACGATCTCGAACCGAGAGAGAGTTCAGCAACTGCGACACGAGCTCCATGTGGCAGGCCAGCTCAAGCATCGCACTGTACTGAGAGTCCACGAATTCTGCGAGCACAAGCCCTACGCGTTCTTGGCGTTGGAACCATTCCTGGGACAGCCACTACGACAACTGCTATTGGAAAAGAAGCGAGATGCGGTGCTCGAACATTTGCCTCAGTTGGCCGAACAAATGAGCGCGGCATTGTGCTATCTGCATCAACACGGTTGGACACATTGCAACGTCAAACCGAGCAGTTTCCTGATCAATCCACGTTTTGAATTGAAACTAACCGATTTTTCTCTGGCCAAACGTCTTAAAAGGAACAAACTCCAGTTTTGGACTGGAAAGCATTGCCCTGTCGGATCTCCGAGCTACATGGCACCCGAACAAATTCGTGGGCAAGCGCTCGACGAGCGCTCCGATATCTACAGTTTGGGCTGCACGCTATTTGAATTACTCGAAGGACGAGTACCCTATTCGGGGGCCAGCCAACAGGAATTGATCAGCAAACACCTCAGTGCCAAAACCCCACGGATCACGGTTCGCAGCAAACATATCACACCTCAGTTAGTTGAATTGGTCGAGGCGATGATGGCCAAAACCCCCGAGAATCGCCCGGGGAGCATGCTGCACGTCCGCCAGTCCTTTCATCGCCTATTCAGCGAAACGAATCTGCCAACTCCTCGCGACTTTCCGGTGACGAATGCTCCAGATAGCTCCTTCGAGCTTCCTCCGGCAAGTCCACCAAAACCTCTGATCATGCCCTCAGTCTCGTCCGATAGCCAGCATCGATCGACGACAACTAAACCGAGCTCATCCCCAAAGCCGGTTGCAAAAAAGACTCCGGTTGTTCGTTCGGTACATTGGCGGTGGCTACCAGTGAGCGTCGTAATCGCGGTGTTGGCAATATTGGTTGGAACGTGGTGGGTTCCAGAGAACGATGAAATCGAACGGCAGATCCTGGAACGGTTCGAGCACCTGGCATCGGCCATGGAACAACCACCCGAGTTCGCTTCGCAGGCCACACGTCAGCAGTATTGGCAAGAACTGGATCGCGACGTTCAAGCAGGCGTCGCCTCAGCACAACAGCAATTGGCCGTGGGAACAGCGTCCCGCCCCGATCGTTTGGAATTGAACTGGGCGACTAATCTGTTGCCGCGCGTTCTCGATGCCAACACGGCAGTACCCGCGAAACCGCCTTTGTTGGCCATCTTCCAGGAACATTTGCACAACGCAAGAGAACATTTGAATCGTCGCGACGAAAAGCGTTCAGCCCGCTCGCAGGAGATCTCCCAAGGCGTCGGCACTCCAGTCGTGTTTTGGCTGGTGGTTGTGGTTGATGTCGTCGTCGCCGCAATGGCGCTGCGACTGTACCTGCGAGTCGCTAGGTCGAAGCGATCGAAGTGCGGGTAAATCTTAGGGTAGCGAATCCGTTTCGCCGCCATCAATGCTAGCCGCACTTTTGTAAATAATGGCATCAATCGTTTCCGATGTGAAGCGAACGCTACCATCAACCATCAATAGGTGAGTTCCGCCAGCGTGCTGGCTGCCAAACGAAACGTCGTTAAAGTTGTTCGTATCAGGGCCCTCCTGATTGTAGTACGTCACGTTGATTGGATTGGCGACATTCTTGGCCCCAGTCATCGGACTGCCGCTCGGGTGATAATTGGCCCCACGCACCCATGTGCGATACACGTTGGCACCGACCCACGACAGTTCCCCCACAGCAATTGAATTCGAGGTTCCATCAGTGACATTGGCAAATCGCCGATTGGTATCGCGACCGAACAACCCCTGCAACCCGAAGTCACCGTAGCCAGGTGTGCGACGATCGATGCGATACTCGCCGCCGCTGGGGCTCAATCCCTTCGGACCCATACTGCCGTAATAATGAGTTGTGTAGGTGAATTCACCATCAACGGCATCGGAAGAGGAAATCGACTTTTCCGACGGGCTATCCGGGCACAGGAAGAAGTCAACTCTGTGCAAGCCATGAGGTTTGTTTTTACCTTGTGCTAGATAGACTCCTTCCGAAAAGTCGAACTGAGAATACAAATTCGTTTGCTCGATATAAGGCAAAATCCCCACATGCCAGCTCAATTGGCTGGCGCTCATTCCGCCAATCGGAAAGGCTTTAAACGATCGTGGTAGTTATGTAGCCCAAGCCCAATTTGTCTCATTTGTGAAAGGCATTGCGCCCGTCGAACAGCGGCACGTGCGCTCTGCACGGCAGGCAGCAGCAAGCCAACTAAAATGCCAATAATCGCGATCACGACTAGCATTTCAATCAGCGTCATGGCGGATCGCTGCTCAGTTTTCGTGCTCGAAGCTCCACTGCTATTCGGATTCCGACGACCGCGCGCGACCATCAATCGAAAGCGATCCACCGGTTCGAAATGCAAGTTTGGATCGGTCATTGTTGGCCTTTCGAGTGTGAATCGGAGTCGTTGTCGCTAACCACAAAGTTAAACGAAATCAATCTGCCCAGTCTTCGTCAGTCGCCTTCGATACGGGGGTCATCGATCTTGTACGAAATTGGAATAGGCATGCTGTAGGGACTTGACTGCCCTGACCCAGCCAAATGTTCGTCGATACGCTGCAAACGCTCCGTGATGAGTTTCAAACGCGCTGCGGAGTTGCGATCGTTTGCTAACAGACTAGCTGGACAGCGCCACTTTGTAGCCAATCATAACCCGAAGCGTAAGCGAGGGAACCGTTTACGACGAATCCATCGCTTACGCGTCGGGTTAAGAAAAAACGGCACTTTCGACGAAAGTGGCGCTGTCCAGCTAGGTAAATCATGTTGGGCGAGCTGCAGTAGCTCAAGTCGTGCTTTCTCATCGGCATCATTCCGGCCAACCCAGCGACCCCACAAGCCGCTGCCAATTCGAATTTGATAAGAGCGGCTGAGAATGTGCGATATATTTTCCAAACGTTGCTGTCGTTCGGAATCACGACCCCTCGCTTCGGACTGCTCACCCGATTGGACGGGAAACTCGGTGCGAGCCTGCTCCGCGATGATTGACAGCTCGTTGTAGATGGGACGCAAAGGGGTTTCCAGGACGGGCAGGTTTCGCAGCCAAACGACGCCGATTGCCATCGCTAGCAAAAGCACCGCGATCCCTCGTCCCTTCCAGTTCTTTTTCGCTGCCGCCATGATCGCGACATAAACAGCGGACGACACGATAATCAGATTCCGGATCGACCCATAACTCCCAAGAATCGGAAACGGGAGGTTTCGCTATCAGTATAGGTAGTTTCCGTCCAGCGAAATGTGCCGTACGCTTGCTCAGTTCGATGTCGGCGTCGCGAAGTGCGAAGTACGGTGCTGCGGCCAGCACAGGTGCTAAACTGGACAATTGAGTCATGTTACCCCAGCGGTTGTCAGGCAGCAGTTGGGTGGGAGTGACAGTTAATGAAATTGGCTTCCATTCGGGAACCGGATTAGGACCTGCTAAGTGTTGGTAAAACAAGGCATGCCGAAATTCCTGACGGTTCCCCGCCGTCGTGCGATCTTGCGGATGATAGTCACCATCGCGTCTCGGCACGACGAGGCAGGCCTGGTCGATCCGGCCTTGTTCGGCTCCGAGCCACAACTGGCCTCTAGCAGGCGCTGAACTCGGCTGAAATCCAAGATTCCCATCGCTTCGACTGTCGCGGACAACCTGCCAGTCTAAATGGACGCTTTTTCGCTCTGACCAATGCTGGGACCAAGCGGATTCCGGAGCAGACGTTGTGCTAGCTGCCTTCGGAATTTCCTCGGACGCTTCCGCAGCGATGACTAGCCAAGCAAGACAAATGGCAATACTAACCATCACTGTGGTCCAATCCGCAGGAAACGTAAGCGAGTCGGATGTGTTTCGCTGGTTCGCAGCGCCCAGTAGGAAAATTAGGGACATAGGAAAATTAGGGACAGAGCACATTTTCGGGTGGCGTGAGCACACCTATTTTGGGCTAGGCTGGAGTTCAGGGCGATTGCGCCATACTGGGTAGTCTGAGAGGCTGAGTGAAGGTTCGTGTTTGGGCTTTTGAATTGCAAGAGCTAGGCGAATCCACTCGCCTCGGCTTGTTGCAATGGAACGCTCTACATCGTTGGTTGATCAACTCGGACATGTAACTAAGAAAGAAAGGAACAGAAAGGGACAGGCATTTTCTGCTTGACCGTTCCGCTGGCAAGCGAATGATAGAAATGGTCGGTGAGGGTTTTGCGGCCCAGATGCCCAGATGTTCCTCCTATCGGAGTCGATAGTGATGCCTCGTCAAGCTCGTCGTGAAGTTCTTGATTCGTCAGAAGTGCAAGTAGTCCACTGCATTTAGTGCATTTAGAGGTGCGTGCGTCGAGCATTTCTCTGTGGAGACGATCCTATGACGGGGAACTCGTACGAGCATCGGCGAAGTTGGATTCGTGAGCGTCTCGAATTCTTGGCTTCGGTCTTTGCTATCGATTGCTTGACTTTTTCGGTGATGCATAACCACATTCACCTCGTCCTTCGCAGTCGGGCTGACGTCGTGGCGGAGTGGTCCGACGAGGAGGTGGCCCGGCGTTGGCTGCGGTTGTTTCCTCGACGGCGAAACGGGGACGGTTCCCCCGCCGACCCCAGCAAACCGGAACTGGACATGATTCTCAACCAGCCGGAAGTGCTGTCCGAAAGACGCATCCGACTGTCGGATATCAGTTGGTGGATGCGCTGCACCGCTGAAAATATTGCTCGACGTAGCAACGCCGAGGACGAGGTTCGCGGTCACTTTTGGGAAGGAAGATACCGAGCGCAAATTTTGCTTGACGAATCCAGTTTACTGGTGTGTGCAGCGTACGTGGACCTCAATCCGATTCGTGCTGCGTTGGCTGAGACTCCGGAGACCAGCGACTACACCGGAGCGAAAGATCGGATCGACGATCTGGGTGAGCGAGAGGATCGGAGCCGGCCCAGTACCCATGATTGGGAGCGGAGTCGGGCTCGTCAGCGTAGTGGCTGGATGAGCCCCATCGAGATTGATGAACAGTTCGATGCGACGGGGCCGATGCGACGGGGCCGGCGGTCGATTCGTCTGGACGCCGGGCGAGCAGCAAGGGATTCCTGCCGGTATCGATGGCGAGGTATTTGGAGTTGCTCGATTGGACGGGTCGTCAGTTGCGTGCCGATAAAATCGGTAGCATTCCGGAGCATTTTGAAGTGGAACCCGATCCTGCAGCGGATCGGATTAGACTCTCACGGTTGGTGCGACGTGGTGCGAAAATTCGGTTGCATCTTCACGCGTGCGGCAGGCACCCCCGAGAGTCTCGCGGGCGAAGCGTGCCGTCGCGGCCAGGGTTGGCTGTGTGCTCGCGAGAATCCGCTGGGCCTCACATCGGTCTGACCCAACGCCAGTCTGCTGCCTTCGAGGGCAGTTTTTTGGGATGACTGCTGCGCGGTCAGTCGCTGCGCAACGACTCTTGCTCAAGTCGCCTGCGTCAGGTGGCCGATTTCGGCAATGATGCCCCGGTTTACAATTTTTCGTCGCGCACGCTCTATGCAGACGCGGCCAAATATCTGGGTGGCCCTTTCTCTTTTCGGGGGATCAGGCAATCGGTCAAGCAATTTTGGCCTGTCCCTATCTGTCCTGAGATTGTGAGTTGCGAAAGAAACCCAATCATGTTGCCGTCTCGGCGCATCGCTGAATTTGCCAAATGCTTGCTTTCTGACGGTAGTTAAGCGTATCATTAGGACATGGAATCCATTACTCGCCAAGTCCGTGAATTGCAACCCGACGAGCGCCGCGTCTATGAAGCGGCTTTGGGTAAGCAATTGCTCGAAAATCAGCAAATAATTCTTCAGGTCATCACGTTGAATGGACAAAATGAGTCACGCGACGATACCCACACACAGGGAACGTTTCAGCGGCCAGATTGGTGCAACGTGTACGATGGGCTGACTGAGCAAGAAATTGTAAGCGTTGAATCTGTAGCGATCGATCGCGATGGCTGGAAATAATTTTCGTTACTCTTAGCTATGCAACTGCGACTCATCGACACCGACATTCTCTCAGAGTTCTTAAAACAGCACGGAAAATTAGGGACAGAGCACATTTTCGGGTGGCGTGAGCACACCTATTTTGGGCTAGGCTGGAGTTTAGGGCGATTGCGCCACACTGGGTAGTCTGAGCGGCTGAGTGAAGGTTCGTGTTTGGGCTTTTTGAATTGCAAGAGCTAGGCGAATCCACTCGCCTCGGCTTGTTGCAATGGAACGCTCTACATCGTTGGTTGATCAACTCGGACATGTAAGCACCCATCGATAAGTTTTCGTTTTTCCGAACAACCGTGGCTAGCGCCAAAACGGCTCATTTTGTCGAAAAACTTATCAACAGGTGCTTAACTGATCCACGTCCAGTTGAGCCGGTTTATCCGTTAGTCAATGTGTTGTTCATAATGATCTTCGGAGTGATCGCGGGGGCGGATGACTTTGTGGCAATTGCCAAGTTTGCTAATACCAAGAAAGAATGGTTCGCAAGATTTCTGGACATGACTGCGGGTGTCCCTTCGCATGATCGCTTTAACGCAATCCTCACCGCGATCAAACCTGAAGAATTCGAGCCGATCCTGCTCGCGTGGATGACTCAATTGAATAAGATCACTGACGGCCAGGTCATTGCCATCGACGGAAAAACACTTCGACGAAGCTATGACCATGCCACCGGCAAAGCCGCCAGGGTTTCCGATCCACCGGTGTGACCAAGGCATGGCACCCGGCTGGATGTCCCCGGCAAATCGATTCCCGATGACAAGATCGTTGCCGTTTCTGAGCTTTTCGAGAAACTTGGGAATGTCGCCGAAATCGCAGCTGCCATCCGCGTCTGCCGTCATGACGAACGGTGCGTTAGCGGCGTCGATGCCCGCTCGCAAAGCGACACCGTAACCTTTCGGGGATGCATGAATGATCGTCACTTCCAACGACTTTGCGATTTTAATCGAGCGATCACTACTTCCATTGTCGGAGACGATGATCTCGCATTGCAAACCAGCGGCTCGGGCGGTCTCGCGGATCTCGTGAATGCAGAACGCCAGCGTTTCCGCCTCGTCGAGACACGGTAGAATCCCAGACACGTCTGGGCTACTTTGGTCTAGCTTGTCCTCCTTTCGGGGCCGTTGGCTCATCGGCTTTTCGCACTCATGCGTTTTAGGTAACTCCAATTGAATCGTAGGCAAAACTCGTCCAAAGTGACTCGGTATTGGCTGGCGGCTTTGCTTTCCCTGCACGCCGTGCTGCTGGCATACGGCGGATGGCAACAAAGTCCCACATTGAACGAACCGGGGCATCTTGTTGCTGGATTGTATCACTGGCAGAACGGTGATTTTACGCTTTACCGGGTCAACCCGCCACTGATTCGGCTCATTTCGTCGATCCCAACCACGCTTGTCGGCTACGAGGAAGATTGGTCAGGATATTACGAGCACGTTGGTGCTCGACCGGTTTTCCATATAGCGGAGGATTTCATCGCTGCCAACGGGCGTGACTCACTGCTGTGCATCCGCCTCGCTCGCTTGTCGCTCATCCCGTTTAGCTTGCTCGGTGCCTGGATCTGCTTTGCTTGGGCGAGAGATTTGTTCGGCGCCGCTTCTGGTTTGTTTGCCGCTACGCTGTGGTGTTTTTCGCCGATGGTTTTGGGGCATGCGTCCATGATCGCGCCGGATGCTCACGCAACTTCGCTTGGGCTTGCTGCCTGCTACACGTTTTGGCGATGGCTCAAAGGACCGACATGGCGACAAGCCATTGTCACAGGGGGCGTGCTCGGACTTGCCGAGCTGTCCAAGATGACATTGATCTTGTTCTATCCGCTGTGGCCGCTACTTTGGATCGCGTACCGGTGGCAGGAACGCCATGAAATGTCACCGAAGCGTTGGCGTGACGAGGCAGGGATGCTGCTGCTACGGATGGTGATCGGCATCTATATCCTCAATCTTGGCTACCTGGGCGAAGGTAGCTTCACGCAGTTGAAAGAGTTTCGCTTCGTCAGCGAGTTGTTCGCCGGTGAAAAGGAGACGGAAAGCGTTGGCGGGAATCGCTTTGCCGAAAGTTGGCTCGGTGAAGTTCCAGTACCGTTGCCAGCCAATTACGTCATTGGTATCGATATCCAACAGCGGGACTTCGAGAATTTTAGTCGACCCTCGTATTTAAGAGGTATGTACCAGGCCAAAGGCTGGTGGTATTACTACGCCTACGCGGTTTTGGTGAAAGCTCCGCTTGGCACACTCGGGCTGATTTTTCTCTGGTCGCTGAGCTGCCTGTTTGGGATTGGTCCAAGGATATCTCGGCGCGATGCCATGATTCTGTTGGCTCCAGCGATCATTATTTTCGTGGTCGCGAGTTCGAAATTCGGATTCAGTCACCACAGTCGGTACATCCTGCCGTGTGTCCCGTTCGTTTTTATTTGGATCAGCGGCATAGCGACGTACATCCGAACATTTGCAACGACTGTGCTGGTGATTTGCCATCGCCCGAAACTGTTGTCATCGATCAGCCATCGACGGGTAGCTTCGTCAGTGACGGGGCTGACGTCACTAAGCCTGCTCGGTTGGTCGATCATCAGTAGCCTCGCGGTCTACCCGCACAGCATTTCGTATTTCAATGAACTGGCGGGCGGGCCCAAGAACGGTCCAGCACACTTGCTCAACAGCAACATCGATTGGGGACAGGATCTCCTCTTCCTCGAAAAATGGATTGAAAACCAAGAGCCGGGTGACGACACGACGGTGCATCTCGCGTTTTACAATTACTACAATCCGTTCGATCTCGAAATTCAGCGCATCGAACCCTGGCCCTTCCGCAGGGACGAAGCCGATGGTCCTGCCATACCCGACGGGCTGTACGCGATTAGCGTCAACCTGCTCTACGAATTCCCCTGGCCCGTCCGCGATCGCGACGGAAGTCGCTACTTCATCGACAATCGCCCAATGGCGTACTTGCGGCGTCAAGAGCCAGTTGGCTGGGCTGGCTATTCCATCCGCGTCTTTTCGGCCGAGCAGGTTCGGGCAGCGTACGCGGCACCAGAACGCCCTCCTCTTTGGAATGGTTTTGAAAAAGGGGATGAGGTGTAGCTACGCCTCAATGGCCTGCAGTTGTGATGGAAAGCTGCGCCAGCTGTTGTGGATTATTCTCATCCAATGCGTTCACGGCATTGGATCAAATAAATAGTGAAGTTTCTTGCGAGCAATTCTAAAACAGAAGCGGGAGATGACACCACCGATGCAAGCATTGTTCCACTGTACGGTCTGTTGTGCCAAGACGGACATTGTGTCACCGAATTGTTTCGAAAATGGGCGTCGCTCGTCTCGGCACGGAACTTGCTCCTACACAAAACTTGCCTCGGCATGAAGCTTGCTCTAGGTCACGTAAGCTTCCAGCTTGCGGTCCATGATTTTTGGCAAACTGGAAACTGTACGCCGCTTTTCTTAGGGAGTATCCGTTGAACAGCTCACCCAAAACACTGGCCGTTATTCTTGCCGGCGGCGTCGGATCGCGTCTTTCGCCACTGACGCGTGATCGAGCCAAGCCCGCCGTGCCGTTCGGCGCTCAGTACCGCATCATCGACTTCACACTGTCGAACTGCTTTCAATCGGGACTGCGGCAGACGCTCGTGCTGACCCAGTACAAACCAAACTCGCTGCACACGCACTTGCAGACCGCTTGGGCACATCCGCACAGCGGCGTGAGCGAGTACGTCACAGCCGTGCCGCCGAAAGTGCTCACACCGGAAGGCCGGTACACCGGAACTGCCAACGCCGTCTATCAGAATATCGATTTGCTCCATCGCACCGGCGCGAAAATCGTCATCGTCCTTTCGGGCGATCACATTTACCGCATGAACTACAACGACGTCATCGAACAGCACGAATTCACGGATGCCGACGTCACCGCCGCGTGCATGGAGGTCAGCTTGCAGGACGCGCGGTCGCTCGGCGTGGTCGAAGTCGATGCAAATCTGCGAATCCGCGACTTTGTCGAAAAGCCATCGTCTCCGCCGAGGATGCCAGGAAAGCCAGATCGATCTCTCGCCTCGATGGGGATCTATGTTTTCAAAACGGACATTCTCTTTGACGCACTCGTCGCAGATGCTCGTGACGATGAATCGACGCATGATTTTGGCCATGACCTGATGCCGCGGCTGATCCATTCACATCGTGTCTTCAGCTATCAATTCGGAACCGAGTCGAGCGATCGAATTTTTCGGTATTGGCGAGACGTTGGTACCATCGACGCTTACTACAACGCGAACATGGACTTGCTGTGCCACGAGCCGATGTTCGATCTGCATGCGGCTCACTGGCCAATCCGCAAACATGAGCAGCCCGCGCCACCGGCGACCATTTGCAGTGATTCATTCGGACTGGCTGGCGAAGTCATCAATTCGATCCTTTGTAACGGTGTCATCGTCGCGGGTGGCATCGTGGCGCGTTCGATCCTTTCACGGGGCGTACGAGTGAAGTCCGGCGCGGTGGTAAAAGATGCCGTGCTGCTCGATGGTGTCCAGGTTGGCGAAGGTAGCGTGGTCCGTCACTGCGTGATCGACAAGAACGTGGTGATTCCCGCAGGCGAGACCATTGGCGTGGACCGGGCCAAGGATGCGGCACGATTCGACATCTCGTCCTCGGGCGTGGTCGTGGTCTGCAAGGGATACGTGTTCGGCCAAACGCAAGACTGCAGTCGAGCACGTCCTCAGGTTGCCGCTAAGCGTTCGCATACGGGAAGTCTACACCACGAATTGGTCGAACAACCGCTCGCCAAATGAGACTCAAACTCACCACACCGACTGAAATCATGCTCGATCTAGCGGTCACGAAAGTGATCGCTGAGGGAATCCACGGTAGTTTCTGTTTATTGCCTCGACACGTTGATTTTCTGGCCGCTTTGGTGCCCGGTTTGCTCGGTTGGGAAGATGAATCAGGACGCGAAGCGTTTGCCGCGGTCGGATCAGGCATTTTGGTCAAACGGGGCGGGGACGTATCGGTGTCGGCGGAGCAAGCGAGCAGCGGCGGCGATCTGCGCGAATTGAAACAAATCGTTCGCCAGGAGTTTTCGCGGTTGAATGATCGCGAGCGGGCGGCACACGAAGCAATCGCGATGATGGAAGCTAGCTTGATTCGCCAAAGAATGAGCCTCATCCGCGAGGACGTGACGTGAGCGTCCGGTTTGCGTTTTGAAATCCATAACAAGCTGGCAACGGAACCCACGAGTAAACTCGATGAACAAACGCGAGGCTTTGCAGATAGACGTCGAAGCGAAGCGATCGCGCAAGCTCAATGCCCGCGACGAGGGCGAGCGTTCGGCTTGGTTTGGGCTGGGTATGTTCGGCTTGGTCGGTTGGTCGATTGCCGTACCCACGTTGCTCGGAATTGCGATGGGCGTGTGGATCGACGATCGATGGCCGAGTCGGTTCTCTTGGACTTTGATGTTGTTGGTCTTCGGCGT
Source organism: Rhodopirellula sp. (assembly GCA_041688415.1). Taxonomy (GTDB): domain Bacteria; phylum Planctomycetota; class Planctomycetia; order Pirellulales; family Pirellulaceae; genus Rhodopirellula. The sequence continues at coordinate 6,342 of JBDNIG010000067.1, read as the reverse complement.
GATCGTCGGTTGTTTGAATGCTTGGTGGTGGGTGACACAGGAGAATGAGGATGAATGATGTTCTGATGATTGCGGCGGCGTTTTTTCTAGGCATGGCGGCCGGTTGTTTCTTTCTAAAGTCCCTATGGTGGACGGTTCGGCAGTTGCCAACGACACCTCGACCGCTGCGGTTGATGCTGCTGGGTTTCCTGGTGCGAATGGGAGTCGTGCTTGGTGTCATGACGGGTTTGGCAACGAGCGGTGATTGGAGACTGTTGGTCGCTAGCGGCGTGGGGTTTGCCCTGATCCGCACAGTCGGTGTGCGCACTATCGCGCAACGTGGCGTAAGCTTCCAGCTTGCGGACAACAGCCCACTTGCGGACAACACCCCATCGCAAGCTGGAAGCTTACGCCACGATCGGTTTCGTCACGGGAGAGCAGAATGAGTGACGTGCAAATCTCGGCGGATCAATGGGTGATCTGGCAATCGGGAAGCTGGCCGATCGTCAAGCTCAATGCGACGATTGTTTTCACTTGGCTCGTCATGCTGGTGTTGGTCATTGGTTCCTGGCTCGTGACCCGGCGTCTGAGCAAGGATACCAGCATTCCACGTTGGCAAAATATGCTGGAAGTACTCGTCACGGGAATGCGTGACCAGATCCGTGACGTCAGTCGTCAAGAGCCGGGAGTGTATTTGCCGTTTGTGGGCACGTTGTTTTTGTTCATCGCCACCGCGAACCTGCTAGCAATTCTGCCCGGCTATGTCGCACCGACCGGCTCGCTTTCGACGACCGCGGCGCTAGCGACGTGCGTATTCGTCGCCGTCCCGGTGTTTGGAATTGCCAAGCACGGGGTGGCCGGATATCTGAAGCAATACTTCCATCCGACACCGTTGATGCTGCCTTTCAACGTCATCGGTGAGTTGTCACGAACGTTGGCGTTGGCCGTGCGTCTGTACGGAAACATGATGAGCGGCACGGTCATTGCTGCCGTCCTGATCGGATTTGTGCCGTTGGTCATTCCCATCGTGATGCAGGTCCTCGGACTGCTGACGGGGATGATTCAAGCCTACATTTTCGCGATCCTGGCGATGGTCTACATCGCGTCGGCAACCGAAGCAGCGAAATAAAATGTCGTGAGCTTCCCAGCTTGCGATCAGCGCGGCAGAATGCAATCTCGATGCCTACTTCACCCATTCACTCAACAACACAACCACACAGGAACTCAACATGGACAGCGCAACCATGATCGCCCTCGCGTCGATCGTCATGGCCGGGTTCACGATCGCCGTCGGTTCAATCGGACCGGCAATCGGTAAAGGACGTGCCGTCGCGCAGGCCCTTAACAGCATCGCTCAGCAACCGGATTCGTCCAACACAATCACGCGAACATTATTCGTAGGCCTCGCCATGATTGAATCAACAGCAATCTACTGCTTCGTGGTCGCGATGATTTTGTTGTTTGCCAATCCGTTCTGGAATCACTTCACGTCGTAGCGTGACACGAGCGTTGAGCGTGCGATGATGTCGCGGCAAAGCACGCCGGAAGCTCTCGTCACTTGGAGCAATCGATGACTATTGACTGGTTCACTTTCGCTGCTCAGATTGTTAACTTTCTGATCCTCGTCGGACTCTTACGATATTTCTTGTACGGGCCGATCGTGCGAGCAATGCGGGAGCGAGAACGCCAGGTCACCCAGCGGCTCGCCGATGCCAAGGACTCACAAGCGATCGCCGAGCAACAGCGTCAAGCCCTCCAAGCTGAAACCGATTCGATCCAGCGAGTACGCGATGAACTTCTGACCGAGGCACGAGAATCTGCCGACGCGGAGCGAAGCGAAATGCTTCGGGATGCGCGGGAAGAAGTGGAAAGTCAACGAAAAGCGTGGACGCAGAGCTTCGAGCGAGACAGGCAAGAACTGGCCGATCAAAGCCGACGTACCATTGAGCGTTTGGGTTTCATCGCCGCTCGACACACACTTGAACAACTCGCCGACACGAATCTACAAAGTCAAATTTGCCATTCTTTCATGCGGCAACTGCAAACACTCAATGACTCACAACTCAGTGAAATGAATGCGCATTTTGACGATTCACGAGGCAACGTTACGTTAATCGTCCGCAGTGCGATGGATCTTGACGATGACGACCGTGAGCAGTTAACCGCTGCGATCGGCGAGACGTTTCAGCGAAAGCTTGCTATTCGATTTGAAACCGATGAGTCGCTGGTGTGCGGCTTGGAAATCGACACTGGCGGTTACAGTCTGAGTTGGAATGCAGCCGAAACTCTCCGCAAAATGGAGCCCACCGTGGCGTAAGCTTCCAGCTTGCGAACCACCCACCGTGACACAACCTTCCAGCTTGCGAACAGCCCACCATGACACAACCTTCCAGCTTGCGAACCACCCACCATGACACAACCTTCCAGCTTGCGATTTTAGCATGACGGCAAGCTGGAAGCTTACCCCACTGGACACTATGACTACCTATCAAACCGCCCTCGACGACGCGGCGAAACGGTTCGACGCCGCAGTCTGCCGATTTCCTCCATCGGAACTTTCGCCGGTGGAGATCGGGACCGTCGAACGGGTCGAACGCGGTGTCGCTCAGGTTAGCGGACTGCCCCACGTTCAAGTTGACGAAATGGTGCAATTTGAAGGCGGGGGCCGCGGCTACGTCTTCAACCTCGACCGCGACGCGGTTGGTTGTGTGTTGCTGGATTCCAGCGAACAGCTCACCGCCGGCACTCGCGTTCGACGAATGCACGCGATTTTGGACACCCCCGTCGGTGACGAACTGCTCGGTCGCGTCATCGATCCCGTGGGACGCCCCCTCGACGGCGGCCGCACGCTCGAAGGTTTGCCGCGACTGCCCTGCGAGCGCGACGCTCCGCCCATCATGCAGCGTGCTCCCGTCACCGTGCCGCTGCAAACAGGCTTGAAAGTCGTCGACGCGATGATCCCGATTGGTCGTGGGCAACGACAACTGTTGTTGGGCGACCGACAAACGGGTAAAACCGCGATCGCGGTCGATACGATCGTCAATCAACGCGGTCGCGATGTCATCTGCATTTACTGCAGCATCGGCCAGCGTAGCACCGGTGTCGCTCGCGTGATCGAAAACTTGCGGCTCCACGATTCACTCGCGCACACCGTTGTCGTGATCGGAGCCGACGACGCACCGCCGGGGGTGCAGTTCATTGCTCCCTATGCGGCAACCTCGATTGGCGAGCACTTCATGCAAGCGGGACGCGACGTACTGATCGTGTACGACGACCTGACGTCGCACGCCCGATCATACCGGCACCTGTCGCTGTTGCTCCGTCGTCCCCCCGGTCGCGAAGCGTTCCCCGGCGATATCTTTTACGTCCACTCCCGTTTGCTCGAACGATCAACACATTTACGAGACAGTGCGGGTGGCGGTTCGTTGACGGCATTGCCGATCATTGAAACCGAAGGCCAAAACGTATCCGCCTACATCCCAACCAATCTGATCTCGATCACCGACGGCCAAATCTACCTATCGCCGTCATTGTTCCGCAAAGGAATCTTGCCGGCCGTGGATGTGGGTCGTAGCGTGTCGCGAGTTGGCGGAAAAACGCAGCTACCCGCCTATCGCGTCGTCGCCGGTGACCTGCGTTTGACTTATTCACAGTTTGAGGAACTCGAGCGGTTTGCACGGTTCAGCAGCCAATTGGATGAAGACACACGGGCAACCCTGCAACGCGGCCGCATGATCCGCGAAATCTTGAAGCAACCCCAGTTTCATCCCCTGACGCTGTCGCAGCAGATTGCATCGCTCGTCGCCGTGACGCGTGGAACACTCGATCAAGCTGCACCCGATCAGGTACGAAACCTGGAGCAGGCCATTCAAAAGGCGCTTCAAGCCGAGGCCCCAGCGTTATGCGGCGCCATGGAGGCGGGCGCGAAACTGGATGAAAAACAAGTACAACAGATCGAGGATCTAGCCCGGGGAGTGGTTGATGCCCACGCTTGAATTCCTAAAACAGAAAATTGATACCGCTGGCGATCTCCGATCAGTCGTATCGACGATGAAAACACTCGCCGCCGTCAGCATCCACCAGTACGAACGTGCCGCTGACGCCCTGGTTGAGTACAGTCGAAACATCGAATTGGGGCTGCAAATCGTTTTGCAAGATCAAAAGTGGCGTGACCTCTCGGCTGGCGATTCATCCCACACGCACGCCCCAAGCATGAGCCACGACCCATACCACGGAGTAATCGTCTTCGGTAGTGATCAAGGCATGTGCGGCCAGTTCAACGAACAGATCGCCGCCTTCGCAATCGAGCAACACGCATCGCACCAACAACAACCTCCCGCGGCTTTGTGGGGCGTCGGCCAGCGGGTGGCACCGCCGCTGATTGACGCCCAGTGGTCGATTGACGAAACGTTTCGTCTTCCAACTTCGGTACTAGAGATTGCCGACGGCGTCAGCGAACTACTCACCTCAATCGAGAAACTGCGACGGTCGCGAAGCTTCACAACGCTGCGGATTTATTCCAATGTGCGATCCGCCGCCAGCAGCTACCAAGCTCACCAACGACAACTACTACCGATCAACCCTGACTGGCTCAGTGACTTGCGAGAGCGGAAATGGGAATCCAGATCGTTGCCAATTTACGGCGGAGATCGTGCGGAACTGACATCGCTCCTGATCCGGCAAAGCCTGTACGTTTCACTGTATCAAGCCTGCGCTGAATCGCTGGCAAGTGAGAACGCAAGCCGCATCGCGGCAATGCAGGCGGCTGAAAAGAACATTGATGAGACACTCGAGGATTTGAACACCGCTTTCAAGACGCAGCGTCAAACCGCCATCACCGAAGAACTTCTCGACGTTGTGATCGGCTACGAAGCGCTGATCAACTCCTAACGTGGCGTAAGCTTCCAGCTTGCGGCCCCAACTCCAACGCAAGCTGAAAAATCACCTCTCAGGAATCTTCCCCACCATATACAGCTCCCGCTCTGGCCGATCCTCAAACTCGTCCGCCAAAATCCGCTCGCATCCCTCCAGCGTTTCCTCGATCGAAACCATTTTCCCTTCGTGGCCCGTGAATTGTTGCGTCGTGAAGAACGGCTGCGTTAGAAACCGCTCCAATCGTCGCGCCCGGTTCACCGTTAACCGGTCCTGTCGGGAGAGTTCTTCCATGCCCAGCATCGCGATGATGTCCTTCAGTTCTTCGTATCCCGCCAGCGTCCGCCGGACATCGCCGGCCATCCTGTAATGACGCTCACCCACCACGCCCGGCAACATCATCTCCGATGTGGATTTCAACGGATCGATTGCCGGATACAAGCCTTCACTGGCACGTTTTCGAGACAACACCACCGTCGCTGACAAGTGCGAAAACGTATGCACCGCCGACGGATCGGTGAAATCATCCGCTGGAACGTAGACCGCTTGGACCGAAGTGATCGCGGCGTTCGAAGTCGTGCAAATGCGTTCTTGCAACTCGGCCAGATCGTTTGCCAAGGACGGTTGATACCCCACGCGCGACGGCAACTGTCCCAGCAATCCCGAAACCTCCATTCCCGCTTGCACGAAGCGAAAAATGTTGTCGATCAACAGCAGCACATCCTGCTTGGCATCATCCCGAAACGATTCCGCCATTGTCATGGCCGCATGTCCCACGCGGAACCTCGCTCCGGGCGGCTCGTTCATCTGCCCGAACACCATCACGGTATTGTCACGCACACCCGCATCGCCCATTTCACGATATAACTCCTCCGCTTCGCGACATCGCTCACCGATACCACAAAACAAGCTGATGCCATCGTGTCCTCCCACGATGTTATGGATCAACTCCGTAATCAAAACGGTTTTGCCTACGCCCGCCCCGCCAAACAATCCAGCCTTCCCACCTCGTTCTAAAGGTGACAGTAGATCGATTGCTTTGATGCCCGTCGTGAACACTTCGGAACGAGCAATCCGCTGGTTGATCGAGGGTGGCGACTGATGAATGCTCCTGCGTTCGACCCCGTCGAACGAATCTCCATCATCCAGAGCATTGCCGAATACATCCAAGACGCGTCCCAGCAGCGGTTTGCCAACCGGTACCTGCAGCGGCCGCCCCAGGTTTTTCGCGACCGTTCCCCGGGCGATTCCACGGGGCGAGTTGATCGCAATCGCGCGCACGGTGTGCGGATCGAGATGGCTCGCCACCTCCGCAACGATCGCCCCCTCTTCGCCAACTCGCAGCTCGTCATTCATGGCGGGCAAGCGATCCGCAAAGAAAACGTCGAGCACACCGCCACGCACGGCAACAACTCGCCCGTAATCCGCTCCATTGCCCATCGTTTTATCATTCATATTCCGCGATGATTGCAACCGACATGCCAAACGTCG
>JBDNIG010000493.1:0-9631 GCA_041688415.1 Rhodopirellula sp. | reverse complement strand
GTCCTGGTCAGAGTGACGAAGAGCGGATGGATCGTGTCGGTATTATTGCAGATGCTGCGGTCGCTAGGTAGGTTTGCGCTCCCAAAGACAAATGCGCAACTCCCCGATTGATGACAAACCCTTGAAAACGGAACCACACGAGCCGGAAATCGCGTCGCTCGCCAAGGATTTGTTCCCCTATCGCTCCGGTGAGCTGCACATCGGCTCGCACGCGCTGCGGTATATCGATGAGTCGCCGTCATCGATCGACGATTCCGCCCCGACACTGCTGTGCGTGCATGGCAACCCGACCTGGAGTTTTTATTACCGCCGCGTGATCGAGCGATTCTCGCGGCGCTGCCGCGTGGTCGCCATCGATCACCTCGGGTGCGGTCGCAGCGACAAGCCGCCGGCCAGCGAGTTCCCCTACACGATGGCGGCGCACCGGGACAACTTGATCCGCCTGATCGATGAACTCGATCTCCAAAACATCGTACTGTTGGCGCATGACTGGGGTGGGGCGATCGGACTCTCCGCCGTGCATCAGCGTCGTGACCGTCTCGCGGGTATCATCCTGCTCAACACCGCCGCGTTCCCACCGCCGTACATGCCCCGCCGCATCGCCGCCTGTCGCTGGCCGGTCGTGGGCACGCCCGCCGTTCGTGGTCTGAATCTATTCGCTCGTGCGGCGATCACGATGGCGATGTCCCGTACGAAATTGCCGCCCGCTGCGGCCCGCGGTTTACTGGCGCCGTACGACAACTGGGAGAACCGCGTCGCGATCGATCGCTTCGTCCGTGACATTCCATTGCACCGGAGTCATCCGACGTTTGCCGTACTCGAACAACTCGAAGCCGCTTTACCCGATTTCGCGAACCTACCGATTCAATTGATCTGGGGCATGCGGGACTGGTGTTTCCGCCCAGAATGCTTGCGACGTTTTGAGCGAGTCTGGCCGCACGCCCGCGTCAACGAACTCGAAACCACCGGACATTACGTGATGGAGGATTCACCGGCGGAAACGCTTGCATCCATGGAGACGTTTCTTTCGCCACTCGGACTGCCCGCGCAGGCGGAGACGTGAGCGTGCCTGAGCCCCGCATTCCAAACGACCACATCTGGCGATTGCTAGCCGCAGCGACAGCCCGCCGCGCCGCTGCGATCCGCCTGGCCTGCGTGCTCGAAGCGACCGCTCCCAAAGTCGGTAACGTGCATCCCGCAGCCCATTTTCATGATTTGAACTACATCCATTTTGTGGCCGCCGCCGACGCGGTTGCCGAAGTGCTCGGCGAACTCGATGGCGCCGATCAAGTCGGAGCGGCAATCCACGCGTCCGTCGCGGCTTCCGTCGTCGCGACGGGCACGAACGTGAACCTCGGAATCGTACTGTTGCTCGCCCCGTTAGTCGCCGCTGAACCCAATTGGGATCACAACCGAGAATCCTCCGTCGAGCAGCGGTGGTCGACTTGGCAATCGCGGACCGCCGAGTTACTCGATCGATTGGATCATCGGCAAGGCACCCTGATCGCGGCCGCCATTGCGGGAGCGAATGCGGGCGGATTGTCAGAGGAATCGCTCGGCACCGATCACCCGCTTGACGTGACGGGCAAACTCGCTGATTCCTACGACATCGTCGCGGCGATGCGATTGGCAGCATCACGTGACCGAATCGCCGTCCAGTACGCCGATGGTTATCGCGACCTGTTTCAGCGGGTCGTGCCCACCGTACACCACTGGGTTGCCAACACCGGTGACTTGCTAAGCGGGATCGTGTGGGCTCACATCGCGTTGATTGCCGAGGCGGGGGATAGTTTGATCGCGAGAAAATGCGGCCAAGCCGAATCCGACCGCGTGGCTGAATTGGCGGGCGCTTGCTTGGCAGTCAAACAGGAGCGACCCCAACAAGATCCGAGCGCGAGCATCCACCGTCTCGACGCCGCATTGCGGGCCGATGGCAATCGGCTCAATCCCGGCACGACCGCGGACCTCATCGCTGCGGCACTCTACGTGCTCCTGCGCTGCAACACGATTTACGAGAGCCGCTCCCGTTGAGCGTCCGGGCAACGCCTGGGATTTTGCCAATGGCTCCTCATTCCCGCACAATCCCACTGACCGATGCGACCACTGCAGCTTGTCAGCTCTCTTTGCCGAACAATTGTTCTCCTCGGCACGACGACGGGTTAAAATAGGGCAGATCGATCCATCTTCTCTAGCTACGAATCTTTCATGACTCGCGTCTTCGTCCGGATTACCCCCGTCACCGTCATGCTCGCAGCGGCCCTCCTGTCCGCTGGCCTGCGGGCTCAGGAACCGTTGACCAAAAGCATCGTCGAACGGTTGATCGAGCCCCGCGACCCCGCTGTCGAACAGACGATCCTCCGCGCCCAACGCAGCCCCACGGATCTGGGCCAGGCCATCTCGGCGCTCACGCGGATGGGCGAGTACGAGAGCGTTGACAAGCTGCTCAGCTCGATCGCCGCCGGCAAGTTCAACGATCAACAGCGACTCAAAATTGCTGAGCAGATCACGGCGGCGGAGCGATTGCGGATTGTCAATAACGAAAAAGTTACCCCGCCGTCCGTCGCAGCCCTCGATGGGCTGTTTGATTTGCATCGCAAGAGCCTGATCTCGCCTGATCGACTCGGCAAAGCCGTTGAATCGATGACGCAACAAGATGCTGATCGCAAATTGCCCGCGATCCGAACGCTGTTCTCCGGTGGCGAAGCCTCCACGACCGCGCTCGTCCACGCGATCGTCTCGACGGACGATGCGGGAAAGCGGGACACTTGGCTGCGGGCGATGCTGCAGATCGACGAACAGGCCGGCACCGATGCTCTGCGTCGCATCGCGTTGTACGGCAACGCTGCTTCACGCGCCGGCGCATTGGCGGCACTGATCCGTTTGGCACCACCCGGAGAGATTGACAAAAGTCCGTCACTCATCGACGTTTTGACGGCGATGTACCGCGATGATGCTGGGCAACACGATGCCGCGGCAGACTCCGCGGCATCGTTGGCAGCCAATGCACTCGCGACGAGCGGTCGCGCCCGTCCATCACGCGAAGCGGTGATCGAGCTGCTGCGCGCCGAACTCACCACGGCCGCGCGTTTTGCCAACCGCAGCGTTCGTGATTTCGGACGGTCCGCGGTGTGGGTGATGAACTCGAAACTTGACGGCGTCAACGCCCAGCGAATTCCTCAATGGATCCTGGAATTTCGAGATGCTGCCGATGCGGCCGCCCGACTGATCGCGGTCGGTGATGATGACCCGCGCAGCGTCACCGACCAACTCAGTGCAACGATCGCGTACACCGTCGTCGCGGATCCCGACTGGGGTGATTCGGAACAGGTCATCGCGTTTCGTCGTGATCAGCTCGCTCCCGCCTTGGCGACGATGCCCGAAGTTTCCGAAGTCGACTTTGTTTTGAATGCACTGAGCGTTGCGAGGGAATCGGATAACGAACCCGCGATGCTGGGATGGTTGCGAATGATCGCCCCACGCGAGAATGTTCCCGCGATGTCCTGGTTACTCGCGACCGGCAGTGATGTCTCTCCGCTGGTAAGCGCGGTCGATGATGCGAACGCGCGCGTCCGCTATGAAGCTGCCACGGCGATCGCTCGGCTGGCACCGACGCAGCCCTACGCGGGCAGCAACCGCGTTCTCGACCGCTGGGAACAGATGCGCCGACTTCCGAGCCGGGCGACCTCCATCGTGCTGGAGAATCGCCCCGAGGTGATCGCCGAGCTAGGTTCGTTGATCAATCAAGCCGGACTCGATGCGCAGTTTGTGTCCACGGTCGCCGGGCTCGAATCTGCCGCCGCGGCGGGCAACGACCTGCGATTGATCCTTTCGAAACGTCAACCCGCTGACGCGTCTGCGGTCGAAATGATCGACGTCGTCCGCCGCATTCGCGTTGCCCGCGACGTTCCCATCGTCATCTTTTCCGATCCACCGCCGCGAGTCGTCGAGCCGGTCGAGCCGGAAGAAGACCTGTCAGGTTTGAACGAAGCCGAACTCCAAGCCCGCGCCGATGAAGCCGCCATCACGCCGGACCGCTGGGGCGTGATCGGCGGGATTGAGAACATCGAAGGAATCGTTCATCGCCCCCTCCTCTACGGTGACTTGGACGTCGACCACACCGACCGCACTCCGCTCGACTTGAGCTGGGTGGGCGAGCGTCGATGGGGTGATGAATCGCTGCGGGCCGGATTGATTCGCGAGCTCGTACGGCCGCGCACCGTCGCGGGGTTGTACGAAGTACTGCGGGAAAGTCGCAGTCGTCGGCACCTGCCTCCGCTTAGCCCGATCGACCACTCGCGGTATCGCCAAATCGCTGAACAGGCCCTGGCGCTATCAGCAGGGTTTGATACACCTACGCCAAGGGACGTCGATTTAATTATTGACGAATCCACCTGTAGCGGAAGTCGCCAAGACTTTCGTTTTCCTGCATTCCCGAAACCCTTGGCGAGTTTCGCTACGCAGTAATTAAATCAACGTCCCCCGCGAAAGTCGTGATCTCATGCGGTGAAACTCGAATGCGAGTTCAAGCCCGCCTAATAGTCGTACCAAATCCCCACGCCAAGATACTCTTCGCTGCGTTTGAAGAATTCGAACTGGGAAGTGGGCCCATCACCGTACTGCAACCCAAATCGCAGGCGGCGATCGGATTGGGGTCCCTGGAAGTACCATCCGGCTTGGAGCGTCGTCTGCATGTGGAATTCGGTGGCTTCGAAGAACCCCAGGTTGGCAGCGGCGAACGGAGCGAGTCGGCGTGCTCGCTTCGGCGGGGGTGTCCACTCCGCCCCCGTTTGAAACTGGAAAGGTCGGGCGCCACCGGAGCGGTGCACCGCGTAGGCCATCTCCCCGTAAACCCGCACGGGTTGACTCGGTTTGTAGCTTGCCCCCCAAATCAGCGATTCGGTAACGTAGTTGATGCGATCGAACGTGGGGCTGCGAAGCAGGTACTCGTCACCGACATGCGAGCTGATATGAAAATACCCAGCTTTCATCGCCCAGGGCCCTTCGGCCCAAGTCAACTCGGTGCCAAAGCGATAGTCCATCGACTCGATGTCCTCTTGCTTCTCCAAATCCATCCGCGTGATCACCGCACCTTCGAGGTCCCACTGCCACCCGCGTGGATCGTGGGCGCCCGGAGTACCGTATCGCAGGAATCCAACGCGACCTCCCAACGTCGCGTCGCTGAAGTATCCGCCCTTGTCGTTGCCGAACAGCAGCGCCGAAATCCGTGGTTCTTGCGGTCCCGCGAGATACGAATGCCACAGCAAGCCATCGGGTAGCAGAACCCAGTCCCGTCGATCGCTGGAGGACTGCGACACCGCCGCCGGCACCAAGAACTCTTGGCCGGCGTCGTTCAACTGTGGCGTAGAGCCGTCGAAGCCCTCAGTTGGTGCGGGGTAATAGGTGTCTTCGACGAGTGAGAGGGGGAGCTTGCCAGTGGGATCTGCCATGATGATTTCGAGCGGCGACTCGCTGTCGCTCAATGACAACGGCACCTCATCTTCGACGATGAGGTAGTCTCCCATCACCGGTACGAAGGTGTCCGCGGCCATCGTCGTGCCCGCCATCGCAACAATGCTGAGACAGACCAACGGCAGCGCGAATGGTCGCCTCGTCCCGTTTGCCATCGTTACGAACCTCTCGGTTTACTAGGTTCGCACGTTGCAACGGACTGCGACGTGCCTGCTAAGAATTCGGTTTCACCTGGAATCAAGCAATCCGACACTTTTCAAGACTTTGACTCAAGGACAACGCTTCGATCCAATCAGAGATCTCATCGTTTCGGATGTGAGTCTGATTGTATTGGTCGGACGATTTGACGGGCCTGCGTGAGTGTTTTCAGAAAATTAGTTGCGTTCCCGATCGTTATTAAGGGAAGATCGCACACCCTCCGGTATCGCGAACCAATGGCTCATGGGTTTTTGAATAAGCAGCCACAATGTGATCGCATGCGGTTCCTCACCGTCAACGACACGTGATCGCGTTGTGGCTGATACTATTCCGTTGAACGTGATTGTTACAATGGCCCGCTCGCGACGCAACGGGAGAAAGCTGTTTGCCAACGGTTCCAGCGGTTTCTTAGACGATTGTCGCCCGTGTCTGCTCGGTGGCTTGGATCAACCAGTTTTGCATCGACCGATTCAAATCCGTGTTCGCACGCCGAAGCGAATCGCGGACGCCGGCAGGGACAAACACGCGGACTCGTTTGACATGGTTATCGAACTGGCGATTGGCAAGCACGGAGGCGACCGGGGAAACATCCCCGAGGGGCATCACGCCGCCCACGCGGGTGATCACGTCGATGTTGATGTCGACTTCGAGTTTGACCGGCGGTGCGTCGATCAAGACCAGAGCGGGATCGATTTCCATACCCGTCTCGTCGCTGAGCAATTTCGCGAGGCAGCGTGAGCACTCAACCAACCACCAGTAGGGACGACGGGCCAGTAGCGAGTGCACCTCACCGCCCGACTCGACGTTGAATTCCGCTGCACGTTTGAGCAGCACTCTCGTGGTACCGAACAAACCTTCCACCAGGTTCTGCACCGGAACGGACGCTGTTTCGGCGGCAACATCGCGGAGCGACGCGATCCAGCCTGCGTCGGAATAGTCACACCAAGCGGGCAGGTCGAATGCGATTTGCCCACGGCACCGATCCGTATCATGTTGGAGGGTGAACAGCGCGCGCTGCAGCATCGCCGTGGCCGCGCGGACGGTGTGATGCCAATACACTTCGCTGAACATGACGTAGCGACCGAACACCATCATCTCGGCGGCGGTACGTCCTTTCTCACTTATCGCGAGTTGCGAACCGATGGGATGCGGGCACATCGCCGAGAGAATTCGATCAGGATCAAAATTACGACCGTACGGGACTCCCGCATGGAGACTGTCGCGTTGCAAATAATCGAGTTTATCGATATCGATTGGCCCGCTCAGGCAACTTGCTAGGAACGAAACATCGCGGGGGGACAATCCGCTGCCCGGACGCGCCGTGAGGGACTTAGGCCGAAGGATCGCCATCACGTCGTCGGCGTTGCACGCCCAATCTCGCGGCAAATAATCGGCGATCTCGGAGTCGTGCAGGATCGCCTCGACACGATCCTCATGCTTCCTCATCGGCGAACCGCCGCTGCCGACGCTGCCGCTGAGTGAACTTCCCATGTCTTCGATCGGATGACAAAACGGCCAATGGCCCGCGTCGTGGACTAACGCCGCGACGAGAAACGATTCCTGGGCAAGCGGATCGATGACGTCATCAAACTCGCTGAACTGGTCGAGTAGTCGCAACGCGTTGGCATAGACGCCGAGTGAATGCTCCAGTCCGCTGTGGGTGGCCCCCGGGTAGACGAGCGACACCAAACCGAGTTGGCTGAGCGAAGCGAGTCGCCGTAGCGGTGGCGAATCGATGAGTTCGCGAACCCGCTGGGTCATCGGCACATCGATCGATGGCGGAATTCGGATGCGTGACGAGCCACGTCGCAGGGCCGCGATTTCGGGAATGGTTGCCGTCATGGGATTGCCTGCTCCAGATGCTGCGGATGCCACCGTGTGATTTCGATCACGGCGCGACACGCTCCGCCGGAGCCGACATATCGGCATCCGGTAGGGCACGGCGACCGACGGGTTCTTTACCAGCCAGCGTCACGCCGGCGACGAGTGCTAAGATGATGACGACCGAGAAGTAGAAACCGGCATGGGCGAGCCCATTGGGAAACTCCAGTTCAAAACAAGCCACCGAGGCAAACGCTCCCAGAATCAACATCACGCAAAAGGTGATGCCCGCGATCGTCCACGACATTTCCTTGGCGGACGCCAGTTCGAACACGTAGGCGGGAATCAACGCGTAGATAACCCACGTCGCCACGAACAATCCGGAACAAGCCAGCACTCGGTTTCGCAGTTCCACCCCCGTGTAGGGCGCCAACTCGCGATCATGCACGAAGGTGTATCCGATCCGCGTCAGCGGCGGTGCCAGTAAGATCACGCCAAGAATTTGTGCCAGAATTTGTGCCCACGGCGGCATGTCACCCGAGAATCGGAATCCCAATGCGATCGCAAACAATCCGGCCACGCAACCCGTCGCGATGAACAACATGCGGTTGGTCAGGACGGGATCCTCGGCCGTGATCGGCTTGAGGACACTTCGCCCTTTGGAGTCCTTTGGCGAATCGTCTTCCGGCGCATGAACGACGACCTGTTCGGTCAGTTCAGGAACCTTGATCGACTTCTTGCATGCTGGGCATGGCCCCGACTTGCCCGCGAATTTGTCGCTGACCTGGAATCGTTTGTAGCAATGCGTGCAGGTGACTTGAATCGACATCGCGACTCGCTGGCGAATAGATAAGGCATGGAGCAGTAAATGAGTGCCCGGTGAATGGGGCTGCGGAATTCTACCTTGCCCCGTCGTTGGTTTCACCCACCCCTACCGGTTCGTTGCCCGGTTGCGTACGACTGGCCTAGCATCCGATGATGGAAAGGCGTTGGGCGGTAAGCAGGTATGGGTAATTCATTCCGCCTCACTGAGTGCCACGTTTTCATAACCCGACGCGTAAGCGAGCGATGGCGGCGTGAATCCCTCGCTTACGCGTCGGGTTATGATTTGCACGCTAAAATTGGGAACTCGAATAAATCGACAGCTCGCGGCCGTAATCCAGGTACTGACCGGCTGCGTTTTTTCTGCCGAATGTTTTCCTGCCCAATTTTTCCTGCCCAGTACCTCGTTAACGAATCCCACCAACCCAAGTGGAAACCAGGTTGTCCGATCCAACCCGACCGACACCTCCCGACGATCGTGACATCGAGGATCCGGAGTCCGAACGCACCGAAACGCAGGGAGTGCTCGATCAAGCCGCGGCACGGCGCCAGTCGATGATGCCGACCATGCCGCCGGCCGAAGTTCCCGGTGTGCGGGTTGAGCGATTCCTTGGAGCGGGTGCCTTTGGACAGGTATGGGTCGGTCGGAATTTGAATACGGGACGCGGTGTCGCGGTCAAATTCTATCTGCATCGCGGCGGCGTGAATTGGTCGTTGCTGTCGCGGGAAGTCAAGAACCTCGTGCAGCTCTCCGGTGATCGCTACGTCGTCCAAGTCCTCGAGGTGGGGTGGGACGCGGATCCGCCCTACTACGTGATGGAATTGGTCGAGGGAGGCTCGCTCGAGGATCTATTACTGCGGCGTGGTCGGTTGCCACTGAGGGAAGCGGTCGCAATGTTTCAAAAAATTTGCGTGGGTTTGAATCATTGCCATGGCAAGGGTGTCCTGCACTGTGACGTCAAGCCCGCCAACATTCTGATCGCAGACGACAACGAACCGCGTTTAGCGGATTTCGGTCAGAGCCGGATGTCGCATGACCAAACGCCGGCAATGGGCACGCTATTTTACATGGCACCTGAGCAAGCTGACTTGCACTCGACGCCCAATAGTGGCTGGGACGTGTACGCCGCCGGCGCGCTGCTGTACCGGATGCTCTCGGGCAATGCACCTCATCGGGATCAATCGTTGTTGTCGCAACTCGATACCGCGGGATCGCTGCCGGGAAGGTTGGCCCGCTACCGCGATGCCATTTGTGCGGCCCCCCCAGCGGTCGACTCGCTTTCGCGGCGTGGCATCGACCGGCCACTACGGCGCATTTTGC